>JAFEFM010000439.1 GCA_018240585.1 Pseudomonadota bacterium
CCAATTTTTTGATCGACGGATCATAGAAATCGATACTTCCGCGATCAACTGAATCACGCACAATGTCCGCCAGATGCACAACATTGTTCTGGCGGCACTTTTCCAACAGGAACCCTCAGGACGTCACCTGCCCGCAGGCACGCACCTCAAACCCCGATCACCACCTTCTGGTAAAGGCCGCCGAACGCGGTGGTCTTGCTGACTGCGGCCGGCTCGACTTCCGGCGGCAGGAAATCAGCGATGTCGCGCCGCCAGAGATCGAGCGCGAAAGGCTCCAGCGTGCGCAGCACCAGACGCATCGGCAGGTGCAGCGGATGCCAGCGCGCCGGGCGGTGGTAATCGACGATCACAACCTTGCCGCCCGGGCGCGTCACCCGCAGCGCCTCGGCGAGCGTGGCGCGGCGCACCGCCGCCGGCTGCTCGTGCAACAGGAAGAACAGCAGCGTGGCATCGACGCTGGCATCGGGGAAATGCAGCGCGCTCGCGTCCTGGCGGTGCAGCCGCACCGGCGAATCCGCCCCCAGCTTGCGGCGCAGGTTGGCAAGCTGGATCGGCGCCACGTCCACCACGTCGAGCCGCCCTTCGCCGTGCAGGCGCGCGGCGATGCGCTGGGTGAAGTCGCCATACACGCAGGCGACCTGCAGCACCTGCTGCTCGATGCGCTCGCCGAATTCGGCCAGCGCGGCATCGCGCAGGCGCGCGAAGTTGCCCCACAGGATCAGGTTCACCAGCCATTCGCGCTCGAACACGCGCACGGCATTGGGGTGCAGGTAGGCCCACCAGTAAACCTTCTGCAGATAGGCTGGAATGCCCGGGGCGGAGAGGCCTGCGGCCGACGAGGGGTCGCCGTAGATCGGGGGGCTGGCTTCGGATCTGTCGTTCATTCGCAGGGCGGGGTCGGGGAATTACGCGGCCCGCATGCTAACAGACGCGTGTGATGCACGGCCCTCCGCACCGGCGCCCTAGACCCCGACCCACGGCAGCGGCGGTGCCACCAACGGCGGGCCGTCCCAGCCCTCGATGCGGCCGAAACGTTCGCCGCCGGCCTCCCAGTCGCGCTGGGCGCGGGCGATCTCGGCCTTGTCGTGGCCGACGAAGTTCCACCACATCAGCACTTCCGCACCGAAGGGCGCGCCGCCCAGCAGCAAGGCCTGCGTCCCCGCGGCAAGCAGGATGTCGAGTCCGTCGCGGCCGCGGCCGAGGTCGGCGAGTTCATTGACCTCGAAGCGCTCGCCGTCGATCGTCACCGAACCGTCGAGCGGCAGCACGCAGTACTCGAAGCCCGGCTCCAGCACCAGCTTCAGGCGCGACCCGGCCGGCGCATGCAGGTCGAGGCCCACCAACGGCGAATAAAGCCGCGCCGGCGCCTCCCGCCCGCCCCAGCGCCCGGCCAGCAGCGTGCAGCGGCAGCCCTGCTCGTCCCACACCGGCAGGTCGGGGTAATGGTCGAAGGCCGGCGCGCAGTCGCGCTCGGCCGCCGGCAGCGCGATCCAGAGCTGGGCCGCGTGCAGCCGGCGCTCACCCGGCAGCGATTCCTCGGTGTGGGCGATTCCGCGCCCGGCCGTCATCAGGTTGACCTGCCCCGGACGGATCACCTGCACATGGCCCAGACTGTCGCGATGCAGCACCTCGCCCTCGATCATCCAGCTGAAGGTCTGCAGCCCGATATGCGGATGCGGCCCCACGCGCATCCCTGCGCCGGGCTCGAAACCCGCCGGCCCGGCATGGTCCAGGAAGCACCATGCCCCCACCATGCGGCGCTGTCGCGTGGGCAACAGCCGGCTGACGGACACTCCACCGCCGATTTCCGCCGTGCGCGCGACGATGCGCTGCAGCCGCGGGCCGCCATCGTCCGCGAAGCCGGCGGGCGACGACGCGCCGACAGGGTCTTGATTGCTCATGCTGATCTCCATTCATGACGACGGCGCGCACGATCCTTCAGCCGCTGGTATCGACGCACGAAAGTTCGACTATCTTCATAGCGCGAGCGACTCAAATCGTCCAGGCCCATGACCACCCTCTTCATCTCCTACTCCCGCAAGGATACGGACTTCGTCCGCCGTCTCTACGATGCGCTGGCGCGCGAGTCGCTCGAGTCATGGGTCGACTGGGAACGCATTCCGCCGGCCGACGACTGGTTGCGCAAGATTCATGCGGCGATCGAAGGCGCGGACGCCTTCGTGTTCGTGATGAGCCCGGATTCGCTCGATTCCAGGGTCTGCGGCGACGAGATCACGCATGCGGTCAAGCACAACAAGCGCCTGATTCCGGTCGTCTGGCGCGATCCGGACGCGACCCGCGAGCGCGCCGCGGAACCATCGGAGATCCTGAAGCGCTTGAACTGGATCTTCCTGCGCGGCGGCGACGATTTCGGCGCCGGCCTCGGAAAGCTGATCTCGGCGATCAGGACCGACCTCGAGTGGGTCGCCGCGCACACCCGCCTGCTGCAGCGCGCGATCGAATGGGAAGCCAACCGGAAGGACGAGAGTTTCCTGCTGCAGAAGAACGACCTTTCGAGCGCCGAGCAATGGCTGGTCCGTGGTCCGGACAAGGATCCGAAGCCCACCGCGCTGCAGAGCGACTACATCGTCGCAAGTCGTGCCGCGGCGACCCGACGTCAGCGCCGCCTCACCGCCGCGGCCCTGGTGGCCGCGGTCCTGGTCGGCATCGGTGCGGTCGTCGCGACCGTTCAGTACGTCGTCGCCGAGATCCGGCGCGAGGAAGGGCTGTCGCGGCAACTGGCGGCGCAGTCGGCCGCCAGTATCGGGCAGGCGCCCGAACTCGGCCTGCTGCTGGCGGTTCACGCGCACGACGTCGCCCCCACCATCGAAGCCGCGAGCGCGATGGTGTCGGCGCTCGAGCACGTCCGCGGCGTCTCCGTCTTCGTCCCCGGCCGCTACGTGCCGGGGACGCTCGCGTTCTCTGCGGATGGCAGTCTCATGGCGGTCGGCCGCTGCCAGCCGGAAGACGCGGAGGCCTGCATGCGGCCGTCGGTCGACCTCTGGCAGCTTCCGCAGTTGAAAAGGGTCGCCTCCCTGCCGGTCGATCTGGACGTGTGGCGGCTCGCCTTCTCCGCCGACGGCAAGCGGCTTGCCCTGGCGCTGTGCTGCAAGCCCGACGACACCGAAGCGCGCACCGGACACAGCCTGATCGTCGAACTGCCTGCCAGCCGCGCGGACGCGGCCACGTCTCCGCTCAAGACCCTGTCCGCACAGCCCTTCGAGCTCGGCTCGAACCCGAACCCCGCCGAGCGGCTCGCCCATCCGGAAGCAGCCGCCGCGGCGGAGCAGGCAGTGGCGCTTGTGCAGCAGGCCGCCGGCAAGTCGTTCGTGGCCGTTACCTCAGCCGGCGGCAATGCGCGTCGCGTGCTGGCGATTTCGGGGACCGACCTGTACTCCCCCGCCCGCGTCGACCTGTGGGACGTGTCGGGGCCACCGCGCCGGGTGACGAGCGGAACAATGAAGTCCTTCTTCTTCGACGGCGGCACGTCGCTGCGCGCCGACGGCAAGCTGGCTGCGGCCTACGGTTGCGGCGTGATGGCCAGTGCGCGCATCTGCGACCGTGCCGAATTGCTCATCGTCGACGACACCGGGTCGGCACCGTGGACCGGCATCGTCTTCCACGACCAGCCCGACTGGGTCCGGGCGGTGGCCGTCGCGCCGAAGGGCGCCTTCGTGTTCTCGGGGGGCTGCGGCAAGTATGCCTATCAGAACTGCCAGTATGGCGAGCTGCGACTGTGGCAGGCGCAGGAGGGCGAAACGACGCCGCGCGCCTACGAGCCGCTGCAGGCCTTCGGTGGCGCGGTTGAATCGATCGCGACGTCCGCTGACGGAAGATTCATGGCCTCGATCAGCCAGCGGGGCAAGCTCGTGCTGTACGACCTCGCCTCGCTGCAGGACGCCGAAACGGCTTGGCTCGCCTCGCCCCTCGTCGCACGGCGCTCCCCACCCGCGAAGGCGCGCGAGCCGGCCCTCGCCTGCCCCGACGGAGCGATCGAGGACCGGGTGCTGGTACAGGCCGCCGCGCACCTGAAGTCGCCTACGACGCTGTGTGCCGCACTGGCCGGCTCCGCCACGAAGTCACCCGGCCACGCATCGGACGCGTACTCGGTCGCGGCGCTGGACAATGCGGGCACGCGCCTGGCGATCGGCGCATGCACGTCCACGCGCGACGCGGACGGAAGCTGCCAGCGCGGGCACGTCACGATCTGGACCCTCGGTGGGCAGGCACCCGAACAAACCGCCCTCGTCGACACGCAAGCCGAACCGACGGCGCTGGCGCTGACGCCCGACGGGAAGATGCTGGCGGTCGCGACATGCTCGCGCGCAGCAATCGGCGAATGCGAGGACGGAAAGGTCGAACTGGTCGATCTGGCGCGCAGCGGGCAAGCCCGCGAGACGCTCGGCGAAGGACTGCTGCGCGTCAGCACCATGAGCGTTGATGCGAAGGGCGCGGTCCTTGCCTATGCCGGCTGCGCCCGGTTGGAGGATACCGGAGCGGTACGTGGATGCGGCCTCGGTGCGCTGACCCTGCACGGCCTGTCGCCCGCCGCTCCCATGCACACCGTGCTCACCCCCGAGCGCGGCACGATCGATCACCTGGCGTTCAGCCCTGACGCAGTGCGGCTCGTCTCCGGCGGCCCGGAGGGCATCACGTTATGGGAACCCGCGAGAGGCGAGCGCATCGGTCCGACGATCCCCGTGAACGCGACCGGCATCGAGGACCTGCGCTTCGCCGCGGACGACCTGTTCGTCACCTCGTCCTCCGACGAACAGATCGAATGGCATGCCTCGCCGGCGCGCTGGCAGCGCGTTGCCTGCCGCATCGCCAACCGGTCGCTGACACAGGCGGAGCACCTGCGCTTCCTCGGCCCGCAGGAGGCGGTCCGGAACCCCTGCGCCGAATCCGCTGGCGAACGGGGCTCCTGGTTCTGGCGGTGGCTGCGCAGCATCGCGGCACCCGCATAGCGGGCGCTCGCGCAGCGTGCTCGAGCGCGTAGCACACCCCGCCATGCGCCGCGAGCATGCCAAAAGCGAGCGTTCAACCCGTCCCCGATCGTTGCTGAACTGGAACGCTGAGTGGCGGCCGGACGCCCTACCGCCGGCCCGGCCGCCGGTCTAGAGTCCATTCACGCATCGGCGCAACGCGATCGCACCAAGACGATACGGCGCGACGAGGCGCTTTCACGACCCGCCCTGCAGACGTCCATCCGCACGGCGCACCCAACCGAGGAGAAGACCATGAGCATCCCCTACACCCGTCTCGACAAGTCCCAGGCCGCCGTCCTGCTGGTGGATCACCAGGCCGGCCTGCTGTCCCTGGTGCGCGACATCGACCCCGACCGCTTCAAGAACAACGTGCTCGCGCTCGGCGACCTCGCGAAGTATTTCGGCCTGCCCACCATCCTGACGACGAGCTTCGAGACCGGCCCCAACGGCCCGCTGGTGCCGGAGCTGAAGGCGCAGTTTCCCGACGCGCCCTACATCGCCCGCCCGGGCCAGATCAACGCCTGGGACAACGAGGATTTCGTCGCTGCAGTGAAGGCCACCGGCCGCCGGCAATTGATCATCGCCGGCGTGGTCACCGAGGTGTGCGTGGCATTTCCGGCGCTGTCGGCCATCGCGGAAGGGTTCGAGGTGTTCGTCGTCACCGATGCGTCGGGCACCTTCAACGAACTCACCCGCGAATCGGCCTGGAGCCGCATGACCGCGGCCGGCGCGCAACTGATGACCTGGTTCGGCGTCGCCTGCGAACTGCACCGTGACTGGCGCAATGACATCGAAGGCCTGGCCGCGCTGTTCTCGAACCACATCCCCGACTACCGCAACCTGATCACCAGCTACACGGCGCTCACTGCGGGACGCTGACGACACAAACGCTCGGGTCGATGCGGGATGCCGCCACATTCCGCACATCGGCACCGTCGTTTCCGCCCTATTCGCTGTCGTAGCCCAGCAGCCGGCCGTCGATGATGCGCTGCGCCACCGGCTCGGGAACGTCCTGCTCCCAGGCACCGCGGCCGCGGCGCAGGCCGGCCAGCACATCGGCCACGTCGATGTGCAGGTGGCTGTCGTCGAGTGGCTGCACCGCGAGCAGCTTGTCGTTTTCCACCAGATGCGCGAGCAGGTGGCGCAGCCTGGGCGGCACCTGCACGTTGTCCAGCGTCACCAGCTCCGCGCCGCCGCCGCTGGGCCGCGACGGGTACACATACACGTGGGTGTTGTCCGGGAACAGCTTGCCGAAAGCTTCGAGGATGCCCCCTTCCAGTCCTTCGTAATACTTCTCGTCGAACAGGAAGTCGAAGTCGCGCACCGACAGCACGATGCCGATCGGCTTCTGCGTGTAGCGCCGCAAGTAGGCGCGCAGGCGGAAGAAGCGCACGTAGTCGGAGATCATCACCGTGTAGCCCTGCGAGGCGAGCAGCTCGATGCGGGCGAGGAAGTCGGCGCCGTCCACGTTGTCGCCGCTGATCAGCGAATTCATCGTGATCTCGGCCAGCGACACGATCTCGTGCTGGTCCACCGCGGCGAGCTGGCTGAACTGCCTCAGGCCGGCGGCCATCATGTCCACATTGACGCAGGTCACCGGCTTGAAGCTGCCGCGGATCACCATCACCGGCTTGCGGTAGAACAGCTCGCCCGGCACCACCACCTCGCCCGCCGGGTTGAACACCACCGCCCGCGTCAGCCAGCTCCGGATCAGGTGCAGGTTCATCAGGCGGTTCTCGACCTCGTCGAAATACGGGCCTGAGAAATGGATCAGGTCCACCTCGATGCGCTCCGAGCCCAAGCCATCGGCGAGACCTTCGACCACCCATTCGGGGTGATGGTGGTTGAAGAAGGCGCCATGGATCAGGTTCACGCCCAGGATGCCGAGCGCCTCGGCCTGCTGCGCGTTGTCGTTGTCGAGCATGCGCACGTGCATGACCACATCGCTGGGCTCCGCGCCCGGGTGCAGTTGCAGGCGGATGCCGACCCAGCCGTGGCATTCGTTCTTCTGCTTGAAGCTGCGCGCGGTGACGGTGGCGGCGTAGGCGAAGAAGGTGGTGTTCTTCGGCCGCAGGTGGGCGAGCCGCGCCACCACCTGGTTGAACTCCTTCTCGAGCATCTGCAGCAGCCGCGCGCGGCTGACGTAGCGGTCGACATGGCCGTAGATGTCGTCGCTCACCGCCATGTCGTAGGCCGACATGGTCTTGGCGATGGTGCCGGCGGCCGCGCCCACCTGGAAGAAGCGGCGCGCCACCTCCTGGCCAGCGCCGATCTCGACGATGGAGCCGTACTTGTACTTGTCGAGGTTGACCTGCAGGGCCTTCTGGTCGGTGGTGAGGGAGGTATCGCGTTTGTGCATGGCTGGATTCCGACGCGGGGGAACAGGGTAGTGAGCGGAGACTGCGCGATGCGATGCATTTTCGTGCATCGGCGATCGGCACGACAAGCAGCCGCCCCGTGTGCAGGCAGCCAGCCACGCACCGACATGGCGCCTTATGCGCAACAATGGTGCAGATCAAGGCCCGCGCGCGCCGACCTGGGCCCGTCCCATGCAGCATGCAGCGCGGTGCGAATCTTGCTTGCATTTGTCGTGCCAATCCGGAGATGAACCATGAGCACCGAACGTAGCGCCACCCTCACCGTCGACGGCAAGTCGTTCGACTTCCCGGTCATGACCGGGACTCACGGCAACGACGTGATCGACATCCGCACCCTGGGCGCCAAGACGGGGCTATTCACCTACGATTCCGGCTTCCTGTCGACCGCCAGTTGCAAATCGACCATCACCTTCATCGACGGTGACAAGGGCGAACTGCTGTATCGCGGCTATCCCATCGAGCAACTCGCCGAGCAGTGCAACTTCCTCGAAGTGGCCTACC
>JAFEFM010000043.1 GCA_018240585.1 Pseudomonadota bacterium
ACCGTCGTCGCATTCGCAATCATGAGCATCGGCCTGGGCACCGCCCAGGCCCAGGAAGTCGTCAAGCTGGGCAGCGCCGCGCCGCTGACCGGCACCATCGCCCACCTCGGCAAGGACCTCGAGAATGGCACCCGGATGGCGGTCGAGGCGCTGAACGCGCAGGGCGTGACCATCGGCGGCAAGAAGGTAAAGTTCGAGCTGATCGGCGAAGACGACCAGGCTGACCCGCGCACCGGCACCACCGTGGCACAGCGCCTGGTCGATGCCGGCGTGAAGGGCGTCGTCGGCCATCTGAACTCCGGCACCTCCATCCCCGCCTCCCGCATCTACGACCAGGGCGGCATTCCGCAGATCTCGCCCGCCTCCACCAACCCGAAGCTGACGCAGCAGAACTTCAAGGGCGTGTTCCGCACCATCGCCAACGACGTGCAACAGGGCGGCGCGCTGGGCAAGTTCGCGGTGAAGTCGCTGGGCGCGAAGAAGGTCGCCATCATCGACGACCGCACCGCCTACGGCCAGGGCCTCGCCGACGAGACCGAGAAGGCGGTGAAGGCATCGGGTGCCCAGGTGGTGGCGCGCGAATTCACCACCGACAAGGCCACCGACTTCAACGCCATCCTGACCAAGATCCGCGCCACCGCCCCGGACGTGATCTTCTTCGGCGGCATGGACGCGCAGGCCGGCCCGATGCTGCGCCAGATGAAGCAGCTCGGCATCAACGCCAAGTTCCTGACCGGCGACGGCGGCTGCAGCCCCGAGATGATCAAGCTCGCCGGCGAGGCGATGAGCTCCTCCACCTACTGCTCGATGGCGGGCCTGCCGCTCGACAAGATGCCCGGCGGCGCCGCGTTCCGCGAGCAGTACAAGAAGCGCTTCGGCGGCGAAGTGCAGTTGTACGCGCCGTATGCCTACGACGCCGCGACCGCGATCGTGAAGGCAATGGAGAAGGCCGGCTCGCCCGAACCGTCCAAGTACCTGCCCGAGCTGAAGAAGATCAACTTCAACGGCGTGACCGGCAACGTCGCCTTCGACGACAAGGGCGACATCAAGGAAGGCGCAGTGACGATCTACAGCTTCAAGGACGGCAACTGGGTTCCGATGTAACCCGCCCCCTTCACACCTGACCCGGTGCGAAGGCAAGGGCCGGCATGACGCCACGCACGGTCGTGCGCGTCATGCCGGCCCGGCTCATGGACCCGACGGCCGCGCCTGACTGGCGGCTCGTCAGACTCGGCAAAGGCATCATGGAAACCCTCATCCAGCAACTCATCAACGGCCTGGTGATTGGCAGCGTCTACGCGCTGATCGCGCTCGGCTACACGATGGTCTACGGCATCCTCGGCCTGATCAACTTCGCTCATGGCGACGTGCTGATGGTCGGCGCGCTGGTCGCGCTGCAGACGATGACCTTCCTCATGGGCATGGCGCCCGGCATGTCGCCGCTGGTGATGCTGAGCATCGCGCTGCTGGTCGCCATCGTCGTGTGCATGCTGCTCGGCTTCACGATGGAGCGGCTGGCCTACCGGCGGCTGCGCAACGCGCCGCGGCTGGCGCCGCTGATCACCGCGATCGGCGTCTCCTTCCTGCTGCAGACGATCGCGATGATCATCTGGGGCCGCAACTACCACACCTATCCGCAACTGATCTCGACGACCCCGCTGCAGCCGATCGAGGGCGTGTTCATCACTCCGGTCCAGATCACCATCATCTTCGGCTCGGCCGCGCTGATGATCGGCCTGCTGCTGCTCGTCAACCGCACCAAGATCGGCCGCGCGATGCGCGCCACCGCCGAGAACCACCGCGTCGCCAGCCTGATGGGCGTGGATACCAACGCGGTGATCGCCTTCACCTTCGTCATCGGCGCGGGGCTCGCCGCGGTGGCGGGCGTGATGTTCGCCAGCAACTACGGCATCGCCCACTACGGCATGGGCTTCATGCCCGGCCTGAAGGCCTTCACCGCGGCGGTGCTGGGCGGCATCGGCAACCTCGGCGGCGCCATGCTCGGCGGGATCGTGCTCGGCGTGGTCGAATCCTTCGGCGCGGGCTATATCGAAAACCTCACTTTCGGCTTCCTGAACTCCTCGTATCAGGACATCTTCGCCTTCCTCATCCTCGGTCTGGTGCTGATCTTCCGCCCCACCGGCCTGCTGGGCGAACGCGTGTCGGATCGGGCATAAGGGAGCGACGACACCATGAACGAACTCGCTGCCGCCATCCCCTGGCTGGGCAAACGCAATCCGACGGCCGCGCGCTGGCTGATCCTCGTCATCGCGCTGGTCGCGCCCGTCATCGCCTGGCAGTTCGGCCGAAGCTGGGTGCGCATCCTCGACTTCGCGCTGCTCTACATGATGCTGGCGATGGGCCTCAACCTGGTGGTGGGCTTCGCCGGCCTGCTCGACCTCGGCTACATCGCGTTCTATGCGGTGGGCGCGTACACCTTCGCCTTTCTCGCTTCGCCGCATTTCGACGTGCATCTGCCGTTCTGGGCGATCCTGCCGCTCGGCGCGGGCTTCGCGGCGATGGCGGGGATCATGCTGGGCTTTCCGGTGCTGCGATTGCGCGGCGACTACCTTGCCATCGTCACGCTCGGCTTCGGCGAGATCGTGCGCATCTTCATGCTGAACCTGAACTACCCCGTCAACATCACCAACGGGCCACAGGGCATCAACATGATCGACCCGATCAACCTGTTCGGCTGGGACCTGTCGCGCAACCTGCAGATCGGCGAGAACTTCAGCATCAACTCGCTGTTCCTCTACTACTACTTCTTCCTGCTCGCGGTGGCCGGCTCCATCGTCTTCGTGCACCGCCTGCAGATCTCGCGCGTCGGCCGCGCCTGGGCGGCGATGCGTGACGACGAGCTCGCCGCCAAGGCGATCGGCATCAACACGCGCAACATGAAGCTGCTGGCGTTCTCGCTGGGCGCCACTTTCGGTGGCCTGTCGGGCTGCCTGTTCGGCGCCTTCCAGGGCTTCGTCAGCCCGGAGAGCTTCAGCCTGATGGAATCCATCGCGGTACTGACGATGGTGGTGTTCGGCGGCATGGGCAACATCGCCGGCGCGCTGGTGGGAGCCTTCGTGCTGGCGCTGCTGCCCGAGATCCTGCGCGACGTGGCGGTGCCGTTGCAGCAGACGCTGTTCGGCCACGTGCTACTGGACCCGGAGGTGCTGCGCATGCTGCTGCTGTCGCTGGCCATGATCCTGATGATGCTGCTGCGCCCCGCCGGCCTGATCCCGGCGCGCGCGCGCTATTCCCACGACCACCACCTGAGCAACAAGCTGAAGCAGGAGGCCGCGAAGTGATCACGCTGCTCGAAGCCCGCAACATCGGCAAGCGCTTCGGCGGCCTGCAGGCACTGTCCGACGTGTCGCTGACCATCCGCAAGGGCGAGGTCTATGGCCTGATCGGCCCCAACGGCGCCGGCAAGACGACTTTCTTCAACGTGCTGACCGGCGCCTACACCCCCGATGGCGGCGAATTCGTCTTCAACGGCAGCGAGCTGCCGACCGGCAAGCCGCACAAGGTGGTGGCCCGCGGCATCGCGCGGACCTTCCAGAACATCCGCCTGTTCCGCGAGCTGACCGCGCTCGAGAACGTCATGGCCGGCCACCACATCCGCACCAAGGCGGGCGTGTGGGGCGTGCTGACGCAGAACCGCTTCACCCGCGAAGAGGAACGCCTGACCACCGAACGCGCCTACGAGCTGCTCAAGTACGTCGGCATCGAGCGCTTTGCCGACGTGGTGTCCAGAAACCTCTCGTACGGCGACCAGCGCCGGCTGGAGATCGCCCGCGCGCTCGCCACCGAGCCACAACTGCTGGCACTCGACGAACCTGCCGCCGGCATGAACGCCACCGAGACCGGGCAGCTCAAGGTGCTGATCGAGCAGATCCGCCACGACGGCATCACCGTGATGCTGATCGAGCACGACGTGAAGCTGGTGATGGGCCTGTGCGACCGCGTCGCGGTGCTCGACTTCGGCAAGAAGATCGCCGAGGACGTGCCGGCGGTGGTGCAGAAGAACGAAGCGGTGATCGCCGCCTACCTGGGCGGAGGCAAGCATGCACACTAATCCGGTATCGCCGCTGCTGCAGTTGCAAAACCTGCAGATCTCCTATGGCGGCATCCAGGCGGTGAAGGGCATCAACCTCGAACTGTACTCCGGCGAGCTCGTCTGCCTGATCGGCGCCAACGGCGCGGGCAAGACCACCACGCTGAACGCCATCGGCGGCGTGCTGCCGATCGCCGGCGGCGACATCCACTACGCCGGCGACAGGATCAACACCGTGCCCGCGCACAAGCGCCTGCGCCGCGGCATCGCGCTGGTGCCCGAAGGGCGCGGCATCTTCACCCGCCTGACGGTGGAAGAGAACCTGCGCATGGGCGCCTACACGCGCAACGACAAGAACGCCATCGAATCCGACCTGGAGCGCGTCTACACCATGCTGCCGCGCGTCAAGGAGCGCCTGCCCCAGGTCGCCGGCACGCTGTCGGGCGGCGAGCAGCAGATGGTGGCGATCGGCCGCGCGCTGCTGTCGCGCCCCAAGCTGCTGCTGCTCGACGAGCCGTCGATGGGCCTGGCGCCGCTGGTGGTGGAGAAGATCTTCGAAGTGGTGCAGACGGTGGCCAAGGAAGGCGTCACCATCCTGCTCGTGGAGCAGAACGCCAACCTCGCCCTGGAGTTCGCGCAGCGCGGCTACGTGATGGAGTCGGGCAAGATCACGCTCACCGGCACCGGCGAGGCGCTGCTGGCCGACCCGAAGGTGCGCGCCGCCTACCTGGGCGAAGCAGCCTGAGATCCGCCACCGCCACCGCCGACGGCGGCGAAGGGGCGTGGTCCGTGGTGACCGCCGCCCCCTGGCGCAACATCAGAAGCGGTGCAGCACGCCCAAGTTCGCACCCCGCTGGTAGCCGTCGCCGCCGGCGGTGCCGTTGCTCATGGCATCGCCGATGGACGAGAACAGCCCGCTGTCCCTGGCCGCGCGATTGTTGTTGATGTCCGCATACACCGCATACAGGCTGGTGCGCTTCGACAGCGCATGCTCATAGCCGAGCGCCCACTGGCTGGCCTTGGCGTCGGCGCCGCCGGCAGCGACGTCGGTCTTGCGTTGCACGTAGGACGCCCTCACCGTCCCGGCGGCGCTGACCGGCACGGTCACGCCGACGAACCACTGCCTGGTGTCCTTACCGGCGACTGCCGCAGTGTCAGGGCTGAAGTCGGCGGCACTCGCCTTGCGCAGGCCGTAGGAGGCCGCGAGCTTGGCCACGCCGAAGTCGTAGGTGCCGGCGAGGTCATACACGCGGATCTTCTCGCCGTCGAAGGCACCGGTCGACCTGGCGCGCATCTCCTGCAGGTTCAGGCCGATCAGCAGCGGGCCGTTCACGTACTGCGGCACGACGGACCAGGCGCGGATGTCGCCGCTATCGCCGGCGCCACGGTTGCCGGCCGATTCATTCGCATAGTTGGCGTTCATGGTGAACGCGGCCGACACCGAGAAGCCGGCCCAGCTCGGCGACGCATAGGTCACCGCGTTGTCCCAGCGGTACTCGGTCAGGTACACGCTGTTGTACTGGCCGGCGGTGCCGCTGCCGAAGGGATCCACCGTGGCGGTAAGGTTGTAGCCCGCCGGGTACTGGCGGCCGAGGCCGACGGTGCCGAAGCCGCCTGACAGGCTGACGAAGGCCTGGCGGCCGAAGCTGCGCCGTCCCTGACCGGACTCGCCGGTATCGGCGGCAATGCCCTGCTCGAGCACGAAGCCCGCCTTCAGGCCATTGCCCAGATCCTCTGTGCCCTTGAAGCCGAGTCGGCTGCCCGCCGCCATGCCGGAGTCGATGGCGGAGCGATTGGACACGCGGTTGTCGATGTTGTCGCCGGTCCATTTGTAGCCCATGTCCACCAGGCCATAGAGGGTGACGTTCGACTGCGCCAATGCGGGCGCGGCAACCAGGCCGGCAATGGCCAGGGCAATCAGTTTCTTGTGCATGACGGCTCCTTTCATTTGGGTCGTAAGACTCGGTCCGGGCAGGGCAACGCCCGATGCGTGAAAGGATGATGCGCAGCCGCGATGAACGGCGGGCACAGAAAGGTAAACGGGGCTACGCTCATTCCGCGCCCGAGATACCGTAATTTCTCCTTGTTAATCAGCGAGTTGCATCGATATGACGGGTTTTCGGACGGCGTGCAGCGACAACCATGTCAATCGCCATTAACGAACGGCGCAAGGAATCGAACAAACCCGATCAGTCTGTTCATCGTCGGCCACTAGCATGGGATCAGGTCAAGAACTTGTTACGAACCGGATTGCTGCGGAGAGCCACATCATGAACATGACGAGAAGAAATTTCCTGAAGGCGTCGGTCGCTTCTGCGATTGCGGCCAATGGCCTGACCTGGTTCAGCGCCAGCGAAGTCTTCGGCGCCGACACGGTGCTCATCCCCAGCGCCAGCCACTGGGGTCCGTTCAAGGCGGTGGTGAAGAAGGGCGTGCTGGTCGGCATCCAGCCGCTGACCGACGTCGATGCGATGCCGACGACGATGCTGACCAAGGGCCTCATCAGCCGCGTGTATCACAAGACCCGCGTCAAGTACCCGATGGTGCGCAAGTCCTACCTCGCCAATCCGGGCGGCGACACCAAGCGCCACCTGCGCGGCAAGGAACCCTTCGTGCGCGTGAGCTGGGACGAGGCGCTGGCGCTCACCGCCAACGCGATCCTCACCACCGCCGAGAAGTACGGCAACGAGGCGCTGTTCAGCAGTTCCTACGGCGGCTGGTCGCACGCCGGCCTGCTGCGCCCGCAGGTGCTGCAGGGCCGCCTGTTCGGCCTCATCGGCGGCCATTCGGTGACGACCGGCGACTATTCGGGCGGCGCCTCGCAGGTGAGCCTGCCGCACATCATCGGCGACATGGAGGTGTATTCGCCGCAGACCGCCTGGGAAGTGATGGCCGATCACACCGAGGTGATGGTGTGGATCGGCTGCGACCCGTTCAAGAACAACCGCATCGAATACACGGTGGCCGACCACCAGATGTTCCCGCGCTGGCAGTTGATCAAGGAGCGCGGCGTGAAGTTCATCTCGATCAACCCGCAATACACGCCGACCGACGTCGCGCTGGGCTCGGAGTGGGTGAAGATCGTCCCCAACACCGACACCGCGCTGTTCCTCGCGATGTCCTACCACGTGTATACGACGGGCAAGTACGACAAGGCCTACCTGGACAAATACACGGTCGGCTTCGACAAGTTCCTGCCCTACCTGCTGGGCAAGGATGCCGACGGCACGCCGCCGAAGACCCCGGAATGGGCGGCGAAGATCACCGGCATCCCGGCGCAGAAGATCGTCCAACTGGCCGAGCTGTTCGCCAGCAAGCGCACCCAGTTCGCCGGCGCCTGGGCGCTGCAGCGCGCCCACCACGGCGAGATGACGCACTGGGCGATCATCAACTTCGCCGCGATGCTGGGCAAGATCGGCAAGCCGGGCGAAGGCGTGGGCTTCTCGTGGCACTACGGCGGCGGCGGCATGCCGCAGTCGAACGCGGTGATGCCGGTGGGCCTGTCGCAGGGCCGCAACCCGGTGAAGGCGCGCTGTCCGGCGTCGCGCATCAGCGAGATGCTGATGAACCCCGGCAAGCAGTACACCCGCGACGGCAAGACCCACACCTATCCGAACGTCAAGCTGATCTACAACGCCGGCAACAACTTCATGTCGCACCAGCAGAACACCAACGAGCTGCTGCGCGCGATGAACCAGCAGGTCGACACGGTGATCTGCCAGGACCCGTGGTGGTGTGCCTCTTCGCGATTCGCCGACATCGTGCTGCCGGCCACGTCCGCGCTCGAGCGCGACGACATGAGCACCGGCGGCACCTACAGCAATGACAAGATCTATGCGATGCGCAAGGTCATCGAGCCGTATGGCGAGAGCCTGGACGACTTCGAGATCTTCCGCCGCCTCGGCGAGCTGATGGGCGTGGGCTACCAGTTCACCGAAGGTCAGACGGTGATGGAGATCCTCGAGAAATCCTACAAGGCGACCAACCAGAAAGTGCCGTTCGAGGAGTTCTGGGAGAAGGGCATGGTCAGCATCGAGGTGCCCGACAAGATGCGCCGCTGGGTGCGCCACGGCGACTTCTACACCGACCCGGTGAAGAATCCGCTGCACACCAAGTCGGGCCGGATCGAGCTGTACTGCTCCGAGATCGACAGCTTCAAGATCCCGGACTGCCCGCCGATCCCGAAATACCTCGAGCCCGCCGAATTCCTCGGCAACGCCAAACCGGGCCAGGTCCACGTGGTCAGCCCGCACCCCTACAACCGTGTGCATTCGCAGATGGCGCAGGCCGACGTGCGCTTCGAGCAGAACGTGAAGGGCCGCCAGCATGTGCGCATCAGCGTCGAGGACGCGAAGGCGAAGGGCATCCGCAACGGCGACCTGGTGGAGCTCTACAACGACCGCGGCGCGCTCATCGCCGGCGCACAGGTGACCGACCAGATCATGAAGGGCGTGGTCAGCCTGGAGGAAGGCAACTGGATCCAGCTCGATTCGCGCGGTCGCTGCAACAGCGGGGCGATCAACATCATCACCACCAGCGTGGCCTCCAGCGGCCTCAGCCAGGCGACGAGCGCGAACACCTGCATCGCCAACCTGCGCAAATGCACCGACGCCGAGTCCGAGAACCTCGCCTACGAGCCGCCTGCGATCGAGCAGGCCGGCAAGCTGGGGCTCGACATCGCCGGCATGAAGCTGATGGAGCGCGCGGCGACGATCAAGGGCTCGACGATGGCCAGCATGACGCCAGGCGAGAAGCTGTTCTATGAGCGCTGCACGCTGTGCCACGTGCCGCGCGAGCCGGGCGACTACACCAAGAACCAGTGGCACGGCATCACCCAGAGCATGTTCCCGCGCGCCGGCCTGGACGACGCGCAGCGCAAGATGGTGCTGGAGTTCCTCGAGAAGAATGCGAAGGACGCCGCGGCGATGTGAGCGGTGCCTGCCTCTCCCCGCGCGACGGATCCGGCCTGAGCGGCCGGATCCGTCATTGCCTTGCAGGCGGGGACTGCGGCTTGTAGAGGAAGGTCGGCACGAAACCGCTGGGCGGGATCGACTCGTCGATGGCGACGTGCTTCAGCGAGGCGCGGTCGACGATGCGGATGACGGGGCCGAAGTCGCGCGGGAAGGGGCGCTTTTCCAGCAGGTCGACTGCCTGCCCCACCGACAGCCGTCCCTGCAGCACCGGAAAATCCGTCGGCGCGGCAAGGATCCGGCCGCGCACGATGCCGCGCAGCACCGCCGGCGTCAGGTAGGTGGACAGGATCGACACGCGCTGCTGTAGCTCGCGCTCGCGCAGCACGCTGACCGCCGCCTCGGCCATCAGGCCGTTGCCGACGAGGAAGCGCACCTCGGGGTGGGCGTCGAGCGCAGCCTGCACCAGGTTGCGCTGGATGCTCTTGCCGGTGTCGCCCCAGGCGGTCGTCGCGATGACGATGCGGCTGCCGGCGATGGCATCGCGAAAGCCCTGGTCCACCACCGCGCTGACGGTGCGCGGGCCGGGAAACCAGGCGACCGGCACCGGCTCGCGCGAGGGCGGCAGGTGGGCGACGAGATAGTCACCGGCGGCACGCCCCATCTCGTACCAGTTCACCCCGACGCGCGCCGCGATGCCGCGATCGTCGATCGCGTTCACCGTGGCCAGCACCGGCATGCGCCGGGCGATGTCCTGCAGCAAGGGCGACAGGCCGTCGCGCGACACTGGGCCGACGATCAGCGCGTCGACGTCGGGACTTTCGGCGCAGGCGCGAACCTGCTCGGCCTGGATGTCGAGATTGGGATAGCCCGCCGCCTCGCGGAAGCGGATCTCCACCCCCAGGCGGCGCGCCTCCTCGATCATGCCGAAGTTGACGCCCAGCCAATACGCATCCTTGATGTGCGGGAAGACGGCGCACAGGGTCCATCGGCGCGTCGCAGGTCGCGTCGGCGAGTGGCGCACGATGTGCGGTTCGCCCGCCGAAGCCGCATCGCGGATGGCGAGCGCCGGGGGATCTGCGGCGCGCGCTGCAGCGGTCCCCGCGGATATCGCCGCCAGCGCGGCGGCAGCGGTCAACAGACGAGGCACGAAGCCGGATCGTGTTTGCATCGGACCTGCGACATGAAGTGGACGAGTGGCGCCACGCGCGAAAGGCGGCGCCGGGGGTGCGGAAATCGCTGCGCATCGCCGGCCCGGGCGCAGCCGGCGTTGCCCGCGCAATGACGCAACGGCAGAATGCTAGGCCAAGCTCCGGGCGCGGACAACGCTCACGACTGCTTGCCCGCGATGCGCATCAGCGCCCGGCCCTCTCCTCCCCCGCATCCCAGCCCCCGTGTCGAGGGCACCGCCCGCAATGGCCAACTGGATGAAGCAGCTCGACGTACGGCTCGGCCTCATCGGCAAGATCCTGCTGACGCTGGGCGCATCGGCGCTGCTGACCTTCGCCGTCGCGACGATGGGCTGGCTGAGCTTCCGCGAGGTCGTGTCCACCCAGCGCGACATCGTCGAGGATGCGGTGCCGGCGATCGCGACAGTACAGGCGATCGCGCGGCTCAATACCCGCGCCGCGGCGCTGGTCGCGCAGCTCGGCCGGGCCGATTCAACCGAAGAGCTGGATCGCCTGCTGCGCTCGGGCAAGGAGCAACTGGCGGAGTTGCGCGCCCTGCTGCCGCGCCTCGATTCCCGCCGCATCGACCCTGGCCTGAAGTCGACGCTGCAAGCGACGATGGACGGCATCGAGCGCAACCTGGAGCGGCAGGCCCACGATGCCGGCCAGTGGCTGCAGATCCGCGAGCAGGAAAAATCGATCCTCGCCCGCCAGCAGCTCGCGGTGGCCGCGCTGATGCGGCTGGCCGACTCGCTCGCGGCGAACGCGTCCACCGCCACCACGGCGACGGTTTCCAGCCTCTACCCGCTGCTCGATCAGGCGGCCTCGCGGCACAAAGTGCTCGAATTGCTCGACCGCCTGATCGAGGTCGATGTCGATCGCGCCGAACGGATGTCCGAACTGCAGTCGGTGTGCTTCGCCCTCAAGACGCAGCTCGAGCGGCTGGAGCTGGAGAACGGCATCGACGAAGCGCAGGCGCTGCGGGCAGACTTCGCCGCCAACCTCGAAGTGTTGCGCCGCCGCCTGCAGGACATCATCGATCCGGGCCGGCGCGAAGAAGGCCTGGCTCATCACCGCCTGCTGACCGACGGCCTGGCGGCCGGCGGGCTGTTCGACCTGCACGTGCGCCAGCTCGGGCTGGGCGAGGAGCGCCTGGCCTTGCGCGACGAAGGCAACAAGCTCGCGCGCCAGCTCGGCGACGCCGGCGACACCCTCGTCGCCGCCAACAACCTGGCCATCCAGCAGGCCGGCGAGCTGGCCAACCGGGCGGTGGACCGCGGCACGGCCGGCTTCTTCGCCGTGGCGACGCTGCTGTTCTGTTCGCTGATGGGCACCTTGTGGGTGATCTTCCGCTTCGACGTGCTCGACCGCCTGAAGGATCTCGAAGCCGCGGTGCGCGCGCTCAACAGCGGCAAGCTCGAC
>JAFEFM010000440.1 GCA_018240585.1 Pseudomonadota bacterium
ACCATGACCTCGCGCCGAGCGTGCTCTAAAGGGGTGACCCCCTGTGTGCGTGGGGCTCGCGCCTGACCTGGAGACGGGAGAACCCGTGAGCGGCCAACAGCAGTAGGCCGGAGTCGTGCCGGGTGTTCCTGGAGCAGCCGAGGACTGTCTGAGCCGAGCGCAGCGACGGCGAGTTCCGCAGGCTGCGGAAGGAATGCCCGGTGCGGCTCCGGCCGGGGAGCCAGCAACGGACAACCCGGCCAGGAAATGCTGTCAGACATTGCCCGGGACGTCACCGCCCCGAGCAATGCCCCCCGCTCGCCGCCTGCCCGCTGCCGAACGCGATCGGCGGCGGCTCGACGCGGCTGCCCTTGCTGCTGGCGGTGTCCAGCACGATCAGCGCCACCACCAGCACCCAGAACAGGTTGGAGATCAGGCTGAAAAGTCGTCTTCCGTTCATGTCCGGGTCTCCATCAGGCGCTCAGGCGCTGGCGCAGGCGCACGCCCACCATCGAGCCGACAAAGGCCAGCGCGAACCAAACCCAGCCGTGCATGCTGGCCGAGGCGATGCCTCCGAGGAAGGCGCCCACGTTGCAGCCGAAGGCCATGCGCGCGCTATAACCCATCACCAGGCCGGCCACCGCGCCCGCGAGCAGGCGCTTCGCCGTCGGTGCGCGGAAATCCGCCGGGCCGTTCCAGCGCGAGGCGGCCAGCGCGCCGTAGATCAGGCCGAAGTTGGTCACCGAAGTGACGTCGAACAGCACCGGTTCGGCCAGCCGCAGCGCATGCGGGTCGGTACCCCAGAACGGATCACCGGCTGGACTCCAGCCCAGCGCGGAAACGAGCTTCGCCCCCCACAGGCCGATGCCATAGACGATGCCCCAGGGCTGGCCGGCCACCACCAGGTGGGCGGTGTACAAGGCCGCCAGCAGCAGCGCGCCAATCCACCAGCGCCGCGACCAGCCGGTGCCGGCAGTGACGGTCGACGTCTGCCCGCCGGCCGCGCGATGACGCTGCGCGCCGCGTGCCGCCAGCCACGACACCAGGCCGCAGCCGACCACGGTGATGGCGAGCGCCACTGGCCAGCCGTAGCGCAGCAGATCCACCGGCGGCAGGCCGCCGAGCGCGATCCAGGCCGGCTGGTGCGAGGCGCCGAGGAAGCTGCCGAAGGCGAAGGTGGGCAGCACGGCGAACGAGATCGGCGCACCGCCGCCGGCCTTGTACAGCGTGCCGGAGCCGCAGCCGTCGGCGAGCTGCATCGCCGCGCCGAACAGGAAAGCGCCCAGCACCAGGCTGATCGTCAGCGGCGCGACTGCGCCGACGAGTTCGCCCGGATGGCTGGCGAGAAGGGGCAGGGTGAACGCGGCGGCGAGCACCAGAAGCAGCATCTGCGCCCACAGGCCCTGCGGGTCGCGGCGCTCGATGTAGTCGCGCCAGCCGGTGGTGAAGCCGAAGCGGGCGCCCTGCAGCACCGCGCCGAAGCCGATGCCCAGCAGGGCGAGCAAGCCCTGGCGCAGGCCCGCCGCCAGGGTGACGGCGAAAATGCCGCCCAGGCCTCCTGCGAGCAGCAGGAGGCGTGTCAGGAAACGCATCTGAAACCCCGCTTGCTTACTTCGCCAGCGAACGCTTGGCGTCCTGCAGCAGGGCGGTGATGCGCGACGGCTGGTTGTCCATCGGCAGGTCGGTCTTGCTCCACTCCACCACCGATTCCGGATACAGCTTCACGTTCTTGTTGCCGGCGATCTCGGACAGCACGAACCAGTTGGTGGCCGCCCAGTGGCCGGTGTTGCAGAAGGACACCGTCGGCGTGCTGTCGACGCCGGCCTGCTGCACCAGGGTGCGCAGCTCGGATTCGGGCTTGAGGGTCACGTCGCCCTTGTTGAAGAAGCCGGCATTGTCCAGTGCGCGGGCGCCCGGTAGGGTGCCGTAGCGGGCGGACGCGTCGGCGCGCTGCTCGCCCTTGAAGAAGCTGGCCGGGCGCGCGTCGAGCAGCACCGGCGCCTTGCCCGCCTGCAGCGCGGCAGCGATCTCGTCCTTGGTGGCGATCATCGACTTGTCGTAGCGGAAGCTGAACTGGCTGGGTGTCACTTTCGGCGCGGCCGTCTCGAGGGCGCCGCCGGCGGCCTTCCACGCCGCAGTGCCGCCGTCGGCGATCGACAGGCGGGTGACACCGCCGGCCTTGAGCGTCCAGTAGACGCGGGCTGCGGCACCGAAATCGGTATGGTCGCTGCCGGCATGCACGACGACGACACGGCTGCCGGCGTCGATGCCGGCCTTGCGCAGGACTTCGGTGAGCTTCGCCTCGGACTGCAGCGCGCCGGGGTTGTCCTGCGGGCCGCGGTACTGCGCGTAAGGCGTACTGATGGCGCCGGGGATGTGGCCGGCGGCGTAGTCCTTCTCGGCGCGGATGTCGAGGATGCGGACGTCGGGCTGGGCGACCAGGTTCTTCAGGTCCTGCGCCTCGATCAGGGGCGTGGCTGCAGCGGTGACCGAGGCGGCAGGCGTGTTGGCGAGGGCGGCCGACGGAACGGCGGCGACGAGGGTGCCGGCAACGATGGCAGCGGCGATGGCGACTTTTTTCAGCATGGTCTTCTCTGCAAGCGGGGACCCGGACTGTCGGGCAGGCTCGCTACTTTAATCGCCGACCTTGGATTCAAGAAGTGGCATCCAATGATTTGCTTATGAATTGCAGTCATTTATCGCGAACTGGCGACTGCATGCCGCCGGTTCGCGGACCCCGTCCTCGCAGCGGGTGAGCCCTTACTTCAGCACGAAGCCGCGGTTGTGCAGTGCTTCCAGCAGGCGGTCGCGACCGGAGAGCGTTTCCGGGCCGGCGATGCGCTTGGCCGAATGGACCGCCCAGGTGCCATGCACGTTCATCTTCTGCCTCGTATAGAACTGCGCCATCGCACGGTTGTAGGCCTCGATGCCGACGTCCTGGCGCTCGAGCGGCGTGTAACGTTCGTGGTGCAGCACCACCGACTGCGGGGGGCGCGGCTTGACCGCCGACGGGCGCGCCGGGTCGGGCGTGCCGACGCACATGCCGAACACCGCCACCACCTTCGGCGGCAAGTCGAGCACGGCCGCGACGTCTTCCGGCCGGTTGCGCATGCCGCCGATGTACACCGTGCCGAGACCGAGTGATTCGGCCGCGGCGACCGCGTTCTGCGCCGCGAGCGCCGCATCGATCACGCCGACGATGAACATCTCGAGATAGTCGAGCGCGGCCGAAGGCCGCTCGCCCTGGTGCGCGATGTGCTCCAGGCGCGCGAGGTCGGCGAGCCAGACGAGTTGCAGCGGGGCGTCGCGCACATGGGCCTGGTTGCCGGCGAGTTCGGCCAGCCTGGCGCGGGTGGCGGGGTCGCGTACCGCGATCACGCTCCAGGCCTGCAGGTTGGAGGAACTGGCAGCCGACTGCGCGGCAGCGATGATGGCGGTGAGCTGATCGTCGGTGACCGGGTCGGACAGGAAGGCGCGATCCGAGCTGTGCGCGAGCAGATGCTCGATGATCGGCGACCAGGCGCCCGGCGCGGGCAGGCTGTCGTCGCCATAACGTTCGCGGAGGAGTTGCTGGGCGTGGGACATGGAAGCTCCATCGACATGCAGGATTTGCAGGGGGTGAAGCATAACCGTCCCGGCCCCCGCGGCGCACACGAGGGGAGGGAGTCTCCGGCGTCGAATTACTGGTGCATTGGGCTGGCATCGCGGCTACAATGCCGGCCGTGGCGGGTCTCCCCGCATTGCAGCGCGGTGAACCTGGTCAGGGCCGGAAGGCAGCAGCCACAGCCGTTCCCTGCAAGTGCCGGGGGTCGGGCTCGCCACCCCGGATTACGGACGAAGGGCGCTCCAGGTGGGCGCCCTTCGTCTTTCCTGCTTGCGCGAGTGCTCTATTCCGGGCGCCGATAGCCGCCCGACACGCCGGTCGGCGACAGCACCAACTGCCACAACTGATTACTGCGCGCGCGGAAAGTGCCGGCGCAGGCGAGCAGGTAATAGCGCCACATGCGGTAGAAGCGCTGCCCATAGCGTTCTGCGAATTGCGGCCAGGCGGTCTCGAAGCGCGCATGCCAGGCCATCAGGGTGCGGTCGTAGTCGGCACCGAAGTTGTGTACGTCCTCGACGATGAAGCAGTCTTCGGCGGCGTCGGCAATCTGGCCGAGCGAGGGCAGGTCGCCGTTGGGGAAGATGTAGCGGTCTATCCACGGGTCCGTTGGCGTGCGGCGCACGTTCTTGCCAATGGTGTGCAGCAGGAACAGGCCATCCTCCTGCACGCTGCGTCGCGCCATCTCGAACAAGGCGACATGGTTCTTGGCGCCGACGTGCTCGAACATGCCGACCGAGGCGATGCGATCGAAGCGTTCGTTGCCGCCGCGGTTGAACTGGCGGTAATCCTGCAGCCGGAAGCTCACCGGCAGGCCGCTGCAGCGCGCCTGGCCGAACTCCGCCTGCTCGCGCGAAATGGTGAGGCCGACACATTCGACACCGTAATGTTCGGCAGCGTATTGCATCAGGCTGCCCCAGCCACAACCGATGTCGAGCAGGCGCATGCCCGCCTGCAGCCCCAGTTTGCGGCAGATCAGGTCGAGTTTGGCGCTCTGCGCGTCGACCAGGTTGTCTGCCCTGGCCCAGTAGCCGCAGGTGTAGGCCATGGAGGGGCCGAGCATGGCCTCGAAGAAATCGTTGCCGAGGTCGTAATGCACCTCGCCGACTTTCCAGGTGCGGCGCAGGTTCTGCAGGTTGAACAGGCGCGCGCGCAGTCCCTGCATCATGAGCGTGGCGGTGCCGACTTTTTCGTCGAGCCGTGCGGCCAGCACGCGAGCGATGAATTCGTCGAGTCGGTCGCAATCCCACCAGCCTTCCATGTAGCTCTCGCCCAGCCCGAGGCTGCCGCGCGCGAGGATGCGCTCGGCAGCCTGCGGGTGATGCATGCGCATGTCCCACGGGCGGTTGCCGCCGACCTCGATGCCGGCTTCTGCCAGCAGGGCAGTGATCGCGTGGATCGCCGCATCGTCAGCGCTCGGTCGCGGGCGCAACCTCCTGCGGGGAGTGTGATGCGACTCCGTTGCTCCGTTGCTGGTGTGGTGACGAATGGCGTCGCGTGCGCCTTCCATGTCGGATTCCTTGCGGTTCAGGGGCCTCGATCGATCAACCCGGCTGGCGGCGTCACAGGCTCTGGGCGTAATCGGCGCACACGGTACAAAGCAGATCCACGATCTGGTCGAACGGAATGGCTTTCATGGCTCGTCCTCCTTCAGCGTTGGCCGGCGCACCGGCTTCTGTAGGATAGCCAGCGAATTCCGGGCTGCCCAATGTGTTCAGGGCATGGGACGGATTGCGAGCCTTTATCGGATGCATGCGCGGGCCGCGATCAGCTCAGGGATGTGCGGGACGCTCTGCTAGAATCGGCCGCCATGAGCTATCAGGTCCTTGCGCGCAAGTGGCGTCCGAAATCCTTCGGCACGCTGGTCGGTCAGGAGCACGTCGTGCGCGCGCTCACGCACGCGCTCGCCACCGGGCGCCTGCACCATGCCTGGCTGTTCACCGGGACGCGCGGCGTCGGCAAGACCACCATCAGCCGCATCCTGGCCAAGGCGCTCAACTGCGAGACGGGCATCACACCGGAGCCGTGTGGCCAGTGCGAAGCGTGTCGCGCGATCGATGCCGACCGCTTCCCCGACTATGTCGAGATGGACGCGGCCTCCAACCGCGGCGTGGAAGACATGGCGGCACTGCTGGACAAGGCTGTGTACGCGCCGGTGCAGGGTCGCTACAAGGTCTACATGATCGACGAAGTGCACATGCTCACCGGGCATGCCTTCAACGCCATGCTGAAGACGCTCGAGGAGCCGCCCGAGCATGTCAAGTTCATCCTCGCCACCACCGATCCGCAGAAGATTCCCGTCACGGTGCTGTCGCGCTGCCTGCAGTTCA
>JAFEFM010000441.1 GCA_018240585.1 Pseudomonadota bacterium
AGCTTGGCCAGCGCGGGCGATCGCCGTGCCAGCGCGGCCCGCACGGTGGCGCGCAGGGCGCCGATGTTCGCGTTCATGTCGCGCTGGTGCGCGAGGTAGTAGCGGCGCCAGGGCTCGAAATCGGCCGCTTCGTCGGCGCTGTCCTGTGCCGTCGGCACGGGCAGCGCGATGCGCGCCTTGCCCGGCTGCGACACGCCGTCGTTGGCGATCGATTCCGCCAACGCCGTGCGCACGCGCTTGCAGGCGTGGCGTGCGCCGGCAATCGCCGTGGCGGATGCGCTCGTGCCGCCGTCCGCCGACGCTTGGGCGTTGAGCGCGGAGAACAGCGCCAGCGCATCCTTGAAATCCAGCCAGTCGCCCAGCCGCTCGGCAAGCGACTGCCGCGACACGGGAACCTCGGCCACCGCGAGCCCGGCGAGGGCGCGGACGAGTCCGGCGCTGTTCAGATGCGTGCGCGGAAGTCCTTGCGCCATAAGGAGTTTCGAGGCCAGCTCGACGAAAAAGCCGCAAGGCTACTACAAAGTGGCGGACGGGTCAGTCGCTCCGTCCCGGTTCGCTGCCGATGCCATAGCGCCGCAGCCGGTTGGCGATGGCCGAGTGCGAGGTGCCGAGCCGCTTCGCCAGCCGCCGGCTGGACGGAAACTCGCGGTACAGGCGCGTGAGCAGCTCCTTCTCGAAATCCGCCACCGCCTGTTCCAGCGTGTCCACCTCGACGGCGTCGGCGGCAGCCGGCGTCGTGCCGCGGGCCAGTTCCAGGTCGCCGGCATCGATCACCCTGCCGTCGGTCATCGTCACAGCGCGGAAGACGACGTTCTGCAACTGCCTGACGTTGCCGACCCAGGGGTTGGTCAGCAGTGCGGCGCTCGCTGCCGCCGAGAAGCGCATCGGCGGGCGTGATGCCTGGGCGCAGGCGCGGCGCAGGAAGAAATCGGCCAGCGGCAGGATGTCGCCGGCGCGTTCGCGCAGCGGTGGAACGTGCAGCGTCAGCACGTTGAGCCGGAACAGCAGGTCCTGGCGGAACTGGCCGCGCTCGACCATCTCCTCCAGCGTGCGGTGCGTGGCGCTGATGATGCGCACGTTCACCTTCACTTCGCGGTCGCCGCCGACGCGGCGGAAGCTGCCGTCGTTCAGGAAGCGCAGCAGCTTGGCCTGCAGGTAAGGCGACATCTCGCCGATCTCGTCGAGGAAGACGGTACCGCGGTCGGCCAGCTCCAGCAGGCCGGGCTTGCCGCCGCGCAGCGCGCCGGTGAAGGCGCCGGCCGCGTAGCCGAACAGTTCGCTCTCGGCGAGGTTCTCCGGCAGCGCGGCGCAGTTGAGCGCGAAGAAGGGCTGGCCGCTGCGGCTGCTGCCGAGGTGGCAGGCGTGGGCCAGCAGCTCCTTGCCGGTGCCGGTTTCGCCGGTGATCAGCAGCGGCGCGTCCACCATCGCCATGCGCGCGGCGCGCTGCTTCAACTGGTCCATTTCGGGCGAGTTGCCGAGGATGGCGTCGAAGCCGCCGGCGCCATAGTTCTGCAGCGCATTGAGGCGCTCGCCCATGCGGCTGGGGGCATGCAGGGTCATCACCGCGCCGGCGACGTTGCCGCCGGGCTCGTGCAGTGGCATGGCTTCGAGCATGTAGGGTTCGCCATTCATGACGATCTCGCATACCGGCAGGTGGTAGCCGCCGTCGATCAGCGCCGCCATCAGCGCCGGGTCGCCGATGTGATCCTGCATCGAGGTGCCGGTCACGCCTTTTTCGTCCACCCCGCAGGCCACCACCGCGGCGCCGTTGGCGACGACGATCACGCCGGCCTCGTCCACGGCGAACACCGGATCGGCCTGCGAGGCCAGCAGGGCGTCGAGATACATGCTGCGGCG
This sequence comes from Pseudomonadota bacterium, assembly GCA_018240585.1. Taxonomy (GTDB): domain Bacteria; phylum Pseudomonadota; class Gammaproteobacteria; order Burkholderiales; family Rhodocyclaceae; genus Thauera. The sequence continues at coordinate 1,858 of JAFEFM010000441.1, forward strand.
CGCGCCGGGGAGCATGCCTACCGTCTCGATCGTCAGCACGCCCGACACCTGCAGCAGATCGCTTCGCAGCTCGCGCAGGCCGTCCTGCCCCAGCGTCGGTGCCTCGATGTAGATGTGGGGCGGTTCCACTTCCACCGCCGTCACGTTGACGCGGCGGCGCGCGAGCTCGGCGAGGATCTCCTGGGCGATGCCGACGCGGTCGGAAAAGCGCACGTCGATGCGCATGGCGATACTCCGTATGAAGTTCATTACATCGTATCGAAATCGATACAAAACGCGCAAGTCAATGAAATGAAAGAAAATTCGGCCACCTGACGGAAAGCTTCGGGGTAATTCGTAACGAAAACGTGACGGATTGTCGTCAGGCGTGCCTGAAATGTTTCTCAACATCATGATTTAAAAGAGAATTAAATATCTGGCACGGAGTTCGCTTAAAGGGTGCTCGAACAAGCCTGTCGGCAGCACAGCCGGCTGCAAGCCCAAGGAGAATTCGCATGCACGTCCTCGTTCTCGGTAGTGGAGTCATCGGCACGACCACCGCGTACTACCTCGCCCGCGCCGGGCACCAGGTCACCGTCGTCGATCGCCAGCCCGCGCCGGCGCTCGAGACCAGCTTCGGCAACGCGGGCGAAGTGTCGCCGGGGTATTCGGCGCCGTGGGCCGGACCCGGCGTGCCGGTCAAGGCCATCAAGTGGATGCTGATGCACCACAGCCCGCTGGTGATCAAGCCGCTGCTCGACCCGGCGATGTGGCGCTGGGGCGCGGCGATGCTGCGCAACTGCACCGAGGCGCGCTACCAGATCAACAAGAGCCGCATGGTGCGCGTGGCCGAGTACAGCCGCGACTGCATGAAGGACCTGCGGGCGGAAACCGGCATCCAGTACGACGCGCGCACGCAGGGCACGCTGCAGTTGTTCCGCACCCAGAAGCAGCTCGACGGCATCGGCAAGGACGTGGAGATCCTCGAGCAGTTCGGCGTGCCGTTCCAGGTGCTCGATCGCGAGGGCTACCTGGAATACGAGCCGGCGCTGCGGCTGGTGAAGGACAAGTTCGTCGGCGCGCTGCGCCTGCCCTGCGACGAGACCGGCGACTGCTTCAAGTTCACCCAGAACCTCGCCAAGCTGGCCGAAGGCCTGGGTGTGAAGTTCCGCTTCAACACCACCATCGACGGCATCGAGACCGACGGCAGCCGCATCACCGGCATCCGCACCAGCGCCGGCACCCTCACCGCCGACCACTATCTGCTGGCGCTGGGGAGCTATTCCACGCGGCTGCTGAAGCCGCTCGGGCTCGACATCCCGGTCTATCCGGTGAAGGGCTACTCCATCACCGTGCCGGTCACCGATGCGGCCATGGCGCCCGAATCCACCATCATGGACGAGACGCACAAGGTGGCGGTGACCCGTCTCGGCGACCGCATCCGCGTCGGCGGCACGGCGCAACTGTCCGGCTTCGACCTGGAGCTGAACGCAACCCGGCGCAAGACGCTGGAGTTCGTGGTGAGCGACCTGTTCCCGAAGGGCGGCGATGTCACCCGGGCCGAGTTCTGGACCGGACTGCGGCCGATGACGCCGGATGGCACGCCGATCATCGGCCGCACGCGCTACCCCAACCTGCACCTGAGCACCGGCCACGGCACGCTGGGCTGGACGATGGCCGCCGGCACCGGCCGCATCGTCGCCGACATGCTCAGCGGCAAGGCGCCCGACATCGCCGTCAATGACCTGAGCATGGCGCGCTACGCCTGAGCCGCATCGCGCCCTCTTCCACAGCAATACAAAACAAGACTGGAGACAACACAGATGGAAACCCTCACCGCATTCATCACGTCCATCAACGACGTGGTCTGGGGCGTACCGATGCTGATCGCGATCCTCGGTACCGGCCTGTTTCTGCAACTGCGGCTGGGCTTCATGCCCATCGCCAAGATCGGCGCCGGGTTCGCCATGGTCTGGCGCGGACGCAAGGCGGCGCCGGGCTCGGTGGGCGAGATCACGCCCTACGCCGCGCTCATGACCGCGCTGGCGGCCACCGTGGGCGTGGGCAACATCGCCGGCGTCGCCACCGCGATCGCCGTCGGCGGGCCGGGCGCGCTGTTCTGGATGTGGATGACCGCGCTGGTGGGCATGGCCACCAAGTACGCCGAGGTGTTGCTGGCGGTGCATTACCGCGAGACCGACGACCACGGCGAGCAGGTGGGCGGGCCGATGTACGCCATCAAGAATGGTCTCGGCCGCCACTGGCGCTGGCTGGGCGGGGCCTTCGCGCTGTTCGGCGGCCTGGCCGGCTTCGGCATCGGCAACATGGTGCAGGCCAACAGCATCGCCGGGGCGTTGCAGGCCAGCTTCGGCATCGATCCCTGGCTGTCGGGTGTGGTGATGGCGGTGATCACCGGCTTCGTGCTGCTGGGCGGCGTCAAGCGCATCGGCGCGGTGGCCGAGAAGCTCGTGCCCTTCATGTGCGTCGGCTACATCGTCGCCTCGCTGACCGTGCTCGGCATGTATGCAGACCAGATCCCCGCGGCGTTCTCGCTGATCTTCAGCAGCGCGTTCAGCCCGGTGGCGGCGACGGGCGGCTTTGCCGGCGCGGCGGTGATGATGGCGGTGCGCTACGGCGTGGCGCGCGGCATCTTCTCGAACGAAGCCGGCCTCGGCACGGCGGGCATCGCCCAGGCCGCCGGTCAGACCAGCAACGCAGTGGAGTCCGGCCTGGTGGGGATGATGGGTACCTTCATCGACACGATCCTGGTGTGCACGATGACCGGCCTGGTGCTGATCGTCACCGGCGTGTGGAGCAGCGGCCTCAAGGGTGCGGCGCTGAGCGCGGCGGGCTTCTCCGCGGCCTTCCCCGGCTTCGGCGGCGAGTTCCTGGCGATCGCGCTGGTCGTTTTCGCCTTCACCACCATACTCGGCTGGGCCTACTACGGCGAGAAGTGCTGGGAGTATCTCGTCGGCAGCGCGGTGATGGAAAAACCCTACCGCCTGCTGTGGACGTTGTTCGTCCTCGTCGGTGCCGTCACCCAGCTCGAATTCGTGTGGCTGGTGTCCGACACGCTGAACGCCTTCATGGCGGTGCCCAACCTCGTCTCGCTGCTGCTGCTCTCGCCGGTGATCGTCAAGCTGACCCAGGAATACTGGGCCGGTCAGGCGTTGCGGCTGAAGCTCGCGCGCGCCTGACGGATCTCCGGCTCACCTGTCGGACCGGGGCGGCGCCGATCGCAGATTCCGCCGCTCCCGCCCATCCAACCCGATTGTCGAACGCACCAACGCAGGAATCATGTCCCGTCTTCTCCCTCCCCAGGCCGGTGCCTTGCTGACCATCGACCTCGACGCGATCCGCGACAACTGGCGAACGCTGAAGGGCCGGCTCGGCGGCGCGGCGGAATGCGCGGCCGTGGTCAAGGCCGACGCCTACGGCCTGGGCGCGCGCAAGGTCGCGCCCGCGCTGTACCAGGCTGGCTGCCGCCACTTCTTCGTCGCCCATCTCGCCGAAGCCATCGACCTGCGCCCGGCGCTCGCCGCCGATGCGGCGATCTACGTGCTGCACGGCGTGCACCCCGGTGCCGAGGCGGAATGCGCCGCGCACGGGCTCGTGCCGGTGATCAACAGCGTGCACCAACTCACGGCCTGGCGCACGCTGGCGCGGCAATCGGGCAAGGTGCTGCCGGCCGTCCTGCAGGTCGATACCGGCATGGCGCGGCTGGGCCTGGCCGCCGACGAGCTGGATCGCGTCGCCGTCGACCACGGCCTGCTGAGCGGCATCGAGCTCAAGTTCGTCATGAGCCACCTCGCCAGTGCCGAGGATCAGGCCAGCCCGCTCAACCGGATGCAACTGGAAAACTTTCGCGCCGCCCTGGCGCGCCTGCCCGCCACGCGGTCCAGCCTCGCCAACTCGTCGGGCATCTTCCTCGGCCCGGACTACCACTTCGACCTGGTGCGGCCGGGCGCCGCCCTGTATGGCGTGGCGCCGGTCGCCGGGCAGGCGAATCCGCTGCGTCCGGTGATCCGGCTGCAGGGCAAGGTCGTACAGACGCGCACCATCGAGGCCGGTACCGCAGTGGGCTACTCGCATACCTGGACCGCGCATCGCCGCTCGCGCATCGCCACGGTGGCGGTCGGCTATGCCGACGGCTACCTGCGCAGCCTGAGCAATCGCGGCGACGCCCACTTCGGCGGCATGCGCCTGCCCATCGTCGGCAACGTGTCGATGGACACCATCACCATCGACATTTCCGATGTGCCCGAAGGCAGGCTGGGCGAGGGGACGCTGATCGACCTGGTGCATCCCGGCCACGGCGTCGACGACATCGCCGGTCGCGCCGGCACCATCGGCTACGAGATCCTCACCAGCCTCGGCAACCGCTATCGCCGCGCCTACCTCGGTGAGAGCGGCACCGTCACTCCCGCTCCTGCAAGGCATCTCCGTCCCGCCTGGACGGACGGGCTGGAGCAGACGCCCGCCCCGCATCGCGCGCCTCGTCGATCAGCCACTGCTTGACCGTCGCCGCGGCTGGTCGCAGCGGCAGCCTGGCGTGGTGCACCAGGTAGTAGCCCTGCGTCAGCGGCAGCACCTGGGTGAAGGGTTCCACCAGCGAGCCGTCGGCCAGTTCGGCCTCCACCAGGTGCGGGCTGGTCATCACCAGGCCCTGGCCCTGGCGCGCGGCCTCGATCGCCATCAGGCTCTGGTCGAAGTGGATGCGCGGGATCGCGGCGATCTGCGCATCCGACAGTCCGCTGTAGGCGCGCAGCCAGGTCGGCCAGTGCGGCTGCAGCGTCGTCACCAGCAGCGTGGCGCGCACGACGTGGTCCGGCGCGCGCAGATCCAGCGGCGCGAGGTAGCGCGGGCTGCCATAGACGCGGCTCTCGTCCTGCAGCAGCAGCGTCGCATCGAGCTCGGGCGCGCGGCCGTCGAAATAGCGGATGGCGAGGTCGATGGATTCGCGTTCGAGGTCGACCACCTGCGGCGTGGCGTTCAGATGCAGCTCGATGGCCGGATGCTGGCGCAGCAGGTTCGCCATGCGGCTGGCGAACCACTTGGTGGCGAAGCCGGGCGGCATCGACAGCCACACCGCGCTGTTGCGGCTGTCCCGCAACTTGTTGCTGGCGTCGGCGATCTGCGCCAGCGCCGGCTGGATGCGCTTCCAGTAGCCCAGCGCATCTTCGGTCGGCTGCACCTGGCGCACCTGGCGCACGAACAGCGCGACACCCAGCCATTCCTCCAGCTTCTGGATCTGCTGGCCGACGGCGCCCGGGGTCACGAAAAGTTCTGCCGCAGCAACAGAAAAACTGCCGGTGCGCATGGCGGCATCGAAGGCAACGAGCGCTTTCAGTGGGGGATAGCGGTTCATGGCATAGAAAATCTATTGCATGGCGCATCTTAGATCGTTTGTCGGCGGCATGCCGTGCCGGACACAATCGGCCGCATGTGAAAACCGGAGGTCGAGCCATGTTCCACATCCTGCGTCGCCCCGGCGTGCTGGTCGTGACCCTCGCCGCTGCCGGCATCCTGATGGTCACGATGGGCATCCGGCAGTCGTTCGGGCTCTTCGTCAGCCCGCTCAACAGCGGCACCGGCATGGGTGTCGCCACCGTCAGCCTGGCGCTGGCGATCGGCCAGTTCACCTGGGGCGCGATCCAGCCCGTCGCCGGTGCGCTGGCCGACCGCTACGGCGTGCGGGTGGTGCTGGCGGCCGGCCTGCTCGTGCTTGCGGCCGGTTGTGCGGCGACGCCTTTCGTCGGCGATGGCTTCGGCCTGGCGGTGAGCCTGGGCCTGCTCGCCTCGATGGGGTCGGGGATCGGCAGCTTCTCGGTGCTGATCGGCGCGGCGGCGCAGCGCCT
>JAFEFM010000442.1 GCA_018240585.1 Pseudomonadota bacterium
GCCATCCCACAACCAGGCCTGCTCGCGCACCAGGATCAGCGCGTGATCCTTGCCCTCGATGGAAAACGCCGTCGCGCTGTTCTCGCACGCCGCGAGCAGGGGCAGACTGGCCGCGAGGAGCATCACCTTCGCCGCACGTCCGGCCTTGCGCATCGACATGCTCATCTCCTGCCGCCCGGGGTGAGCGCTCAGACCACCAGCTTCCATGCCACCGTTTCGCCGGCGCGCAGCGGCACGAGCGGATCGTCGCCGAGGTAGCCGTAAGACGATGGCACGTCCCAGCTCTCGCGCTGCAGCGTGATCGTGTCGGTGTTCGGCGCCAGGCCGTAGAAAGCGGCGCCGTTCAGGCTGGCAAAAGCTTCCAGTCTCTCTAGCACGCCGGCAGCGTCGAAGACTTCCGCATACAGTTCGATACCGGCGTGCGCCGTATAGCACCCCGCGCAACCGCAGGCAGCCTCCTTGGTGCTGCGCGCATGCGGCGCCGAATCGGTACCGAGGAAGAATCGCGGATTGCCCGAAGTCACCGCCTCGACCAACGCGCGCCGGTGCGTTTCGCGCTTGAGCACCGGCAGGCAATAGTGATGCGGCCGGATGCCGCCGGCGAAGATCGCGTTGCGGTTCAGCAGCAGGTGGTGGGCGGTGACCGTCGCCGCCACGTTGGCGCCGGCCGCGCGCACGAACTGCGCGGCCTCGGCGGTGGTGATGTGCTCGAACACGATGCGCAGCTTCGGGAAGCGGCGCACCAGCGGCGACAGCACCCGCTCGATGAAGACATGCTCGCGGTCGAACACGTCCACGTCATGGGCGGTCGCCTCGCCATGCACGCACAGCACCATGCCCAGCGCTTCCATGCGCTCGAGCACCGGATACACCTTGTCGATCGCCGTCACGCCGGCGTCCGAGTTCGTCGTCGCACCGGCGGGGTAGAGCTTCACCGCGATGATCTTGCCGCTGGCCTTGGCGCGGTCGATCTCGTCCGGCGGCAGCTTGTCGGTGAGGTAAAGACTCATCAGCGGATCGAAACGACTGCCCGGCACCGCAGCCAGGATGCGCTCGCGATAAGCCAGCGCCTGCTCGGTGGTGGTCACCGGCGGCTTGAGGTTGGGCATGATCAACGCACGGCCGAAGCGCGCCGCGGTATGCGGAACGACCGCAGCGAGGGCGTCGCCGTCGCGCACGTGCAGGTGCCAGTCGTCGGGGCGGATGAGGGTGATCGATTGCATGAGGCATTCCCGGTTCGGTACCGCCAGATTATAAGGCGCCCCACGCCGGGCCCGGCGCGCCAATTTTCCTCACCCGCCTGCATTCGCCCGCAGCGGGCAATCACTCGCCACGTCCCTCCGCATCCGCCTTGAGCTGCAGTGCGCGCGCATACAGCGCGTTGCGCGGCGCACCGGAGATGTCCGCCGCGAGGCGTGACGCCGTCCTGACCGGAAGCTCTGCCAGCAGCAGCGCCAGGATGCGCTCCGCCTCCGCCCCCAGCCCCTGCGCGGCGGGTGCGCCCCGCACCACCAGCACGAATTCGCCGCGACTGCGATTCGGGTCCGCGGCGAACCACGCCGCCGCCTCGGCCAACGGCAGGCAGGCGGTTTCCTCGTGCAGTTTGGTCAGTTCGCGCGCGACGAGGATCTCGCGCGCCCCGCCCAGCACCGCCGCCATGTCGGCCACGCACTCGACGACACGGTGCGGTGCCTCGTAGAACACCAGCACGTCCGGATCGGCAACCATGGTCTCCAGCGCGGCACGCCTGGCCGCGCTCTTCGGCGGAAGAAAACCGACGAAGCGGAACCCCGCCTCGCCGAAGCCCGACACCGACAGCGCCGCGATCGCCGCGCACGCGCCCGGCACCGGCACCACCGGATGCCCCGCGGCACGCACGCGCGCCACCGCGCGCGCCCCAGGGTCGGACACCGCTGGCGTGCCCGCATCGGTGATCAGCGCCACATGCTGCCCCTGCGCAAGCAGCTCGATGAGCTGCCCCGCGGCGACCTGCTCGTTGTGCTCGTGCAGCGCCAGCATGCGCGAGCGGATGCCGCAGGCATCGAGCAGGCGCTGGCTGTGGCGTGTGTCCTCCGCCGCAATGACGTCGACCGCGCGCAGCACGGCAAGTGCCCGCAGCGTGATGTCCTGCAGGTTTCCGAGCGGCGTGGCCACCACGTACAATGACGGCGTCTTGAGAAGCGGCGCGCCGCCGGCGGTCGGAAGTTCGTTCATCGGATCGAATGCACCAGGCGCAAGGAAGAAATACAAGGAGAGGACGATGAGCCAGCGCGACACCCGCGCGCCATCACAGGTGCGTGCAAGCAGCCGCAAGCCGGACCGCGCCACGCCGCGCATTGTCGACGCGCAGCCGACGCCCGCGCAAGCGCGCGGCCAACTCGCCGAGGACCTCGCCGCGCACCATCTTGCCCGCCAGGGCCTGCGCGTCATCGAGCGCAACGTGCGCTGCCGCGGCGGCGAAGTCGACCTGATCTGCCTCGATCGTGACATGCTCGTCTTCGTCGAGGTGCGCCTGCGCACCAGTGGGCGCTTCGGCGGCGCTGCCGAAAGCATCACCGCCGCGAAGCGCCAGCGCATCCTGCTGGCGGCGCAATGGTGGCTGTGCGGCGCCGGTCGGCGCTACCGCGCGGCCCCCTGCCGTTTCGATGCGGTGCTGCTCGACAGCCTGGACGAACGGTGCATCAACTGGTTACCCGGCGCCTTCGATGCCGGCTGAGGGCCCATGCTAGACTTGCCCGTCCCAATGACAGCCCGCCGCGACATGGATCTCATCGACCGCGTATCCCGCCAGTTCGAGGACAGCGCCCGCACCAAGCTCGACGCCGTGGAGCATCTGGCCGCACCGATCGCCGGCGCGGTCGAGATCATGACAGCCGCGCTGCTGAACAACGGCAAGATCCTCGCCTGCGGCAACGGCGGCTCTGCAGCAGACGCACAGCACTTCGCCGCCGAACTGGTGAATCGCTTCGAGATGGAGCGCCCGCCCCTGGCTGCGGTCGCCCTCACCACCGACAGCTCCACGCTGACCTCGATCGCCAACGACTACGATTTCACCCAGGTCTTCTCCAAGCAGGTGCGCGCGCTTGGCCAGCCGGGCGACGTCCTGCTGGCGATCTCCACCAGCGGCAATTCACCCAATGTCGTCGAGGCGATCACCGCCGCCCACGAGCGCGAGATGCGCGTCATCGCGCTGACCGGCAAGGGCGGGGGCAAGATCGGCGAGATGCTCGCCGACGGCGACATCCACCTTTGCGTTCCATCCGATCGCACGGCCCGCATCCAGGAAGTTCACCTGCTTGTGCTGCACTGCCTGTGCGACGGCATCGACTGTCTCTTACTGGGAGTGGAAGACTGATGACGAATCGACTGACCCCCTCGCCCGGCGCGCCGCGCCGCCGCCTGCTGCTCGGCCTCGTCGCCGCCGCCACGCTGCCCCTGCTGCAGGGCTGCTTCCCGGTCGTGGCCACCGGCGTCGGCGCCGGTGCCGCCATGGTGGCCGACCGCCGCACCAGCGGCACCTACGTCGAGGACGAGGCCATCGAATGGAAGGCCGGCGGACGCATCGGCGAATTCTTCGGCAGCAACACGCACGTCAACGTCACCTCCTTCAACCGCAACGTGCTGCTCACCGGCGAAGTACCCAACGACAACACCCGCGCCGAAGTGGAGCGCCTCGTTGCCGGCGTGCCGAACGTGAAGGGGATCGTGAACGAGCTCGTCGTCGGTCCCACGTCGGCCCTGACCGCGCGCGGCAACGACACGCTGATCACGTCCAACGTCAAGGCGCGCATGGTCGACGCGAACAGCGTGCCGGCCCACAACATCAAGGTGGTGACCGAGGCCAATGTCGTCTATCTGATGGGCCTGGTCACGCGCACCGAGGCCGACGCCGCCGCCGAGGTGGCGCGCACCAGCCAGGGCGTGCGCAAGGTGGTGCGGGTCTTCGAGTACATCAGCGACGACGAAGCCCGCCGGCTGGACAACCCCACCGGCGCGAAACGTTGACGCCGATGCGGGAGCGGGCCAGGCCCGCTTCCGCACAATGACTGCAGCGCGGCGAAACGCTCAGCGGGCACCTGCTCCCAGTGCATCGAGCAGCTTCTGATGCACGCCGCCGAAGCCGCCATTGCTCATGACCAGGATGTGATCCTCCGGCTGCGCCGTCGCCACCACGTCGGCGACCAGCGCGTCGAGCGCTTCATAGGCCTGCGCACGGCCGCCCAGCGGCGCCAGCACCGCCGCCGCATCCCAGCCCAGCCCGCCGGCGTAACAGAACACCGCATCGGCCTGCGCCAGACTGCCGGGCAATTGCGCTTTCATCACGCCCAGCTTCATCGTGTTGGAGCGCGGCTCCAGCACGGCGAGGATACGCCCGCGTGGTTCGCGGCGACGCAGGCCGTCGATGGTGAGCGAGATCGCCGTGGGGTGGTGGGCGAAGTCGTCATAGACGGTGACACCGCCCACCGTGCCACGCACTTCCAGGCGTCGCTTGATGCCCTGGAAGCGCGCCAGGCTGGCGATGGCCTGAGCCGGCGTGACACCCACATGACGCGCCGCCGCGATCGCAGCCAGCGCGTTCTCGCGGTTGTGGCTGCCCGCCAGCGGCATCGCCGCGCGTCCGAGCTCGGCTCCGCCCAGGCTGAAGACTGCCTCGGCGTCGGATGTGCCAACGCCCGCCGTCCACGCCGCATCGTCGTTGAACCACTCCAGTTCCGACCAGCAACCGCGCGCCATCACCCGCTTCAGGCTCTCCTCGCGGGCGTTGGCGACGATGCGCCCGGAGCCCGGAATGGTTCGCACCAGATGATGAAACTGCGTCTCGATCGCTGCAAGATCCGCAAAGATGTCCGCATGATCGAACTCGAGATTGTTCAGGATCGCAGTGCGCGGCCGGTAATGCACGAACTTCGAGCGCTTGTCGCAAAACGCGGTGTCGTACTCGTCCGCCTCGATGACGAAGAAGGGCGAATCGGTCAGCCGCGCCGACACGCCGAAGTTCTGCGGCACGCCGCCCACCAGGAAGCCCGGATTCAGCCCTGCATCCTCCAGCATCCAGGCCAGCAGCGAAGTGGTCGTCGTCTTGCCGTGCGTGCCGGCCACCGCCAGCACCCAGCGCCCGGCAAGCACATGCTCGGCCAGCCACTGCGGGCCCGAAACATAGGGCAGGCCGCGATCGAGGATGGCCTCGAGCAGCGGGTTGCCGCGCGACACCGCGTTGCCGACCACGAACACGTCGGGTGCCAGGTCGATCTGCGAGGCGTCGTAGCCTTCGGTCAGCGCAATGCCCTGCTCCTCGAGCTGGGTGCTCATCGGCGGATAGACGTTGGCATCGCAGCCGGTGACCTTGTGGCCCGCCGCTCGGGCAAGCAGCGCGACACCGCCCATGAAGGTGCCGCAGATACCGAGAATGTGGATATGCATGAAGGTTCAACTCCGCGAGGCCGTCATCCGATTGCAACCGGCCCGTGTAAAATGGCCCGCATTCTAACCGACGGCGACCGGACACCTGCCTGTCCGCGACGTCCGTAACGCGGAAGATTCGACCCGGTCCGCCAGACGCCGCTGTCCGCGCCCGCCCCCATTCGAGCCCGCCTCCATGCCCTCCCATGCACACGCCACCCGAAGCGGCAACCTGCGGCGCGAAATCGCCGCGCTCGCGGCACGCATGATGGCCGAAGACGGCATCAGCGACTTCGGCTTCGCCAAACGCAAGGCCGCTCGCCAGTTGGGCGCGGTAGACGCCGAAGTCCTGCCCAACAACGCGGAAATCGAAGCCGAGCTGCGCGCCTGGCAGGCGCTCTATCAGGACGAGGAACAACCTCAACGCGTGCGCGAGATGCGTAACGCGGCGGTCGAGATCATGCGTCTGCTGGACGATTTTCGGCCCTACCTGACGGGCGGCGCGCTGGACGGCACCGCCGGGCGTTACTCGGAACTGGAGATCGATCTTTACCCGGAGAGTGCCAAGGAAGTCGAGATCTTCTTCCTGAACCAAAACGTCTCCTACGAGCACCGCGAACCGCGCCGCCCGCCGCCGGATGCGCCCGAGGCCATCCTCAGCCTCGACTGGGGAGACATCCCGGTGCGCCTGTCGATTTACCCGGCGAGTGCGGAGCGTCGAGGGCGTCGCGGACAGGAACGCGCGCGTCGGCCCCAGGTAGAGGCGCTGCTGCAGGCGGCCGCGACCGACGACGAACATCCGGCGGAGGCAAGTGAATGACTCGAAAGGCGCGCATCGCGCTCGTGGCTGCGGTGGCGGCGATTGCCGCCGCGGCCGGTTTCCTCGCCAACCGTCAGCTTGCGCCGACGAACGCGCCGACGCAGGTCGTCAGCCAGGAGACGGTGGACGCCCTCTTCGCACTGCGCCTCCCCGACACCGACGGCAAGGAGCAGGCGCTGGCGCAGTGGCGCGGCAAGGTGGTGGTGGTCAATTTCTGGGCGACCTGGTGCCCGCCCTGCCGCAAGGAGATCCCCGACTTCGCCGCCACCAGCCGCGCGCTGGCCGACCAGCCGGTTCAGTTCGTCGGCCTCAGCGTGGACGATGCCGACAAGGTGCGCGCTTTTGACAAGGAACTGGACATCCCCTACCCGTTGCTGATCGCCTCGCCGCAGGTTCTCGCGCTCGCCGCAGGTTTCGGCAACCAGGCCCAGGCACTGCCCTTCACCGTGATTCTCGACCGCCAGGGAAAGGTCCGCCACGTCAAGCTGGGCACCTTGAAGCGCGACGATCTCGAAGGCAGAATCCGCGCACTGCTCGCCTCCTGAAGCAGCTTGCCGGCAAGCACGAGCGTAGACAAATTGTCGAGAATTGCGGCAAACTTGACCGCATGATGCGTTCAAATCGCTGCCTGAAGCTCGAAATTGACCACGCTCCCGGCCGTCTGCAAATGGCTTGCACGGCCATCGCGCAGCACTTTCCGGCCGCAGCCGGCAGCCATGACGCTCCCAAATGCTCCACCCGCGAGCCCGCCAAAAGGCACGGGCCCGCGGCGTCCTACCCGCATCGGCATTCCGTCCTGCGCGCTGGCAGGCATAGACAATCACATACACATTCCGGGCAACGGCGCCTGCAAGCGTCACGCCCGGCACGGAGAACAGCATGGATCTGCGCAAGCTCAAGAAACTGATCGACCTTGTCCAGGAGTCGGGGATTTCCGAACTGGAAGTGACCGAAGGCGAAGAGAAGGTCCGCATCGCCAAGCACGCCACCGGTACGCCCGTCACGTATGCGGCGCCGATGGCGGCTCCTGCCCCGGCCCCGATTGCGGCGGCCGCTGCCGCGGCGACCGCACCTGCCGCCGCCGAGCCGGCGGAGAACGCCCTGCCGGCCGGCAACATCGTCAAGTCGCCGATGGTCGGCACCTTCTACCGCGCCTCGGCGCCAGGCGCCAAGCCGCTGGTCGAGCTCAACCAGACGGTTTCCGAAGGCGAGCGCCTGTGCATCATCGAGGCGATGAAGCTGATGAACGAGATCGAGTCCG
>JAFEFM010000443.1 GCA_018240585.1 Pseudomonadota bacterium
GGGCGGTGGCATGAACGACGCCGACCGCTGGAGCGGTGATCTCCGCTATAGCGTCTATCACATCGCCGCGGAAAATGACGCGGCGCTCAAGGAAGGCGCCATGGCGTCCGGCCAGGCAGGGCGTGCCGGCCCTGAGTCGCTGCCCGTGGGCAAGACCGATTCCGACATCACCGCCTGGCCGTCGGACACCCGCTACAGCGTCTATCACATCGCCGCCGAGCGCGATGCCGAGAAGAAGGCTGCAGCGATGAGCGGACAGGCCGGCCGTGCCGGTCCCGAGACGTTGCCCATGGGGCGCGTCGAGTTGCTCGACACGCACGACACGCGCTTCAGCATCTACGACGACAAGGGGCGCAGCGAATGGTGAGCGCGAGCGCGGACAGGCGTCCGCCGCATGCGGGGTTAACGCGCAACTGCAGTTGCGATTGACTGAGGACAGGGGGCGGCTTTCGGAGCCGCCCTCGATGTGTATGCCGTCCGCCCCGCGTGCCCTCAGCGCGTGGATTGCGCGATCATCAGGCCGGGGCGGGCCGCAGGTGTCGTCGCATCCGGCCGCTCGGTCTCGCGGCCTTCGAACAGGCCGATGATCTGCGCCACCAGCGGGCGCTGCGCCGGCGGGCAGGCATCTTCCCAGGCGCGCAGATAGTCGCCGAACGGGCGCTCGGCGTCTTCCGGGCGATGGTTCAGGTAGCCGATCGCGCCGAGCGCATCACCGTTCTGCTCGAACAGCGGCAGCATGCGGTTGGCCACCACCTCGTTCTTGTCGCGCAGATAGGGGCTGGCCTCGAGGTCCGCACGATTCGACCGGAACCAGTCGGCCAGCGTGGTGGAGGCCGACAGCCGGCGGTGGGGTTCGCTGACGAGGTAATCCGCCAGGGCCCGCAGCGTGGCCCCATAGCCGGCGAACTGCGGTGCCGGCGGATCGGTTTCCCAGCGTGTGGCGAGCCGCCGCACCGTGTACAGCGCCGCCGCCTCGCACACGCTCTCCTCGAACCACTGGTTGCTGTGGCCGATCTCGCCATGCGGAGCGAGCTTGTTGTCGAAGTTCGAGTACAGGTGGCACAGCTCGTGCGAGAACTGATACACGAACTGGTGCCAGCGCGCGTGACGTGCGCTGAGCCGGATCACGTAGTCGCCGTCGGCGCTCTTGTCGTAGAACGCCAGCGGCCCGCCTTCGCCGTAGACGATGCGCAGCGTGCCGAGCGCGCGCTCGGGGAAGCGCGGCGCGAGCTCCGCCGCGACCGCGTCGAGCACGATCCTGAGATCATCCAGCGCGGTGTTGCCCCAGCCTTCGGGCGAAATGCGCAGCGTGGGCGCGGCCCCATGCGCGAGCTTGTGCTCGACGGCGGCGCGCGCCGGCTTGGCCGGGAGAACGGAGAACATCATCGCCGCCACATAGAGCAGGCGCACGAACCCCTTGCGCGGGCTCTTGCGCGGGCCGTGGCGGGCACCCAGGCGAACGGTGTGGTGCGCCTCACCTGGCGAATGATCGAGTCTGACGTTCGGTCGCATGCGGCGCTCCGGGCAGTGCTCCGCCAAAGACCACTACCCCTCGAGGAAGCAGGTGGAAACCGGCGGGCTTCCAACAACTGAATGTTTCAAACCTAGCAGCCGCAAGCTGTCCCCGTCAACCGGCGATTTCATGAAAAATCCATATTAATCAAAGCGCTGTACTCCTGTTGCCGGAGTCGTCGCGGGCCGCCTCACGGCGCGTTGCCCTGGCCGCTGACAGGCCGCCCGCGCGGTGGGAGAATCCACGACGGGGAGGCGCCGCGCGGGCGCTGCATGAATGCCCGGCGCAGGCGCGGCGGGTGGCCTGCGAGGCGAAAGGGGGCAGGGTGGAGCGCATCAGCGATGTGCGGCAGCAACTGGTCGGCGTCGCGACGCAGACCTCGCGTGTGCTGCGCCGCATCTACTGGGCGTCGGCGGCCCTGGTCCTGCTGCTGGTGGTGGGCACGGTCGGGTTCCTCCATTGCGGCCCCGAGGGCACGCCGCTGTCCGACGCCTTCTACATGACGGCCATCACCATCACCACCGTGGGCTATGGCGAAGTCGTCGATCTCAGCCGCAGCCATGGCGGCCGCATGTTCGCCGCCTTCGTGTCGTTCGCCGGTTTCGGCATGGTGACCTTCATCTTCTCCAGCCTGACCGTCTTCTTCCTCGAAACCGATCTCAACGAAGCGCTGCGGAGGCGCCGCATGGAAAAGGCCATACGCAAGCTGCACAGCCACTACATCGTCTGCGGATTCGGCCGCGTCGGCCGCAACGTGGCGGTCGAGCTGCAGGTGACCAACCACCGCTTCGTCGCGGTGGACACCGAGGTCGGCGAGATCGAGCGCTTCCTCGAGCGCTACCCCGGGCTGCTCTACATCCAGGGCGACGCCTCCGACGACGACGTGCTGCTGCGCGCCGACATCGCGGACGCGAAAGGCGTGTTCGCCGTGACTGGCGACGACAGCCGCAACCTGATGATCTGCCTCACCGCCAAGCAGCTCAATCCGACGGT
Source organism: Pseudomonadota bacterium (assembly GCA_018240585.1). GTDB lineage: Bacteria > Pseudomonadota > Gammaproteobacteria > Burkholderiales > Rhodocyclaceae > Thauera. Next base: position 2,507 of record JAFEFM010000443.1, read on the forward strand.
GCGCGTGGTGGCGCGCTGCCACGAGCTGCGCAACGCCGACAAGTTGCGCAAGGCCGGTGCGGACGTGGTGGTGTCGCCGGATTTCACCGGCGGCATGCGCATTGCTTCGTCGATGATCCGGCCGCAGGTGGTGTCCTTTCTCGACGAGATGCTGCGCTCCGAGGTCAAGACCCGCATCGACGAGGTCAGCGTGCCGGGCGGCTTCGAGCCCTGCACGCTGGCCGAGCTGGGGCGGCGCAGCCCGCACTACGTGCTGCTGGGGGTGCGTGTGGGCAGCGAGATGCACTTCAATCCGCCCGACGAGTTCCGCATCGAGCCCGGCCAGACGCTGATCCTGATGGGCAATGCGTCGGGCCGGGTCGAGCTGGAGTCCGCGCTGCTGCCTGCCGGTTGAGGGCGCGGCTCAGGCGGCCTGCAGCGGTGGCCACGGGCGGCCGCGGCGGCGGCAGAAATCGCGCAGCAGCCAGTGGGCGATGGTCGACGGGCTGGGCAGCGAGGCAGGCAGCGCATCGACATGGAAGAAGCCGGCGTGCTCGATCTCGTCCGGCGCGCAGATGATGTCGCCGGCCTCGTATTCGGCCTGGAAGCCCAGCATCAGCGAATGCGGAAACGGCCAGGGCTGGCTGGAGAAGTAGCGCACGTTGCGCACGCGCAGCGCCACTTCCTCGGCGATCTCGCGGTGGATCGCCTCCTCGGCCGATTCGCCGGCGTCCACGAAGCCGGCCAGCGTGCTGTAGAAACCGGGCGCGAAGTGGTAGGAACGGCCGAGCAGGATCTCGTCGCCGCGCTCCACCGCGACGATGACCACCGGCGACACGCGCGGATAGTGCTCGCGGCCGCAGGCGGGATTGGTGCAGCGGCGCACTTTGGCGTCGCCCGGCTGCACCGTCGGCGAACCGCAGGCGCCGCAGAACTGGTGCGCGCGGTCCCATTCGAGCAGTTCCAGTGCGCGTGCGGCGAGGCGGCGCAGGTTGTCGGGCAGGACGTCGTTGAGGCGCTTGAGGTGGGCGAAACGGGTGCCCGGCGGTGGCGCGGCGTCGGCCGGCAGTTCCGCCGCCTGGCAGGGCAGGCCGGCGCCCGCCCCGGCGTCGGCCGGCACGCCCAGCGACTGGGTGCGCAGCGGCAGGCAGCCGAGCGCGCTCAGCGCGTCGCCCGCCGGTAGCGTGCCGGCGTCGGTCAGCAGCAGTTCGGCGCCGCGAAAGGCCAGCCAGCGCGGCGGATGCGCGAGCGCGCGGGTGGCGGCATCCTGTCTCATTCCTGGTTCATCCATAGCGTCTTGCCGCCTCCACTGCGAGTCCGGCTCCGATACTGCCATAGAGGTCGCCTTCCACGCTGCGCGCCGCCGGCAGCTCCGCGGCGATGCGTTCGCGCAGTTGCGCCACGCCGCTGGCGCCGCCGGTGAAGTAGATCGTGTCGACGCGTTCCCGGGGCACGCCGGTCTGTGCCAGCAGTTCGCTCACGCACTCGCCCACGCGCTCGACCAGCGCGCGGGTGGCGCGGGTGAAGTCCTCGCGGGTGATGGTGTGCGTCAGACCGTCTTCCAGGCGGTCGAGGTTCAGCGTCGCGACCGGCGCGGCCGACAGGTCGATCTTCGCCTGTTCCACCTGCAGCGCCAGCCAATGGCCTTCGCGCCGGCTCACCAGCCGCGACAGGCGGTCGAGCTCGGTGCGGGCGCTGGCGTCGCGGTAGATGTGTTGCAGGTCGGCCCACACCTGGCGGCTGTAGGCGAAGTTGATCGTGTGCCAGGTGGCGAGCTGGAAGAAGATGCTCGACGGGATCTCGGCGCCGTTCTTCATGCGGCCGCGATAGCCCAGCAGCGGCATCACGCATTCCAGGCTCAGCGCGCGGTCGAAATCGGTGCCGCCGATGTGCACGCCGGCGTTTCCCAGCAGATCCTCGCGGCGCTCGGCGTGCTTGCCAACGCCGCGCGCGCGCTCGGGCGACAGGCGCACCAGCGAGAAATCCGCGGTGCCGCCGCCGATGTCGGCGATTAGCACCAGTTCCTCGCGCGCCAGCGACAGTTCGTAGTGAAGGGCGGCGCCGATCGGCTCGAACTGGAAGCTGACCTCGCGAAAGCCGACCTGGTGCGCGATCGCCTCCAGCGTGTCCTGCGCCTTGCGGTCGGCGGCCTCGTCGTCGTCGACGAAATGCACCGGGCGGCCGAACACCGCCTGCTCGAAGCTCCGCCCGGCTTGCGCCTCGGCGCGCCGCTTGAGTTCGCCGATGAAGCTCGCCAGCAGGTCGCGAAAGCGCAGCGCGCGGCCGTGCACCTCGGTGTGGCCGTCGATCAGGCTGCTGCCGAGCAGGCTCTTCAGGGCGCGCATGAGCCGGCCTTCGTAGCCTTCGAGGTACTCGGCGAGTGCGGCCCGGCCGTAACAGGTGCTGTCCTCGTCGGCATTGAAGAACACCGCCGACGGCAGCGTCGGCCGGCCATCCTCGAGTGCGAGCAGGGCCGGCGCGTCCGGGCGCAGCCAGCCCACGGTGGAGTTCGAGGTGCCGAAGTCGATGCCGCAGGCGCGGGCAGGTGCTTGCATGGTCGGAGTCGGTGGCGGGACGGCCGGCGATGCTACGCGAGCGCGGCGCAACGGTCGACCGCCGCGAAGCGGGGAATTTCTCCCGCCGCGCGCGATGGTGGTGCTTCATTGCGGCCGCGCGCGGGTGTAGGCTGAAATCATGAATACGACCGAACCGACGCCGGCCACCGGCAACGGCAGCGCAGCGTTCCCGCTCGCGCTGCGGCGGGTGGCGATCGACACCTACCGCGAGAACGTCGCCTATCTGCATCGCGACTGCGAGGCCTATCGCGCCGAAGGCTTCCAGGCCCTGGCTAAGGTCGAGGTGCGCGCCAACGGCCGGCGCATCCTCGCCACGCTCAACGTCACCACCGACCCGCGCATCGTGCGCTGCAACGAGCTCGGGTTGTCGGAGGACGCTTTCGCCCAGCTTGGCGCCAGCCCGGGTGCGTCGGTGGTGGTGTCGCAGGCCGAGCCGCCGACCTCGATCCCGGCCCTGCACCGCAAGATCGCGGGCGAGCGCTTGACGCGCGACGATTTCCACGCCATCGTGCGCGACATCGCCGCGCATCGCTATTCCAAGATCGAGCTCACCGCCTTCGTGGTTGCGTCCAACCAGGGCGAGCTCGATCGCGAGGAGGTCTACTTCCTCACCGAGGCGATGTCCGCGGTGGGCAGCCGGCTCGACTGGCGCGAACGACCGGTGGTGGACAAGCACTGCATCGGCGGCATCCCCGGCAACCGTACGTCCATGCTGGTGGTGCCCATCGTCGCCGCGCACGGCATGCTGTGCCCCAAGACCTCGTCGCGCGCGATCACCTCGCCCGCCGGCACCGCCGACACCATGGAAGTGCTGGCCAACGTCGAGCTGCCGATGGAGCGTCTGTCCGAGATCGTGCGCGAGCATCGCGGCTGCCTCGCCTGGGGCGGCACGGCGCAGCTGTCGCCGGCGGACGACGTGCTGATCTCGGTGGAGCGGCCGCTGTCGATCGATTCGCCGGGCCAGATGGTGGCCTCCATCCTGTCGAAGAAGATCGCCGCCGGCTCCACCCACCTGGTGCTCGACATCCCGGTGGGGCCGAGCGCCAAGGTGCGCTCGATGCCCGAGGCGCAGCGCCTGCGCAAGCTGTTCGAGTTCGTCGCCGCGCGCATGAACCTCTCGCTGGATGTGGTGATCACCGATGGCCGCCAGCCCATCGGCGGTGGCATCGGCCCGGTGCTGGAGGCGCGTGACGTGATGCGGGTGCTGGAAAACGATCCGCGCGCGCCGATCGATCTGCGCCAGAAAGCCTTGCGCCTGGCCGGGCGCATGCTCGAGTTCGATCCCGACGTGCGCGGCGGTGACGGCTTCGCCATTGCGCGCGACATCCTCGATTCCGGCCGGGCGCTGGCGAAGATGAACGCGATCATCCAGGCCCAGGGCGGCAGACCTTTCGACCACAACGCGCCCGAGCTCGCGCGCCTGGACTTCGTCGTGGCCGCTCCGGCCGATGGGGTGGTGACGGCGATCGACAATCACCAGCTTGCCCGCATCGCGCGCTTGGCCGGCGCACCCAAGGTGCCCGGCGCAGGCGTCGACCTGCAGCGCAAGCTCGGCGATGCGGTGGCGGCGGGTGAAGTGTTGTACCGGGTGCACGCCGACTTCCCGGCGGATCTCGAGTTCGCCCACCAGGCCGCGGCGCGCGCGAGCGGCTACACGATCGGCCGGGCGGACGAGGTGCCGCACATGTACGTGGAGCTGTGATGGACCTGCTGCTGCATTTCGACGACGAGCGCGAGGCGGCGGAGCGCCTGGCGCGCGCAGCCGGGCTGTTCCCGGCGTGCATCGAACGCCATCGTTTCCCCGACGACGAGTTGCGCCTGCGCCTGCCGGTCGATGGCGGTGGCGGGTTGCCGTTGCGGGTGGTGCTGTTCCGCAGCCTGGTCCGCCCCAACGAGAAGCTGGTCGAGCTGCTGTTCGCCGCGCGCACCGCGCGCGCGCTCGGCGCACGACACCTCACGCTGGTCGCACCTTACCTCGCCTACATGCGCCAGGACATGGCCTTTCAGCCGGGCGAGGTGGTCAGCCAGCGGGTGCTGGGCGAGTTCCTGGCAGGGCTGTTCGATGCCGTCATCACCGTCGATCCGCACCTGCACCGCGTGGCGAGCCTGGCCGAGGCGGTGCCGACGCGCCACGCGGTGGCGTTGTCTGCCGCGCCGCTGTTGGCCGATCTGATCGCCAGCCGCTGCACCACGCCGGTGCTGATCGGGCCCGACGACGAGTCGGCGCAGTGGGTGGGCGCGGCCGCGACGCAGCACGGTTTCGAGCATGCGGTGTGCCACAAGCGCCGCCATGGCGACCATGACGTCGATATCGAGCTGCCGCCGCTGGCGCTGACAGGCCGTGCCGTCGTGCTGATCGACGACGTCGCCAGTTCCGGACGCACGCTCGCGCGCGCCGCGGCGCTGCTGAGGCAGGCAGGCGCCGCCAGCGTGGACGTGGCGGTGACGCATGCGTTGTTCGCCGATGACGCCCTGCCCGTCATCCGCGCCGCGGGTGTCGGGCGCGTGTGGAGCACCGACTGCATCGCCCATCCGACCAATGCGGTGAGCGTCGCCCCTCTGCTGGCGGCGGCGCTGCAGGCGTCGGCGCGACCGGCGGCCTGATGGCCGCCTTTTTTCTCTGGAGCCTGACCGATGAGCCTGACGCTGTTGCAGATCGATTTTCCGTTCGACGGCCCGTGGGGCGAGGACATGGCCGCGGCAATGGAAGCGCTCGCGCGCGACATCGCTGCGACGCCCGGCCTGAAATGGAAGATCTGGACCGAGAGCCGTGACAAGCGCCGTGCCGGAGGCATCTACCTGTTCGAGGACGCCGCCGCTGCAGCGCGCTATCGGGACATCCATGTGCCGCGCCTCGAGAGCTTCGGCGTGCGTGACATCCGCGCGCTCGAGTTCGACGTCAACGAGACGCTGGGTCGCATCGACCGCGCGCCATTGTGAGCGGCGGGCCCGGGCGATGACGATCGACGGGCCGGAGTGTTAGCATTCGGCCCTGTATCAATGTCAAACACGGCCCGCGCGGCACGGTGACACTGTGCCTTGTGCCGGGGAAGCCGCTTTTTCGAGGAATGATGTGGAACAGTCGGTGAGGACCGTCGTTTTTGTCGACCTGACGGGCAGTACCGGTCTGTTCGAATCGGTCGGCAATGTCGTGGCGACACAGGTCGTCACGCGCTGCACGCAGGCCATCGGCCAGCACTTCGCGCGCGCCGGCGGGCATATCGTCAAGTACCTGGGCGACGGTGTGCTGGTGCTGTTCGACGACACCGTGGCCGCGGTCGAGGCCTGCGCACGCGTCAAGGAGCTGCTCGCCGAACTCGACATCGTCGAACTGCGCCGGGTGAGGCTGGAGGCCAAGACCGGCATCGAGCGCGGCCTGATCGTCGAGCACGATGGCGACTGCTATGGCGACGCGGTCAACGTCGCTGCCCGCCTGAGCGACCTGGCCCAGTCGGGCGAGATCCTCGTCGGCGAGTCGGTGTATGCCTGCCTGCCCGACTTTCACCGCGTCGCCTGTCACAACCTCGACCGCATCACGATCCGCGGCAAGGCCGAGCCGATGCGCATATGGCGCATCGACTGGGCGCGAACGGCCGAAACGACGCTCACCGCGCCGATGGAATTCTTCGAGATGCACGGCGAAAGGCCGGCCCTGCAACGCATCGACCTCGACTGCATGGACCAGCACCTGCGGCTCGAACCGCACGATGGCCCGCTCATCATCGGCCGCGGCCAGGATGCGGGCTTCCAGGTGAACGACCAGCGCGTGTCGCGGCGTCATGCCCGCATCGAGTGGAATGGCGGCCAGTGCGTGCTCACCGACTCGAGCAGCAACGGCACCTGGGTGCGCTTCGCCGGCTCGCCGGTGGCGGTGACGCTAAGGCGCGACAGTTGCACGCTCAATGGCGAAGGCGAGATCGGCCTCGGCGCCACGGCCGACGACTTCACCGCCCCGACGGTGAGCTTCCGCGTGCTCAACGCCGCCTGAAGTCCGTCGGCCAGCACCTGCCCGGCCAGACCGGCCGGCGCAGGACGACGCGGTCCGCAACAGCGTGGGGAGCAGCCGATGTCGCACGATGACCGCAGTATTGCGCACGCCTCCGGGGATGATGCAGTCGCCATCGCGGGCGCCGGCCCCGCGGGATTGGCTGCCGCCATCACCCTGGCGCGCGCGGGGCGGAGGGTGGTGGTGCACGAGGCGCGCCGCGAGGTGGGATCCCGCTTTGGTGCCGATCTGCAGGGACTCGAGAACTGGTCGGGCCACCAGGACGTGCTCGACGAACTGCGCGGAGCGGGGCTGAGCGACGGATTTGCGCGGCATGGCTGCAGCGACGGCGTCGCCTTCGATGCCTGGGATCGCGCGTACGCCTTGCGCAGCCCGTCGCCGATGGTGTACGTGGTCGAGCGCGGTCCACGGCCGGGGAGCCTCGATCATGCTTTGTTGCAGCAGGCGCTCGACCTCGGGGTGGAGCTGCGCTTTGGCAGCCGCGTGCGTGAGGCCGGCGACGTCAGCATCCTCGCCACCGGGCCCACGCATGCCGACGCGCTCGCCGCCGGATATCAATTCGAAACACGCATGGCGAACGGCTTCTGGCTGGTGCTGGACGACGCGCTGGCACCGGGCGGTTACGCCTATCTGTTGGTCATGAACGGCCATGGCACGGTGAAGAGCTGCATGTTCGCGGACTTCGCCCGCCAGCATTTGTACGTCGAGCGAACGGTGGCGCGTTTCCGGCGCCTGGTCGGCTTGGACATGCAGGCGCCGCGCTTCCACGCGGGGGCGGGGAACATCCTGATGCCGCAGACGGCGATGCACGGCGGGTGTGCGGTCGTCGGCGAGCGCGCCGGCTTCCAGGACGCCCTGGCCGGCTTCGGCATGCGCTACGCCATGCGATCCGGCGTGCTCGCCGCCCGTGCGCTGCTCGACGGGCACGACTACGACAGCCTGTGGCGCCAGAACATGGCGCAGGCGCTGTGCGCGTCGCTGGTCAACCGGGCGCTGTACGCCCGCTTCGGCAATCGAGGGTACCGCTGGCTGTTGCAGGCACAGGCCGCCAGCGGCAACAGCCGCGCCTTTCTGCGCTGGCTTTACGGCCACGGTGCGCTCAGCCGCAGCCTGATGCCGTGGGCCCGGCGGCGCGTCGGCGGCCGGCGCGCGGCGAGCCCGGACGAAGCCCTGCTGTCGCGCTGACGCGGGCCGGCAGTCGTGCTGACCCGGGCCGGGTGGGGCCACCGGCTCAGGCCAGCTTCCAGTCGAAGCTGCGGATGTCGCGGCGCAGCGTCGCGCACTCCTGCTCAAAAGCGCGTCGCGCACCCGCGAAGTGCGCGTCCCAGTCGTCGCTTGCCCGCGCCTCGCGATAGGTGGGATCGAGCTGCAGTGTCTGCACCGCGAGGATCAGGTCGGCGACCTCGTTCTGCAGTTCTCCGACAAGGCGGCGCAGACCGTCGCCGACGGCCGGCGCGGTCGATGCGCCCTGTGCGCTCGCCGTGCCGGCAGACTCCTGCAGTTCGTTGATGATGCGCCGCAGCGCTTCCGCGTCGTTGTTGCGATAGGCCTCCTGCACGCGCAGGAAGCGCGCATGGGCCTCTTCCTTGTCCGCTTCGCCGGCACGGTCGGGATGGCAGCGGCTGGCTGCCGTCCGGTACAGCCGGCGCAGTTCGTCGCGTTCGCTTTCATCGAGTTCGGGCAATGCCGGTGGCTGCGCCTGCGCGCTGCGCTGGTAGGACTCGAAGTCATCCGCGGCCGCACGCGCGGCGTCGACGTCCGCCTCCGCGCCCGAGCGTTCCGCCTGCAGCCGGGCGTGCTCATGACGCAGCCGCAGGCACTCGGCGAGAACCTCGTGCAGCGCTTCATACTGGCGCCGTTCGAATTCGCGCACCAGTCTCTCCATCTCCGCCAGTTTCGCGCCGAATTCCAGCTTCTGCTCCTGCAACCGTGCCGAGCGGGCGAGCAGGCGGTCGTGGTCGGGGTCCGGCAGCGGCGCGGGTGCCATCGTCGGCGCTTCAGGAAGGGGCGCAGCGGTCGGCAATGGCTCGACTGCCACCGCCTGCGGCGGCGCAGGGTTGGGCATGACCGCTGCGGGGGCTCCGGCGTCCGGCTTTGCTGCCTCAGGCATCACGGCTGCCCTGTCTGCGGCCGCAGGCCCGATGCCCGCGCTGGCATGAGCCGAAGCGCTGGCCTTGTCCGCGTGGGGTCTTACGCCGCGCAGCAGCGCCAGGGCTGCCTCCCGGAGGCGGGCGAAGGCGAGGCTCAGATTCACGGTCGATCTCCATTGCAGGTGCCGAGGGAATTTGCGGCAGTGCAGCAATGTTAATCGAGTCGTGGGTCAGGAATGTTGTACTGCAGCAAATGACTGCGCTGCGCCGACGGCGATATGCGTGTCGTCAACGAGCGCGGGCCCGACGGCGCTCGGGGCGCCGCCGGGCCCGCGACATCGGTCAGCCCAGGCGGGCGAGGGTGTCGGCGTCTGCGAGCGCCATCACCACGTTGCCGCTGCCCGAGGACTGCGCGTATTCGCCGTACTGGCGGCCGGCGAGCGGGCCGGCGTCGGCCGCCATCGCGCGTGCCACGCCCAGCATCGTCGCCAGCGGCCGGCCGCCCATCTCGGCGCCGACGAACTTGCTGTACTCGGTGATGCCCTCCACGGCCTCGTCGATCTTCCCCGCCTTCAACTGCGCGATGAAGCGCTGGTCGGCCTCGATGCGCTCGGGCAGCGGCCAGTTCTCGCGACCGCGCACCAGCAC
>JAFEFM010000444.1 GCA_018240585.1 Pseudomonadota bacterium
CCCGACAGGCGCTTGTCGCGCATGATCTGCTCCTCGATCTGGGTCGGGAACACGTTCACGCCGCGCACGATCAGCATGTCGTCCGAGCGGCCGGTGATCTTGCCGATGCGGCGGAACGAGCGCGCGGTCGGCGGCAGCAGGCGGGTGAGGTCGCGGGTGCGGTAGCGGATGACGGGGAAGGCTTCCTTGGTCAGCGAGGTGAACACCAGCTCGCCTTCTTCGCCGTCGGGCAGCACTTCGCCGGTCTCGGGATCGATGATCTCGGGGTAGAAGTGGTCTTCCCAGATCACCGGGCCGTCCTTGGTCTCGATGCACTCGCTGGCCACGCCCGGGCCCATCACTTCGGTGAGGCCGTAGATGTCGATGGCGTCGATGCCGAGCTTGCGCTCGATCTCGGTGCGCATGCCTTCGCCCCATGGCTCGGCGCCGAAGATGCCGACCTTCAGCGAGATCTGGTCGGGGGTGATGCCCAGGCGCTCGAACTCCTCGGCGATCACCAGCGAGTAGGACGGCGTGACCATGATCGCGTCGGGGCGGAAGTCCATGATCTGCTGCACCTGCTTCTCGGTCTGGCCGCCCGACATCGGCACCGCGGTGCAGCCGGCGCGCTCGATGCCGTAGTGCGCACCGAGGCCGCCGGTGAACATGCCGTAGCCGTAGGCGTTATGCACCATGTCGCCGGCACGCACACCGGCGGCGCGCAGGGAGCGCGCGACGACGTCGGCCCAATTGTCGAGGTCGTTCTTGGTGTAGCCGACCACCACCGACTTGCCGGTCGTGCCGCTCGAGGCGTGCAGTCGGGCGAGCTTGCTGCGCGGCACCGCGAACAGGCCGAAGGGGTAGTTGTCGCGCAGGTCCGTCTTCGTCATGAAGGGGAACCTGGCGAGGTCTTCCAGCGACTTCAGGTCGTCCGGATGCACGCCCTTTTCCTCGCAGCGCTTGCGGTAGGGCTCGACATTGTCATAGGTGTGGCGCACCGACCACTGCAGGCGCTGCAGTTGCAGCGCGGAGATTTCGTCGCGGCTGGCCTGCTCGATCGGCTCGAGATCGCCGGGTTGGGGGCTCTTCACGGTCATGGTGTTGTCTTCTCCTCTCTGTTTTCGGTTGGCCGTTCAGGCCTGTTCGGCAGCGAGGCCGGCGATCACTTCGCCGGCAATGCGGTAGCTCTTGCCGCGGAAAAGCGCGACGGTCCGGCCGGCGCTGTCGCGCACGGTGACGTCATACACGCCGGTGCGCCCCGACAGCGAGCGCTCGACCGCCTCCGCCTGCAGGGTGTCGCCTTCCTTGCCGGGGGCGACGAAGTCGATGTTGCAGCCGGAGGCCACGGTGTTGCGGTTGTAGGCGTTGCAGGCGTAGGCGAAGGCGGTGTCTGCGAGCGCGAAGATCAGGCCGCCGTGGCAGATGTGGTGGCCATTCACCATGTCGCCGCGCACCGGCATGCTCAATGTGGCGTGGCCCGGGCCGACGCTGTCGATGCGAATGCCCAGCGCCTGGGCGGCGCGGTCGCGCGACCACATCGCCGCGGCGACGGCCTCGGCGAGCGCCTGCGGATCGGCGGGGATGGTCTGCGTGTCAGTCATGGATCTTCTTTCCGGCAAAGACGCGCTGCTGGATCAGCGGCGAGACGCGATAACGGTCCTCACCGTAGAAGCGGGCGAGGTTGGACAGCACGGTACAGATCGTCGGCACGCCCACGCGGTCGGCCCACTCCAGCGGACCGCGCGGGTAGTTCACGCCCAGCTTCATCGCCGAATCGGCGCCGGCCGCGTCGCACACGCCCTGGTTGACCGCATCGGCGGCCTCGTTGGCGAGCATGGCGACGGTGCGCATCACCGCCAGGCCCGGCGTGTCGCCCAGGCGGCAGACTTCGAAACCGGCGGCCTGCAGCAGGCCGATGGCGGCGCCCACCGCGGGCGCGAAGCAGTTGATCCCGGCGCCGACGGCAATGCGGCTGGCGGTGGCGTAGTCCAGCGCGAGGTCGATCAGCACCACGTTGGCGATGCCGGTGTCGGCGGCGCGCTGCGTGGCGGTGCGGCCGTCGGTGACGAAGATCACCGCGCCGCCGACTTCGGCGATGCGGCCGTCGCTGGCCTCGCCCCAGGTGTGGGCGATGTTGCGCTCGAACAGGCGGTCGGCGATCGCATGCACTGCGGACGAATGGCCGTGCAGCACGATCTCGGTCGGTGCGTTCTGTGCCACCGCGACCTGCGGCGCGGGGCGCTCGGCGCCTTCGCGATAGTCGTAGAAGCCGCGGCCCGACTTGCGGCCGATGAAGCCGGCGTCGACCAGCTCCTGCTGGATCAGCGACGGCGTGAAACGCGGATCGTTGTAGAAGGCGTTCCAAACCGAGCGCGTCACGGCGAAGTTCACGTCGTGGCCGATCATGTCCATCAGCTCGAACGGCCCCATGCGGAAGCCACCGGCGTCGCGCATGATCGCGTCCAGCGTGGCGCAGTCGCCGCCGCCTTCGTTGAGGATGCGCAGCGCCTCGGCGTAGTAGGGCCGGGCGACGCGGTTGACGATGAAGCCGGGTGTCGAGCGCGCATGCACCGGCGTCTTGCCCCACGCCGCGGCGGAGGCGAACAGGGTGTCGGCGATGGCGCGGTCGGTGGCGAGGCCGGACACGATCTCGACCAGCTTCATCAGCGGCGCCGGGTTGAAGAAGTGCAGGCCGGCCAGGCGCTCGGGGCGCCGCAGGGCGGCGCCGATCGAGGTCACCGAGATCGACGAGGTGTTGGTGCCGAAGATGCAGTCGGCGCCGACGATGTCTTCGAGGTCGCGATACAGCTTCTGCTTGGCTTCCAGGTTCTCGACGATGGCTTCGACCACCAGCGCGGCGTCGGCCAGATCGGCGAGCTGCTCGACGGCGACGAGGCGTGCGCCCGCCGCCTGCGCGGCGTCGGCCGCCATGCGGCCCTTGTCGGCGAGCTTGCCGAACTGGGCGCGGATGCCTTCGATCGCCTTCGCGGCGGCGCCCGGGCGGTTGTCCAGCAGCTTGACCACATGGCCGGCGGCGGACGCCACCTGGGCGATGCCGGCGCCCATGGCGCCGGTGCCGACCACCGCGATGACGGCGGAGGCGGGCAAAGGCAGGGGCAGCGGCTGTGCCGCGGGCTTGGAGGTTTGGGTGTCGGTCACGCTCATTCCCCGGTGAACTTCGGTGCGCGCTTTTCCATGAAGGCGGCGACGCCTTCGGCGTAGTCCGGACTCCAGCCCAGTTCGCGCATGAATCCGCCCTCGAAGGAGAGCTGCTGCTCCAGCGTGTGGCCGGGCGCGGCGTGCATCGCCTGGCGGGTGCGGACCAGGGCCTTGGTCGGCATGGTGGCGAGCTGCGCGGCGAGCGCATCCACCTTGGCGCCGAACTCGGCATCGTCGTAAGCGGCCCAGATCAGGCCCCATTCGGCGGCCTTCTCGGCCGGCAGCTTGTCGGCCAGCAGGGCGAGGCCCATGGCGCGGGCCATGCCGACGCGCTGCGGCAGGAACCAGGTGCCGCCGGTGTCCGGGATCAGGCCGATCTTGCTGAAGGCCTGCAGGAAAGACGCCGACTTCGTCGCCACCACCAGGTCGCAGGCCAGCGCCACGCTGGCGCCGGCGCCGGCGGCGATGCCATTCACCGCGGCGATGGTGGGCACGCGCAGGTTCTGCAGGCGCAGCACCAGCGGCTTGTAGTTCTTCTCGACGACGTTGCCGATGTCGGGCATCTTGCCGCCCACCGACGCCATGTCGGGGTCGGCCAGGTCCTGGCCGGCGCAGAAGGCGCGGCCGGCGCCGGTGAGTACGAGCACGCGCACGGCCTTGTCGGCCTGGATGCGGTCGAGCGCGTCACGCAGCTCGGCGTGCATCTCGCCGGTGAAGCTGTTGAGCTTGTCGGGGCGATTCAGCGTAAGGCGGGCGACGCCCGCCTCCACCGTGAAGAGGATGTTGTTGTATTCCACGGACAGCTCCTCAGACGTGGTAGCGGCGCTGAACCACACGGAAGCGATTGGCGACGAAGGCCGAATCCGCATAGGAGGCGTTGGCCGACGGGTTGCCGCCGGTGCCGTGGTAGTCGGAGAAGGCCGCCGACTGATTCACGAACACGCCACTCGTCAGGTTGATCGACAGCGCGACCTTGCCGCGCCAGGTGGCCTCGGTCATCGCGTCGATGACGTCCTGCTTCGTCGAGTAGATGCCGACGGTCAGCGCGCCGTGCGTCTTCACCACGCGTTCGGACAGCGCGATCGCCGCGGCGGTGTCGGCCACCTTGACGATGAAGCTGATCGGGCCGAAGCGCTCTTCCATGTAGGCCTTCTCGTCGGCCGCGTCGCAGGCCAGCAGCACCGGGGTGCGCACCTTGGCGCCGGGGAATTCCGGATTCTGCAGCGTGGTGGAGGCCAGCACGACCTTGCCCAGCGCGCCGCTGTTGGCGATGTCGATGCGTTCGGCCGTGTCGGCCGACTGGATCGCCCCCAGCACCGCATGGGCGACTTCCGGCTTGGACAGGAAGCGCTCGACCGCCTTGGCGAGATCGGCACAGACCTCGTCGTAGCTCTTGTGGCCGTCCTCGGTGTCGATGCCGCCGGCCGGCACGAAGATCGCCTGCGAGGTGGTGCACATCTGGCCCGAGTAGAGCGACAGCGTGAAGGCGAGGTTGCCCAGCATCGCCTTGTAGGCGTCGGTGGAGTCGATGACGATGTTGTTGACGCCGGCCAGCTCGGCATACACCTGGGCCTGGCGGCAGTTGTCGATCAGCCACTGGCCGAACACGTTGCCGCCGGTGAAGTCGACCGACTTGACCGCCGGGTGGGTGGCGAGCGCCTGGGTGACGCTGCGCTTGGTGGCCACGCACAGGCTCACCAGGTTGGGGTCGATGCCGTTCTCGGCGAGCACGGCGCGGATCGTGCGCACGGTGATGGCGGCCGGCAGGATGGCGTTGCTGTGCGGCTTGACGATCACGGCGTTGCCGGTCGCGAGCGCGGCGAACAGGCCGGGGTAGGTATTCCAGGTCGGGAAAGTGCCGCAGCCGATCACCAGGCCGACGCCGCGGCCGACGATCTGGAAGTGCTTCTTCATCACCAGCGGCGGGTTCTTGCCCTGCGGCTTTTCCCAGGTGGCCTCGGCGGGCACGAAGCCCTGCTCGCGCCAGGCGTAGGTGACGGCCTCCAGGCCGCGATCCTGCGCGTGCGGCGCGCCGGCCTGGAAGGCCATCATCCAGCCCTGGCCGGTGGTCATCATCACCGCATGTCCGAGTTCGAAGCTCTGCTTGTTCAGGCGGTCGAGGATTTCCAGGCAGATGCCGGTGCGGCCATCGGCGCCCACCGCCTGCCAGCCCGTCATTGCCTCGAGGCCGGCGGCGATCAGCGCGTCCGGCTCGCACACCGGGTAGCTGACGTCGAGCGCCACGCCGTAGGGCGAAGCCTCGCCGCCATGCCAGCCGGTCTGGCCCGGTTGCCCCAGTTCGAATTGCTTGCCCAGATGGGACTCGAATGCGCGCTTGCCTTCATCCGGCGCCGTTTCGCCATACAGCTTGGGGCTCGGCATCTCGGGGAAGGGCGTCCAGTATCCACGGGTGGAGATGGCGTTGAGGGCGCTATCGAGGGTCGCGCGGTGCTTCTCGAACAGGGGATGAGTCATTCGTCTCTCTCCGGTGGGGATGTGTGGGTGCAAACGATACGAATGGATTTGATGGATGTCAATGCCAGGTATCCTAAATTTCTGCTAGTTTCATGTTGTATTTCGTTAAGGGGAATCGATTTACGAAAAAGAAAATCAATTTAAAACAGCAGCTTGTTTTGATAAAACGCCCTTCGGATGTGCATACGGAATATTTTCCGTCGCTGGAATCATCGCGTGTCGCTGTTGTCGTGATACTAAAGCAGTGATAAAAGTGTATAATTGGTATCGCTTTGTCTGCCCCCGCGCGCAGATCCGGCGCCGACCTGGCCGGGTCGGTGGCGGCCCTGCGCGCAGGCGTCGCGTCGCGGATGCCACGTCCTTCTCCATTTAAGCCTCTGCACGCGGTCCTTTCACCATCATGTTGCCCGTTCAATCAGTTGTCCGACGCCGAAGCGACGCTATCCGGCGCGGCGTCGAATCGATAGACTCGTTTGCCCTAAGTCCAGGCCCGACCGACCAAGCCGTGTCCACCCCCATCCAGCAACGTCTCGATGCTTTCCGCAGGCTCGATCGCGTACAGGCGGGCTCGGTGATCATTTCGGTCTTCGGTGATGCCGTCGTGCCGCGCGGCAGCCGCATCTGGCTGGGGAGCCTCATCCGCCTGCTGGAGCCGCTGGGACTGAACGAACGGCTGGTGCGCACCTCGGTCTTCCGTCTCGCCCGCGACGAATGGCTGCGCAGCGAGCCGGTGGGGCGCCGCACCGACTACCTGTTGACGGCGTCCGGCCAGCAGCGCTTCGAGGAGGCGTCGCGGCACATCTACTCTTCCAGCACGCCGCAATGGGATCGCCGCTGGCGGCTGGTGGTCGTTGTGGGCGAAGTGGGCGGCCGCGATCGCGAGCGGCTTCGCCAGGCCCTGTTGTGGCAGGGTTTCGGTGCGCTGGGCGCCGATTGCTTCGTGCACCCCAGCGCCGAGCTGGGCGCAGCCTTCGATGCGCTGGCAGCCGAAGGACTGGGCGAGCTGCTGCCGCGTCTCAAGCCGCTGCTCGCTGCCGATCCGGCGCCGGGCGCCGCGGCGAGCGACGCCGACATGGTCCACCGCGCGTGGAACCTCGAGCGCCTTGCCGGCATGTACGCCGAGTTCGTCGAGCGCTACCAGCCGGTGCTGCAGCAGTTGCGCGATGGCGCCGGCGAGGTCGATGACGAGAGTGCCTTCCTGGTGCGCGCGCTGTTGATCCATGACTACCGCCGGCTGCTGCTGCGCGACCCGGAGCTGCCCGACGTGCTGCTGCCGGCCGACTGGCCAGGACAGAAGGCGCGCCTGCTGTGCAGGGAGCTCTACCGCCGGCTGCTGGTGCCGTCCGAGCGCCATCTCGATGCGCATTTCCAGCTTTCCGACGGCGGCACGCCGGAAGCTGCGCCGCTGCTGTTCGAGCGTTTCCGCGATGCCGACCCGCTGCAACAGCCGCTCTGAGGCGCACAGCTAACGCCGCAGTTTTCCTCCTGGCCGAGTTGTGTTACACATTACGAAATAAATTTTCTATTTCGTAATGTGAAGGGGCGGGGGGTATGAGCGAAGAACTGGAGGGCAAGCACGGCGTGCAGTCGCTGGAGGTGGGCATGTCCATCCTCAAGGCGATGGCTGCCGGGCGACGCTCCATGATGCTGAAGGACATCGCTGCGGCCGCCGGCATGCCGCCGTCCAAGGTCCATCGCTACCTCGTCAGCCTGATCCGCAGCGGCCTGGTCGAGCAGGACAGGCTCACTTCGCGCTACGACCTCGGTCCGTTCGCCCTCAACCTGGGCCTGGTTGCGCTCGACCGCGTCGACCGCATCCGCCTGGGGCTGGCCGCCATCGCCGACCTGCGCGACGCGACTAACGAGACGACCTCGCTTGCGGTATGGAGCGACAGCGGGCCGGTCATCGTGCGCTGGGAGCGTCCGCGGCGGCCCGTCACCGTCAACGTCGTCACCGGCACCAGCCTGTCCCTGCTGTCTTCCGCTGCGGGGCGTGTGTTTGCCGCCTGGCTGCCGGAGCGCCAGACTGAGGCGCTGATGCTGAAGGAGATTGAGGCGGGCAAGGTTCCGCCCGGCGTGCATACGCTGGCCGAGGCGCGTGCCCTGCTCGGCGACGTCCGGGCGCGGGGAATGGCGGTCGTGTCCAGCGGTTATTACGCGCGCGGTGTCGAGGCGGCCGCGGCGCCGGTGTTCAATTTCAAGAACGAGATCACGATGGCGATCGCGCTGGTCGGCGTGGAAGGCTCGATGGACCTGAGCGCGGAAAGTCCGGCGCTGGCCGAACTGGGCCGCGCCGCACGCGAACTGTCGCAGCGCCTGGGAGCGTCGAGCACCGTTGGCTGAGATTGTTGCGATACAGATTTTTAGCTTGACGAGCGCATTTGTCTCATTTCTAATGTGTAGAATGCGTTACGCGATGCAGAATAACGGCCCGGCAGTCCTGCCGGAATGTACGGGCCACTTGCAGACATACGGAGGAGAAACCATGAAGCTGCGTACCCCCCTGATGGCCGCCTTCGGCCTGGCTTTCGCCACCACCGCCGCACAGGCGGACATCAACGTCGGTGTCGTGCTGTCGGCCACCGGCCCGGCGGCTTCGCTGGGCATCCCAGAGAAGAACACCATCGCCCTGCTGCCGCAGAGCATGGGTGGCGAAAAGGTGAACTACATCGTGCTCGACGATGCGTCGGACACCACGACGGCCGTCAAGAACGCGCGCAAGCTCATCGACGAGAACAAGGTCGACGTGCTCGTCGGCTCGACCACCAGCCCGGCTTCGTTGGCCATGATCGATGTCGCTGCGGAATCGAAGACGCCGATGATCTCCATGGCGGCTTCGGCGCGCATCGTCGAGCCCATGGACGACAAGAAGAAGTGGGTGTTCAAGACTCCGCAGAACGACCTGCAGATGGCAACCGCCATCGTCGAGCACATGCTGGCGACGAACGTGAAGAAGGTTGCCTTCATCGGCTTCGCGAACGCGTACGGCGAGGGCTGGCACGAGCAGTTCAAGAAGCTGGCCGACGCGCGCGGCATCGAGATCGCGGCCAACGAGCGCTTCAACCCCGCGGACACCTCGGTCACCGGCCAGGTGCTGAAGCTGATTTCGGTGAAGCCGGACGCGGTCTTCATCGCCGGTTCCGGCACGCCTGCCGCCCTGCCGCAGAAGGCGCTGCGCGAGCGCGGCTACAAGGGCGTCGTGTATCAGACGCACGGCGTGGCCAACAACGACTTCCTGCGCATCTGCGGCAAGGACTGCGAAGGCACGCTGCTGCCGGTCGGCCCGGTGCAGATGGCGCGCAAGCTGCCCGACAGCAATCCGGTCAAGAAGAGCGCGCTCGCCTATGTCGACAAGTACGAGGCGGCCAACGGCAAGGGCAGCGTGGCGAGCTTCGGCGCCTATGCCTGGGACGCCGGTGTGCTGCTTAACGCCACCGTTCCTGCCGCGCTGAAGAAGGCCAAGCCGGGCACGCCCGAGTTCCGTGCCGCGTTGCGCGACGGTCTCGAGTCGGTGAAGGAAGTCGCAGGCGCCACCGGCATCTATTCCATGAGCCCGACTGACCACCTTGGTCTCGACCAGCGCTCGCGCGTCATGGTCGAGATCCGCAACGGCGACTGGTCGCTGCTGAAGTAAGCCCTGAAGCGAACGGGGTGTCATCGATCGCCGGGTCGAAAGCCTTCGATCCGGCGATTGCTTGCGAAGTATCGTCACGCTGTGCCCGCGTTCGACGGAGGAGAGAAATGGATTCAACGATAGCAATGATGCTGGCGCAGGACGGGCTGACCAACGGCGCGATTTACGCGCTGCTGGCGCTGGCGCTGGTGCTGG
>JAFEFM010000445.1 GCA_018240585.1 Pseudomonadota bacterium
CGGCTGGCGGGCGCCTTGCCGGAGCTGCTCGGTGGCTCGGCCGACCTGACGCACTCCAACCTCACCGACTGGCCGGGCTGTGGCGCGGTGCGCGCCGACCAGCCGGGGCGCCACATCAACTGGGGTGTGCGCGAGTTCGGCATGAGCGCGGCGCTCAACGGCATCGCGCTGCATGGCGGCTTCATTCCCTTCGGCGCGACCTTCCTGGTGTTCTCGGACTATGCGCGCAACGCCATCCGCATGAGCGCGCTGATGAAGCAGCGGGTGGTCTACGTGATGACCCACGATTCCATCGGCCTCGGCGAGGATGGCCCCACCCACCAGCCGGTGGAGCACCTGCCCAGCCTGCGCCTGATCCCGGATCTCGACGTGTGGCGGCCGTGCGACGCGGTGGAAACGCAGGTGGCGTGGAATGCCGCGGTGGCGCGGCGCGACGGGCCGACGCTGCTCGCGCTGTCGCGCCAGAACCTGCCGCACCAGACGCGCAGTGATACGCAACTGCAGGCAATCTTCCGCGGCGGCTACGTGCTGGCGGATGCTCCCGCGCCAGCGCTGGTGATCATCGCCACCGGCTCGGAGGTGGCGCTGGCGATGGAGGTGCACGCCGCGCTGCAGGCGGAAGGCGTGGCGCTGCGGGTGGTGTCCCTGCCCTGCACCAGCGTCTTCGACCGCCAGCCCGACGATTACCGCGCCGCCGTGCTGCCGGCCGGCGTGCCGCGCCTGGCGATCGAGGCGGCACGCAGCGACGGCTGGTGGAAGTACCTCGCCGGCGTGCGCGGGGCGGTGGTCGGCATCGACCGCTTCGGCGAATCGGCACCGGCCGGCGATCTGCTGCGGCAGTTCGGATTCACGGTGGATGCGGTGCTCCAACGGGCAAGGGCGCTGCTGTCGGCGACCTGATGCGGCGAACGAAGTGCCCCCGGGCGCAAAGTTCCGCCCCAAGCTGGGACAACGGCCCGATTGCGCCAAATCCGGTCTGGCGGTGGGGGATGCGCTCCACGTCCTGCCGCTACGCGGCCTAGGCCTTGCGGAGTTTACGTAAATGCGCGACCTCGCTTCGCTCGGGACTCGGACAGTGCTCGTCCGTTCCACGCATCCCCCACCGCCAGACCTGCCGTATTGCAGACACCCGCCCGCTTTACCGCAACCTTCATGCAATCGTTTTGAAGGACATCTGAACAACCCGAGGAGACTCCCATGAACTTCCTTCGCCTCTCCGATGTGGATCTCGCCGGCAAGCGGGTCTTCATCCGCGCCGACTTCAACGTGCCGCTGCAGGCCGATGGCACGCTGGCGGACGACACCCGCATCCGCGCCGCGCTGCCCGGCATCCTCGCCTGCCTGGAGGCCGGGGCGGCGGTGATGATCACCTCGCACCTGGGCCGTCCGCAGGAAGGGGCGCTGGCGCCGGCCGACTCGCTGGCGCCCGTGGCCGCCTGCCTCGGCGACCTGCTGGGGCGGCCAGTGCCGCTGGTGCGCGACTGGGTGGACGGCGGCTTCGCCCTGCGCCCGGGCGACGTGGTGCTGCTGGAGAACTGTCGCGGCAACATTGGCGAGAAGACCGACGACCCGGCGCTGGCCGCGCGCATCGCCCGCTTCGTGGACGTGTATGTGAATGACGCCTTCGGCACCGCGCACCGCAAGGAATGCACGCTGCACGCGCTGGCGATGGCGGCGCCGGTGGCTTGCGCGGGGCCGCTGATGTGCGGCGAACTCGACGCCCTGGGCCGTGCGCTGGCGCAGCCGGCCCGGCCGCTGGCGGCCATCGTCGCCGGCTCCAAGGTGTCGACCAAGCTCACCATCCTCGAGAGCCTGGCCGACAAGGTCGATGTGCTGGTGCTGGGCGGCGGCATCGCCAACACTTTCCTCGCCGCGCGCGGCTACGCGGTGGGCAAGTCCCTGTACGAACCGGATCTCACCGACGCCGCGCGCGCGGTGCAGCGCCGACTGGCGGCACACAACGGCGTCGTGTGGCTGCCCGAGGACGTCGTCACCGCCGACCGCTTCGCCGCCGACGCCCGCACCCGCTGCGTGCATGCGGACGAGGTCGCGGCCGACGAGATGATCCTCGACATCGGCCCCGACAGCCGGCGCTCGCTCGCGGAGCTGCTGGAGCGCGCCGGCACCATCGTGTGGAACGGGCCGGTCGGCGTGTTCGAACTCGAACCCTTCGCCGCCGGCACTGCCGCGCTGGCGGGCGCAGTGGCGGCGAGCCCGGCCTTCAGCATCGCCGGCGGCGGCGACACGCTGGCTGCCATCGCCCGCTTCGGCGTGGCCGACCGCATCGACTACATCTCCACCGGCGGTGGCGCCTTCCTGGAGTTCCTCGAAGGCCGCGAGCTCCCTGCCATCGCCGCGCTGAAGGCGCGCGCGCGGCCGGGCAGCCGGCGCATCGAGCCCGTGCCGGCGTTCGAGCACGAACCCGAGCTGACCTGATTCGCCGCCCACCGCGTGTAGGAGCGGGCTTGACCGCGATCAGTCCTGCAGTCGCGGTCAGGCCCGCTCCTACAAGAGACGAAACCGCCCCCTCCCCTCCTAACCTCACCCTTTCCGGAGTCCTGCCATGTCCATGATCGCCCTGCGCCAACTGCTCGACCACGCCGCCGAACACGGCTACGGCGTGCCCGCCTTCAACATCAACAACATGGAGCAGATCCACGCCATCATGCTCGCCGCCGAGGCCACCGACAGCCCGGTGATCCTGCAGGCTTCGGCCGGCGCGCGCAGCTATGCCGGCGAAGCCTTCCTGAAGAAGATGGTGGAGGCCGCGGTCGAACAGTGGCCGGACATCCCCGTCTGCCTGCACCAGGACCACGGCGCCAGCCCGGCGGTGTGCCAGCAGTCGATCCGCAGCGGCTTCACCAGCGTGATGATGGACGGCTCGTTGCGCGAGGACATGAAGACGCCCGCGAGCTACGCCTACAACGTCGAAGTGACACGCCGCGTGGTGGAGAGGGCGCACGCGGTAGGCGTGTCGGTGGAGGGCGAACTCGGCTGCCTCGGCTCGCTCGAGACCGGCCAGGCCGGCGAGGAGGACGGCGTCGGCGCCGAAGGCACGCTGGACCACAGCCAGATGTTGACCGACCCCGCGGAGGCCGCCGATTTCGTCGCCGCCACCGGCGTCGATGCGCTGGCGGTGGCGATCGGCACCAGCCACGGCGCATACAAGTTCACCCGCCCGCCCACCGGCGACATCCTCGCCATCGACCGCATCGCCGCCATCCACGCCCGCATCCCCGACACCCACCTGGTGATGCACGGCTCCAGCAGCGTGCCGCAGGAATGGCTCGCCATCATCCGCGAGCACGGCGGCGAGATCGGCGAGACTTACGGCGTGCCGGTGGAGGCCATCGTGCAGGGCATCCGCAGCGGCGTGCGCAAGGTCAACATCGACACCGACCTGCGCCTGGCGATGAGCGGCGCGATGCGCCGGCTGATGACGACGGACCGCAAGGAGTTCGATCCGCGCAAGTTCTTCAAGGCCGCCCGCGACGCCGCACGCGACATCTGCCGCGCCCGCTTCGAGGCCTTCGGCTGCGCCGGGCAGGCGAGCCGCATCAAGCCGCTGCCGCTCCCGGCACTGGCCCGGCGCTACGCCGATTCAGTGCCGGGCGCCCCTGGTCACTTGAGATAGTTTTCCGCCACCGCGACCCAGTAGGCCGAGCCCACCGGCAGGTTGCTCTTGTCGAACACATACATCGGATGATGGACGTTGGGCGTGTTGCCGTTGCCGATGAAGCAATACACGCCCGGCACCTTCTGCGCGTAGAAGGCGAAGTCCTCGCTGCCCATGAAGGTCGGCCCCGGCGTGACGACCTGGTCGTCGCCGAACTGCTTGCGGGCGATGTCGATGGTGGTTTGGGTGTGCTCCATGTCGTTGATCAGGATCGCGCCCGGCTGACCTTCGCGGATCTCGTAGCCGACGTTGTAGGCTTCGGCGGTGGCCTTGGTGATCGACTTGATCTTGGCCAGCACCATTTCGCGGGTTTCCGGCTTGCGGGTGCGGGTGCTCAAGCGCAGCGTCGCGCTCTGCGGAATCACGTTGCCGGCATCGCCGGCGAGGAAGGCACCAACGCTGACGACGGCGGCGTCCATCGGCGCGACATTGCGCGAGACGATCGTCTGCAGCGACATCACCAGTGCCGCGCCCGCCACCAGCGGGTCGATACTCTTTTCCGGCATCGAGCCGTGGCTGCCGACACCGGTCAGCACAATCTCCCAGTTGTCGACCGCGGCCATGATCGGGCCGCCGGTGAAATGCAGCTTGTTCGCCGGCAGGCCGGGCATGTTGTGCATGCCGAACATCACGTCCATCGGGAAGCGCTCGAACAAGCCGTCGGCGATCATCGCCGGCGCGCCGGCCATGATCTCTTCGGCGGGCTGAAAGATGAGGTTGAGCGTGCCGTTGAAGTTGCGCGTTTTGGCGAGGTACTCCGCGGCGCCGAGCAGCATCGCGGTGTGGGCGTCGTGGCCGCAAGTGTGCGACTTGCCCTCGATCTGGCTCTTGTACGGCAGGTCGGCGGCTTCCGGCACCGGCAGCGCATCGGTGTCGGCGCGCAGGCCGATGCGCATTTTGCCGTCACCGACCTTGAGCCGACCGACCACGCCGGTCTTGCCGATGCCTTCGGTCACCTCGTAGCCCCATTCGCGCAGCAGTTTGGCGATGTAATCGGCGGCCAGGGTTTCCTCGAAGGCCACGGCGGGGTTCTGGTGCAGGTAGTGGAAGTGCTGTTCGATGCTGGCCTGGCCGAGGATCTTCATTGCTTCAGTCATTTTCTCTGCTCCTGATCGTCTATGTGGTGGGGGACGGGGCGCGCTGCGCGGCACGGTCGCGCCGGCGGCCGGAGCCCCGCCCGGGTTGTCCTTGGCCTCAGGCCTTCTTGCCTTTCGGCACGGTGAGCATGATCGACAGGATGGCGACTGCGATCATCAGCACGTTGAAGCCGAGCGCGATGATGGCGGCCTCGCGCACGGCCAGGTTGTCTTGCCGGCCGGCGAAGGTGATGACGCCTTCCAGCCACGTGATGCTTGCGTTGTTAGCGCTGAGCGCGGTGAAGATGGCCGCCGAGATCGCCACGCCGAAGGCGGCGCCGAGCGACGAGGCCATCTTGTAGATGCCCGAGCCAGCACCACCCTGCGCAGCAGGCAGATTGGACAGCGCCGCATCGGTCGACGGGGTGGCGTAGAAAGCCAGGCCGACGCCGAACAGCGTGTAGCCGATCATGGCGAGGATCTTGTAGTCGGCCAGCAGCACGTTTGCCGGCGACAGCAGCACGATCGAGAAGCCCGTGATCAGGCAACCCCAGATCATCGGCTTGCGTGCTCCGAAGGCCCGCAGCAGTTTCTCGCCGACACGGATGAAGGCGATGATCGCCACCGCGTAGCCGATGGTCAGCATGCCCGCCGCCTGGGCCGTCATGTTGCCGCCGAGCTGAACCAGTTGCAGCGACACGATCAGGGTGCCAGCCACCGCGTTGAGCAGGAAGTTGGAAATCGTCGCGCCGGTGTAGGTGGCGTTCTTGAACAGGCTGAAGTCGAAGAAGGCGTTGGCCGATTTCGATTCGATTTTCAGGAACACGGTGCCGACCACCAGGGTCACGGCGATCAGGCCGAGCGCCAGCGGACTGGTCCAGCCGAACTTGTTGCCCTGGGTGACGACCACCTGCAGCGCTACCATCGTAATCATGAAGGTCAGCACGCCGGGCAGATCGAACTTGTATTCACCCTTGGTTTCGGCCTTGCTCTCGGGCGTGCCGCGCATCATCCACAGGCCCAGCACAGAGACTGCGATCGACACGAAGAAGATCGAGCGCCAGCCGAAGTTTTGCGTCATCAGGCCGCCGAACAGCGAGCAGATACCCGAGCCGCCCCAGGAACCGATCGACCACATGCTGACCGCGCGCTGGCGGTCTGCCCCGTCCCAATAGGCTTTCACGACGGCCAGGCTGGCGGGCATGATGCACGCTGCGGACAAGCCCTGCAGGGCGCGCCCGACCAGCAGGACCGGCGTGGCCAGGTCACCTGTCGGAGTCAGGCCGACCAGCAACGCACCGACGATGCTGAGATAGAAACCGAGGCGCACGATTTTCATGCGGCCGATGCGGTCGGCGAGGCCGCCCATGACGACGATGAAGATGCCGGAGAACAGCGCGGTGATCGCGACCGCGATGTTCATGGTGTTCGCCGACATGCCGAGGTCGCGGCTCATGTCGGGCGCGATGTTGAGCGTCGTCTGGGCGAACAGCCAGAACGCGATGACGCCCATGATGATGCCGAACAAGAGGCGGTCATTGCCCTTGTATGGCATGTTGCTTGCGGCAGTACTCATGAATAAGGCTCCTTGACGGTTACCAACCTGCATGGACGGAAGCCCACAAATGGCGGCGTCACCGGCTGCTAGTTAGTTGAATTTTTCAACGGTTGCAAAATTAAACTAACTGCGGCGAGCTCGCACGCCTGAATCGACTTTCGTTGACGCAGGTCAACGGACGGCGACGCGACACTGCCGGCCGTTCATCACTCGCCTCCGCCTCCATACGTAGTTTCCACAGTGTGGAAGTACACAATTTCCCCCTCGGAGGCCGGCGGACACAATCCGCCCACCTTCCAAGGAGGAGACAACCATGATCCGGAAATCGCTGTTCCGCTCGCTGTACTTCCAGGTGATCGTCGCGATCATCCTGGGCGTGTTGCTGGGCCACTTCTACCCCGAGACCGGCGCTGCGATGAAGCCGCTGGGCGACGGCTTCATCAAGCTCATCAAGATGATCATCGCGCCGATCATCTTCTGCACCGTCGTCGTCGGCATCGCCGGCATGGAAGACATGAAGAAGGTCGGCAAGACCGGCGGCCTTGCCCTGCTGTACTTCGAGGTCGTCAGCTCGATCGCGCTGATCGTCGGCCTCATCATCGTCAACGTGGTGCAGCCGGGCGCCGGCATGAACGTCGATCCGGCCACGCTGGACACCAAGGCGATCGCCGCCTACACCGCGCCGGGCAAGATGCAGACGACCACCGAGTTCCTGCTCGCCGTGATCCCGACCACCGTGGTGGATGCCTTCGCCAAGGGCGAGATCCTGCAGGTGCTGCTGTTCTCGGTGCTGTTTGGCTTCGCGCTGCATCGCTTCGGCGGCCGCGGCACGCTGGTGTTCGACATGATCGAGAAGTTCTCGCACGTGCTGTTCGCCATCGTCGGCTACATCATGAAGGTCGCCCCCATCGGTGCCTTCGGCGCGATGGCCTTCACCATCGGCAAGCACGGCGTCGGCACGCTGGCCCAGCTCGGCATGCTGATGGCCACTTTCTACGCCACCTGCCTGATCTTCATCTTCGGCGTGCTCGGCACCATCGCCCGCCTGCACGGCTTCTCGGTGGTGAAGCTCATCCGCTACATCAAGGAAGAGCTGCTGATCGTGCTCGGCACCTCGTCGTCCGAGTCGGCCCTGCCGCGCATCATGGCCAAGCTCGAGAACCTCGGATGCAAGAAGTCGACCGTGGGGCTGGTCATCCCCACCGGCTACTCCTTCAACCTGGACGGCACCTCCATCTACCTGACGATGGCGGCGGTGTTCATCGCCCAGGCCACCAACACGCCGATGGACATCACCCAGCAGATCACCCTGCTGCTGGTGCTGCTGCTCACCTCCAAGGGCGCGGCGGGGATCACCGGCAGCGGCTTCATCGTGCTCGCGGCGACGCTGTCGGCGGTGGGTGGCGTGCCGGTCGCCGGTCTGGCGCTCATCCTGGGCATCGACCGCTTCATGTCCGAAGCCCGCGCGCTGACCAACCTGATCGGCAACTCGGTGGCGACGGTGGTGGTGGCCAAGTGGTGCAAGGACCTCGACGAGGAGCGGCTGCGCTCGCATCTGAACAACGAGACCGAACTCGAGGCCGACGAGCCCGAGGTGGTGCTGGACGCGGTCGAATCCCACCTGCACGTGACCCCGCTGGCCGACCAGAAGGCCTGAGCCGGGCGGCGGGGAGGCCGGCACGGGCCTCCCCTTCGCACACCGCCGCGCTTGTCCCGCCATCGCGCCTGGGCAAGAATGCGGCTTCCTCATTCGACGCGGGCGCCCCAGGCGCCCGCCGCGCATTCAATGCCCTTCTTCGAACAGCACCCGCTGCGCCAGGCGCTCAGCGACGAAGTCCATGCCCGCCCGCCGGTCGCGCTCGACACCCCGGAATTCGTCACCTACCTCGCCTTCCTGCACCACGAGGGCAGCGCCGAACGCGAAGCGGCCCACCTGGCGACACTCGCGGAGCAGCTCGGCCTGCCCGCGCCCGACACGGCGTCGGGCCACCTGCTGCTGCAGTCGGCCGGCTTCCGGCTGAAGTGGGAGCGGCACAACGAATTCTCCAGCTACTGCTTCTTCCGCCGCATCGATCCCACCGACACGGCCGACGAATACGCGCTGCTGCACGTGCCGGCCGCCTGGCGCAAGGCCATTCCGGGACAACTGATCGCCGCCACCCACATCGAGGTGCGCAGCACCGACGAGGTGCGGCCCGAGACGGTGCTGCAACAGCAGTCGCCCCGCGGCCAGGCCATGGTGGCGTCGCAGGTGGCCGACGGCGCCGGCTGGGTGCTGACCGACTTTCACCTGCACGAGGGCTTCTCGCACTTCCTGGTGCTGGACGACGACCTCACGCCGCGCCAAGCCGGCCGCATCGCCCAGCGCCTGGTAGAAATCGAGACCTACCGCGTGATGGCGCTGCTCGCCTTCCCGGTCGCCAAGCAGGTCGGGCGCCTGCTGTCGCGCGCCGAGGACGAGCTCGCCGACCTGATGGACGGCATGGGCCAGGCGCGCAGCGCCGAGGACGACCGCGCGGTGCTCGCCCGCCTGTCGCGCCTCGCCGCCGAGGTGGAACGTTCGGTGGCGCGCACCACGTTCCGCTTCGGTGCGGCGGCGGCCTACTACCGCCTCGTGCAACAGCGCATCGACGACCTGCGCGAGCAGCGCCTGCCCGGCTTCTCGCCCATCGGCGAGTTCATGGACCGGCGCCTGGTGCCGGCGATCGACACCTGCGCCTCCATCGCACGCCGGCAGGACGACCTGTCGGCGCGGATCGCGCGCAACTCGCAACTGCTGCGCACGCGCGTGGACATCGAACTGGAACGCCAGAACCAGGAGCTGCTGGCGCAGATGAACCGCCGCGCCAAGATCCAGCTCCACCTGCAGGAAACGGTGGAGGGCCTGTCGGTGGTGGCGATCACGTATTACGCGTCGCAACTGGTCAATTACATGTCCAAGGGCGCCAAGCACCTGATCGAGCCGGTGACGCCGGAGCTGCTCACCGCGGTGTCGATCCCGGTGATCGCCAGCCTCGTGTACATGGGCCTGCGGCGGATGCGCAAGCTGTTGGGCACGGAGGAAGGCGATGCGCATCAGTGATTGTGGCGCCCCCCTCGCCTCGGCGGCGGGGGGCAAAGCCGGCGGTCGCCATTTCGATTGGCGAAACGCAAACCCGCTCAGAGTTTCAACAGCTTTCTGGCTGTTTCGCCCAGGATCAGCTTCTTGTCCGCCGCGTTGAGAAAGTCATAGGCTTCGACCTTGTCGCAGGGGCGCTCATAGCCCATGTCGAAACAATAATCGCTGCCCAGCATGATCCGGTCGGCACCGACCAGTTTCACCAGATACTCCATGACTTCATTGGAGTGGGAAATATTGTCGTAGTAGAAACGTTTCAGATAAGCATCCGCGCCCCGACCCTTGTTTGCGTCGAGACCGCCTTTGCTCCGCTCCCAGGCGCGGGTCATGCGGCCGAACAGAATCGGATAGACGCCACCTGCGTGCGGCAGGACCACCTCCAGCTTCGGAAAGCGGTCAAGGATGCCGCTGTAGATCAGTCGCGATGCAGCGATACCAGTGTCCACCGGATTACCGATGGTGTTGACCATGAAATATTTGCCCAGGCGCGCCGGCTCGACCACATGCACCGGATGCAGGAACAGGGGCAGTCCCATCTCTTCGAGGCGTTCCCACAAGGGATATAGGGACTCGTCATCGATCTCCTTGTTCCTGGAGATCCGGGTTTCGGAATAGATCCCCTTCAGGCCGGGCATTTTCGCAATGCGATCGAGTTCCGCTATCGCCAGATCGATGTTGTCGAAAGGCAGGGTTGCGAGTACGCAAAGCCGGTCCGGGTATTTCTGATAAGCCTCGAACGCCGCGTCATTATGGGCTTCAACCAACTGTTGTTGCAGCTTTGCACCAGCCCAGAGAATCATCGGCATGGTCATGGAAATTGCATGCACATCCACGCCAATCCTGTCCATGTCTTCAATCCGGGCCTCCATGTGGATGAACCGGTCTTCCAGGGCTGAAACGGTGGGCGGCGACTTGATCACCGGCTTGGACGGGTTCGAGGTGTCCACCATGGCGCCGAACTCCGATCCGTATTTTTCAATCAGACGGATATAGGATTCCGGATAGTAGTGCGCATGGATATCGATGGACGAATGGGCGTGGTCATGCATGGCTTTATTCCTCTGGCCAAGAACAGGCTGACAAGAACCGATCACAGGTGACGAACGCCAGGGGCTTCAATACCCTGGCAGGCGCTGTATCCAAACGCCCGGCCGCTTGATCCGCTGGCATCCTTCGAGGGATCGAACGTTACCGTAGAAGCAGGTTTTTCATCGGCAATGCCGGAGCGACTTTCTCGATCATGGACCGGAAGGCATCGGGTTCAAGGATTGCAGCTTGTGGGCCGAACGGCAATGCGTTTTTTTGATACGCGCGTTTGTCAATCGTCATGACCTCCGCCCCCTCGGGAAGTCGCGTTGCCGGTCGCCCGGTTGTTGCGGACCAGGGCAAGAGAAGCGCTATCGCCGAGAGGTTCGCGCAGGGCAAAGGTGCTCCGCATTCTCACGCCCCGCTCACGCGCGAAAGTGAGCGCCCCTCCCCTATAATCCCCGCTTTGCCAGCAACCGAGGCCCCCGCCGTGGCGACTCCCCTTTTTGAAACTTCCATCAAGAGCCTGCCGCTGCTCGGCCGCGGCAAGGTGCGCGACATCTACGCCATCGACGACGAGAAGCTGCTGATCGTCACCAGCGACCGCCTGTCGGCTTTCGATGTGGTCCTGCCCGACCCGATTCCGGACAAGGGCCGCGTGCTGGTGGCGCTGGCGAACTTCTGGTTCGACAGGCTCGCCCACATCCTGCCCAACCAGCTTACCGGCATCGACCCCGAGACCGTGGTCGCCGCCAACGAGCGCGATCAGGTGCGCGGGCGTGCGCTGGTCGTCAAGCGCCTCAAACCGCTGCCGATCGAGGCGGTGGTGCGCGGCTACGTGATCGGCTCGGGCTGGAAGGACTACCAGGCCACCGGCGCGATCTGCGGTATCGCCCTGCCTGCAGGCCTCAAGCAGGCTGCCAAGCTGCCTGCGCCGATCTTCACCCCGTCATCCAAGGCGGAGATGGGAGAGCACGACGAGAACATCTCCTTCGAGCAGGCACAGGCGCGCTGCGACGCGCTGCTGAAGGACGCAGTCGCCGGCACCGGCAAGACCGGCGCCCAGCTTGCCGAAGAAGCGCGCAATGCAGCGATCGCGCTGTATTCCGAAGCGGCCGACTACGCTGCCAGCCGCGGCATCATCATCGCCGACACCAAGTTCGAGTTCGGCATCGACGCCCATGGCACGCTGCACCTGATCGACGAGGCGCTCACGCCCGATTCGTCGCGCTTCTGGCCCGCCGACAGCTACCGGGAAGGCATCAGCCCGCCTTCCTTCGACAAGCAGTACGTGCGCGACTATCTCGAGACGCTGGACTGGGGCAAGACGGCACCCGGCCCGAAGCTGCCGGCCGACGTGATCGAGCACACCGCGGGCAAGTACCGCGAAGCCTACGAGCGGCTCACCGGCCGGCACCTGACGTAATTCGCCGCCAGGCGTGAGGGGCCCGCCAAGAGGCCCCGCGCCACCGAGGGAGACACCATCCATGCAGGCACCCGCATCGGGCCGCACCCTGGCGCTGGCGGTCGTCATCGCCGCCTACGCGCTGTCCTTCTTCCACCGCTTCGCCCCTGCGGGCATCGCCCAGGACCTCGCCGCCGCCTTCCAGACCAGTGCCGCCTCGCTCGGGGCGCTCGCGGCGACCTACTTTTACGTCTACACGATCATGCAGGTGCCGACCGGCATCCTGGTCGACACCCTCGGCCCGCGCCGTATCCTGCTGCTCGGCGGGCTGGTCGCTGGCGCCGGCAGCGCGCTGTTCGGCCTCGCCCCCAGCCTGGAGGTCGCGCTGGTCGGCCGCACCCTGGTCGGCCTGGGCGTGTCGGTGGTGTTCATCGCCATGCTGAAGCTGATCGCCGTGTGGTTCGACGAGCGCCGCTTCGCCACCCTGGTCGGCCTCGCGATGCTGATCGGCAACCTCGGCTCCATCCTCGCCGGCACGCCGCTAGTGGCGGTGGCGCAGGCCACGTCCTGGCGCGGGGTGTTCCTTGGCGCCGCAGTACTGTCGGTGCTGCTCGGAGTGGCGTGCTGGGCCTTCATCCGCGAGCGCCATGCGGACGATGCACCGCGCCCGCGGATCGATCGCACCGCGATCATCGGCGGCCTCAGCGGCGTGCTGCGCAACCGCGCCACCTGGCCTGCGGTCTGGGTCAATTTCGGCCTCGCCGGCAGCTTCTTTGCCTTCGGCGGCCTGTGGGCCACCCCCTACCTGATGCAGGTGCACCAGCTCAGCCGCGTGCAGGCCGCCAACCACCTGTCGCTGTATTTCGCCTGTCTCGCCCTGGGTTGCCTGGCGGTCGGCAGCCTGTCCGACCGCATCGGCAAGCGCAAGCCGGTGCTGATCGCGGGCAGCGTCGCCGTGTGCGTTCTGTGGCTGGTGTGGCTGTCGGCCGTGCGCATGCCCGTCCCGGTCAGCTACGCGCTGTTCGCGCTGATGGGCCTCGTCACCGCGAGCTTCTCGCTGACCTGGGCCTGCGCCAAGGAAGTGAATCCGCCGCAGTTGTCCGGGATGAGCACCAGCGTGACCAACATGGGCGGCTTTCTTGCCGGAGCCCTGCTGCAACCGGCGGTGGGCGCGATCATGGATTTCGGCTGGGACGGCACCATCGTCGATGGCGTGCGGATGTACCCGGTGGAGACCTTCCGCTACGGCCTCGGCCTGCTCGCCGCCGCCGGACTGTTCGGCACCGTTTCCACGCTGCTCCTGCGCGAAACCGGATGCCGGAACATCTGGACGGCAGCCAATCGGGATTGACGCGCGGCGGTAACGCGATAGCGAACGCCAATCGATCTCATTGATGAACTCATGCGAATTTGTCCTGATCTAAGTT
>JAFEFM010000446.1 GCA_018240585.1 Pseudomonadota bacterium
CTTGATCGTGTCGAGGCTGGACGCATCCGCACGGGCGAAGCCGTCGAGCGCGCCGCGCAGCATCTCGAGTGCGATGTCCGCGCTGTGGCCCAGTTCCACGCGCGGCGCAATGGGCTGGTCGCCGCCATGCAGGCGCTTGGCGGCCTTGGCGATCTTCTTCGCCTCGTCGCCGATGCGCTCGAGGTCGGAAGCCGACTTCACCACGGTCATCACCAGGCGCAGGTCCACCGCGGTCGGCTGGCGCTTGGCGATGATGTGGTTGCACTCCTCGTCGATCTGCATCTCGAGCAGATTGATGCGGTGATCGCTCTCGATCACCTGATCGAGCAGGGCGATGTTGCCCGACTTCAAGCCTTCCATCGCGTTCGCGACCTGGGTCTCGACCAGGCCGCCCATCTTGAGCACGCCGCTGCGTACCGCCTCGAGCTCGGAGTCGAACTGCCGGTATGTGTGTTCGTTCATTGTTGCCATGATCCAGTCCAGGACGCTGTAGGTTATCAGGCGAATATTAATCTCTTGTTGCGCGGGCCGCCGCGTCGCGCGCGAGGCGCTCGACTCCGCCGGCACCGGCCAGCAGCAGCACGTCCGCACCGCGGCTGGCGAACAGCCCGTTGGTGACGACGCCGACGATCTGGTTGATCTCGCTTTCGAGCGCGCACGGATCGGTGATGGCGAGGCCGTGCACGTCGATGATCAGGTTGCCGTTGTCGCTGACGAAATTCTCGCGCACACGCGGCTCCCCGCCGAGCCGGGCCAGCTCGCGGCTCACGTGCGCGCGGGCCATCGGAATCACTTCGACGGGCAGCGGAAAGCGGCCCAGGGTGTCGACACGCTTGCTGGCGTCACAGATGCAGACGAAGCGATCTGCCACCGCCGCGACGATCTTCTCGCGTGTCAGCGCGCCGCCGCCGCCCTTGATCATGCAGAAGCGGCCGTCGATCTCGTCCGCACCATCCACATAGACCGGAATCCGGTCGATGCCGTTCAGGTCGAACACCGGGATGCCGTGCGCTGCCAGCCGCGCGGAACTTGCCTCGGAGCTGGAGACGGCGCCGCGGATCCGGGAACGGATCGTCGCCAGGCCGTCGATGAAGTGATTGACGGTCGAGCCCGTGCCGACGCCGACGATGGTGTCGTCGACGATGTCGTCGAGCGCGGCGAGCGCCGCGGCTTTCTTCAGTTCGTCCTGTGTCATCGGGTTATCCGGTTGCAAGGCGTGAGGATGTGGGAACAGCGCTTTCCAGGCTCAGACGAGTCCGGAGAAAGGCTGAACGAGGACGGGTTCGCCAGGTTCAATGCCGCCGCAGTCCTCGGGCAGCACGATGAAGCAGTCGGCTTCGGACATCGAGCGCAGCACGCCCGAGCCCTGCGCGCCGGCCAGCGTCACCGACAGTCGTGCGCCTTCGCGCAGCAACTTGCCGCGCATGAACTCGCAGCGGCCCGGCTGCTTGCGGATGGCCACCGCGCAGGGCACCGCGAAGTGCTGTGGCGCCGGGAGCGGCGACACTCCCATCATCTGCAGCAGGGCGTCCTGCACGAACTGGTAGAAGGTTACCAGCACTGCCACCGGGTTGCCGGGCAGACCGAACAACACCGCATTGCCGATGCGGCCGAAGGCCATCGGCCGGCCGGGCTTGATGGCCAGCTTCCAGAACGCGACTTCGCCCATGCGCGACATCATGTCCCGGATGAAATCCGCTTCGCCCACGGAGACACCGCCGCTGGTGATCACGACGTCGGCCGCGCTGGCAGCGTCGCGGAAGGCGTCTTCGAGGGCTGCCGGGTCGTCGGGCACCACGCCCATGTCCAGCAACTCGCAGCCCAGCCGGCTGAGCGCACCAAACAGGGTGTAGCGGTTGCTGTCGTACACCTGGCCAGGCGCCAGCGGGCGGCCGATGGAGGCGATCTCGTCGCCGGTGGAAAAGAAGGCCACCCGCAAGCGTCGCCGCACCGTCACCTCGGCGATGCCGAGCGAGGCGATGAGGCCGAGCTCGGCCGGCCCGCAGCGCGTCCCTGCTGCCAGTGCCACGCCGCCCAGGGGCAGGTCCTCGCCGGCACGGCGCAGGTTCTGGCCCGCTTTCTGTCCCGGAGGAACGAGGATGCGGTCCGCCTCGCGGCGAACCACTTCCTGCACGACGATGGTGTCGGCGCCTTCGGGAATCGCGGCACCGGTCATGATGCGCACAGCCTGGCCGGCACCGACGATGCCGGAAAACGGTCTGCCGGCGAAGGCCGTGCCTACCACATGCAGTGCGGTGTCGCCTTCGGCTGCCAGGTCGGCGGCGCGCACCGCGTAACCGTCCATCGCCGAGTTGTCGTGCGCCGGCACGTTGCAGGGGGCGATGACGTCTTCGTGCAGCACGCGGCCGAGCGCGGCGCGTACGGCCGCCCGCTCCCGTCCGGCAACCGGAGAAACGCTGTCGAGGATGATCTTGCGCGCATCGGCGACGCCGAGCTGATCGCGTGCGGCGCCGGCGGGGTTGTCCTTGGGCATCTGGCGTGACGGGTGTTGGGAGGGACGGTGCAAGTGGTTTCCTTTTACCACAATGAGGCCGCCGATAGGCGCGGCGATCGGCGCTGCGGCTGGGGACGCGCCCTGTCTTTGCTAGACTTGCGTGCATGAACGATGTGATTCACGACGCCGCGCTCAACGTCCTGATGCTGTGCGACCCGGCGGAGAAATGTGCCGCCACGCGGGCGCTGCAGTGTTCATGGACGCAGGCGCGCCTGCAGGCAGCGGCGGGGCCGGACTGCGTCGACCCGATCATCGAGCCCGGGCGGCCGCGGCGCCCTGTCCTGGTCGACGGCCGCGACGTACCGAACCGTGGCATCGGCAGCCGCGAGGGGCACGCGGCGCTGCTGCATGCCATCGCCCACATCGAATTCAATGCGATCAACCTCGCGCTCGACTGCGTGCATCGCTTCCGCAG
Organism: Pseudomonadota bacterium; assembly: GCA_018240585.1. Taxonomy (GTDB): domain Bacteria; phylum Pseudomonadota; class Gammaproteobacteria; order Burkholderiales; family Rhodocyclaceae; genus Thauera. Next base: position 2,931 of record JAFEFM010000446.1, read on the forward strand.
CATGCCGACCGCCTTCCATCGGGACTGGCTGCAGGTGGCGGCGGAAGAGGCCCACCACTTCGGCCTAGTGCGCGACCGCCTGCAGGCGCTCGGTTTCGACTACGGCGATTTCCCTGCGCACAACGGACTTTGGCTGATGGCCTGCCGCACCGCGCATGACCTGCTGGCACGCATGGCGCTGGTCCCCCGCGTGCTGGAGGCGCGCGGCCTGGATGCGACGCCGCCCATCATGGCGAGGCTGAGATCGATTGGCGACGAGCGGAGCGTTGCGGTGCTCGAAGTCATCCTTCGCGATGAGATCGGCCATGTCGCCATCGGCGACCGCTGGTTCCGGCTCCTGTGCGCACAGCGCGGCCTGGAGCCGGAGGCCACTTACCTCGCGTTGATCGACAGTTTCGGCGCGCCGCGGCCGCATCCGCCGCTGCATCGCGAGGCGCGGCGCGCGGCGGGGTTCAGCGATGCGGAACTCGACGCCCTGTCCGGCGGGCGTTGAGGAGCATTCTGCCGTGGCGCCTTGCGGGGCAGGGCGTCGAAGGGCGCGCGCGCGGGCGCAGGAAGGGGTGTGGCGCCACGCGGCTCAAAGCGAGCCGTAGGAGTGCAGGCCCGACAGGAACATGTTGACGCCGAGGAAGGCGAAGGTCACCACCACGAGGCCGACCACCGCCCACCACGCGAGCATCGATCCGCGCAGGCCCTTGGTGAGGCGCATGTGCAGCCAGGCAGCGTAGTTCAGCCACACGATCAGTGCCCAGGTTTCCTTCGGATCCCACTGCCAGTAGGTGCCCCAGGCTTCGGCCGCCCACAGCGCGCCGAGGATGGTGGCGATGGTGAAGAAGGCGAAGCCGATGGCGATCGACTTGTACATCACGTCTTCCAGTACCCGCAGCGGCGGCAGGCGGCTCGCGAGCACGCCGCGTTCGGCCAGCAGATACGCGCTCCCCACCATCGCCGACAGGGCGAAGGCGCCATAGCCGATGAAGTTGGTGGGGACGTGGACCTTCATCCAGTAGGACTGCAGCGCCGGAATCAGCGGCTGGATCTGGTGGGCTTCGCGCGTGAAGGTGTACCACAGCAGGAAGCCCACCGCGGCCGAGATCACCGTCAGCACGAAGGCGCCCAGCCGTCGCGTGCCATAGCGCAGCTCGTAGTAGAGGTAGAGCAGCGCGGTGAGCAGGCTGAACAGCACAAACACTTCGTACAGGTTGCTGATGGGGATGTGGCCGATGTCCGGTCCGATCAGGTAGGACTCATACCAGCGTACGAAGAGGCCGCTGGTGCCCATCGTCACCGCTGCCCAGGTCAACACGTTGCCGGTCTTCTCGGCGAAGTCCGAGCGCAGCGCGAGCCCGAGCCAGTAGGCCGCGGTGGCCATGAAGATCAGCGCGCTCATCCACATGATCGCGGTCTGGCTGGAGATCAGGTACTTGAGGAGGAAGGACTGGTCCGCGCGCGCAAGCTCGCCCTGGTAGAGCGCGATGCTGGCCAGCGACACCGCCGCGACGGCGGCAAGGAAGGGGCGGAACGCCTTCCAGTACCAGCCGATCGCCAGCAGGACGGGAACGTGCAGCAACAGGATGCCCTTGTCGTAGACATCCATCGAGCCGCCGTACTGCACCAAGGCAAAGAAGGCCGCCAGCACCAGGGCGGCGCCATACAGCCAGTCACCAGGGCCCAGCCTGCGCAGCCAGTCTCCGGAAGCTGGCGTGGCGCCCCGGGATGACGGCGTCGGGTCGCCGCCGGAGTGCGATGAAGGGGAGGTGCGGGCCAGTTCCATCATGCGTCTCGCGAGTCAGGTTGGACGGTTTTCGGGGCGGCGAAAAGCTCGCGCAGTGCATCGACGTGGCGCTGGAAGGTCTCGTCCACATCGATGGCCTTGCGGTTGGAGGACATCGCAACCAGCACTTCGTTCGCCTTGATCAGCACGAAAAGACGGCGCTCCCTGATGTAGAGCATGGCGAACACGCCGAGCACCAGCAGCAGGGAGCCGAGGAAGACCAGTGCCTTGCCCGGCGAGCGGGTTGCCTGCAGCACGGTGGCCTGGCGCTCGTCGTAGGCGGTGAGCTGCAGGTACACCGGCGCGCCGTAGAACAGGCTGTCGGAAAGCGCGGCAATGCTGTCGCGCAGGTATGTGGCATCGTTCTCGTCGAGCGCCGGAGCGGCCTGGCCGGCGCGTTCGCGCGTCATCAGCCAGGCTTCCCATACGGCACCCTGCATGATCTTGACGAACACGTCGGCGGCGCGCTCGCGTTCGGCTGCAGGGACCGTGGCCTCGATGAAGCGGCCGATGGACTCGTACCCGCGGTCGGCAAACAGCGTCAGTGTGTGCTCGACGGTCTGGGCGAGGCGGTCGCGCATGCCGCTGTCGGCTGCGCTCGCGCCTGTGGCACTGCGCGCTGCGACGCGGCGCGCGAGCTCGGCACGCAGCGCGGGATCGAAGACGATGTCGTGCAGGGCGAACCAGGTCTCGGCCTTGCCGTCGGCATCGAGCGGGATACGCATGTAGCGGAATGCTTCGGCCTGGCTGTCGCGCGTTCCCGAGTAGAGATACCAGCGGCCTTGCTGCTCGATCGGCAGCATGTAGTTGTTGAACTCGCGCGCCTGCCCGGCTTCGTCGCGCAGTTTGAAGGTGTAGCTGGGACCGATGTTGCGCAGGTTCTTCTGAGTCGGCGATTTCGCACCGCTGCCCAGGTGCTGCTCGAATCGAGCCATGCCCGATGCCGGGGCGTCGCCGTTCTTGCCGGTGCCCATGTCCTCGACGTTGAACACCCGGAACTGCGTCAGCTCGAGCGTGTAGCGTGCATCGCCCGCATGTAGCGGCACGGTGTCGCCGACCGCGCCCTGCATCGCCGTCAGGCGCGGTACGCCGCGCGCCAACCCATGGACGGCGAGGCTCAGCAGCGAACCGCCATCCTCGAAGCTGGACTGGTACAGGGTGATGCCGCGGTATTCGAACGGCTTGTTCACTTCGATCGTGCGCTCGAGGGCCTTGCCACTGTCGTCGGTGATCAGGATGTCGCTGGCGAAGCGCTTGGGCATCCCGTTCTCGTAGTGGTCGATGTGGAAGCGTTTCAGCGAGATCGTGAAGGGCAACTCCTGCAGCAGGATGCCGTCGCCGACGTTGAGTACTGCAGCGCTTGCCGAGCGGCCCTCGGGGATGAACACGTTGCCGCGGAAGCTGGGGTTGCCGGCCCCCAGGCGCGCCGACGCCGGGATGTCGGCGATCAACTGGTTGCCGGACGTCGCCTGCTTGCCGCCGCTGGCCATCTGCAGCTTGAGCGGCAGGTCGCCGTCGAGCAGGCCGCCGATGCAGATCAGCACGATCGCGCCGTGGGCGAGGAAGTAGCCTGCACGACCGGCGCTGCCCTGCTTTGCGGCGAGCAGCACGTGGTCCTTGCGTTCGCTCGCGCGGAAGCGGAAGCCGGCGCGCGCAAGGTAGGTGCGAGCGCGCTCCAGCGAGGTGGCCACGTCGCTGGCCGGCACGATGCTCGCCTGATGGCCGAACTGCCGCAACGAGGCCTCGCGCGCGTGTTCGCGGAAGTTTCGCATCTCGCGCAGCATCGGCCGCGTCTGGCGGGCGATGCACAACGAGGTCGACACCACCAGGAACGCCAGGATGACGAGAAACCAGCTCGCGTTATAGACGGAGTAGATGCCCAGCTTCTCGAACACCGGGAACCAGAACGGGCCGAACTGGTTCAGGTAGGCGTTGAAAGGCTCGTTCTGTTTCACCACCGTGCCGACCACCGATGCGATCGCAAGGATGGTGAGCAGGCTGATGGCAAAACGCATCGAGCTCAACAGCTCGAACAGTGCGCGCGCAGTGCCGCGTTGCATGCTGGTCCCTGAAGAAGGAAGGCTCGCGCCGGGTGAGCTCGTGTAGGCCCGGCGCATCAGGCCGACGGCTGAAAACAAAAAGGGGCGGCCATGACCACCCCTTTGTCGCTCGCTAGGATGCCCGGAGGATCAGCGCAGGCCGGCCGCGTAGTCGGCGACGGCCTTCATCTCGGGATCGGTCATCTTGAGCGCGATCATGCGCATCATGCGGTTGGGGTCGTTCGCCCGGACGCCGTCGCGGAACGCCTTCAGTTGCGCTTCGGTGTAGTCGGCGAACTGGCCCGAGAGGCGCGGGTACTGTGCCGGCAGGCCGGCGCCCGCCGGTCCGTGGCACGCCGCACAGGCCGGCACGCCCTTGGCCGGGATGCCGCCGCGCCAGATCTTCTGGCCTTGATCGATGGTGGCCACGTTCTTGGCCGGTTCGGGCTTCTGCGTCTGCGACGCGAAGTATTCCGCCAGGCCCTTCATGTCCGCCTCTTCGAGGCCGGCAGCCATCGCCGACATGATGGCGTTTTCACGCACGGCCTTCTTGCCTTCCCAGCTCTTGAATTCGTGCAACTGCTTGTAGAGGTAGTCGGCGTGCTGTCCTGCGAGCTTCGGGTTGGCCGGGATCGCGCTGTTGCCGTCCGCGTTGTGGCAGGCCGCGCAGACCGTCTCCGCGGTCTGCTTCGCCTTGGCGAGGTCCGGAGCAGCCGTCTGGGCGTGAAGGCTGCCGGCGACCAGCAGCAGCGACGAAAGCAGCAGGGAACGCTTCATCATGATGTCCTCTGAAAGCCGTGAGTGAATGTTTCAAACGCGGTATTCTATCCCATCAAATGCGCCTTGCGCGATGCGATGTGGGCCCCAGCCCGCGGTCCAGCAGGTTTTTCCCCGGTTTCTTCATGTCATTGTTCCGCAACGCACAATTCGAGATATCGATCGCCAAACCCTCCGGCCTTCCTCCGCCCAGCGGTGCGGAGATCGCCTTTGCCGGGCGTTCCAACGCCGGCAAGTCCAGCGCGATCAACACGCTGGCAGGGCATGTGAGGCTCGCCTTCGTGTCGAAGACGCCTGGCCGCACGCAACTGATCAACTTCTTCCGCCTCAACTGCGGTGCCCTGCTGGTCGATCTGCCGGGTTATGGCTATGCCGCCGTTCCGGAGAAGATCCGCCGCCAGTGGCAGGGTCTGATCGAGACCTACCTGAAAAAGCGCGAGAGCCTGATTGGCCTCGTCCTGATCATGGACGTACGGCATCCGCTTACCGAGCTCGACCGACAGATGATCGACTGGTTCGCGCCCTCCGGCCGCCCTCTGCACGTCCTGCTCACCAAGAGCGACAAGCTGTCTCGCGGCGCAGCGAGCGCGACGTTGCAGGCGGTTCGGCAGGAGCTGGCGGCGTTCGGGCCGCAGGTGACGGTGCAACTGTTCTCCAGCCTGAAGAAGGCGGGCATGGAGGAGGCCGAGCGGGTGATCGCCGGCTGGCTCGGGCTGGGTGCCATCGGCGGCAGCGCCGCCGAGCCGAAAACAAAAACCCCCGACCAGGGGATATAGCCGGGGGTGAAAATGCCTTACTGGGGGGTAAGGCACCCGCTCAGGGAGGTGAAGCGGGAGACGGCTCAGCACCATCTGAAACCTAAGATAGACCATCGCGCAAGAAGTTCATGTTCGATTTCGTTTCTGCATGTTTTTCGGGGCCGGGGCACGCGCCCTGCGCTGGCGCAAAGCCCCGAGCATGTCCGCCCATCCCGTGAAACCATCCACGCTGACACCATGAGACCTACGCCCGCCTTTCCTTCTGCCCGCATGCGGCGCATGCGCCGCGATGACTTCTCCCGTCGCCTGATGCGCGAATCCGTGCTCACGACCAACGACCTGATCTACCCGGTGTTCGTCCTCGAAGGCCAGGGTGCGACAGAGGCCGTGCCGTCGATGCCGGGGGTCAGTCGTGTCTCGCTCGACAACCTGCTGCGTGTCGCCGAGGAGGCGCAGACGCTCGGCGTTCCGGCGCTGGCGCTGTTTCCGGTGATCGACGCCACGCGCAAGTCGGACGGTGCCGAGGAGGCATGGAATCCGGACGGACTGGTGCCGCGCGTGGTTCGGGCGCTCAAGGAGCGATTCCCGGAACTGGGCGTGATCACCGACGTTGCGCTCGACCCCTACACCAGCCATGGACAGGATGGCTTGATCGATCCGGCCGATCCGCGCGGCTACGTGATGAACGACGAGACGCTGGAAGCGCTCGCCAAACAGGCGCTGTGCCATGCGCAGGCTGGCGCCGACGTGGTGGCGCCGTCGGACATGATGGACGGCCGCATTGCCCGCATCCGTGCCGAACTCGATGGTGCTGGACGCATTTACACGCGCATCCTGGCCTACTCGGCGAAATACGCGTCGAGCTTCTACGGCCCCTTCCGCGACGCGGTGGGCTCGGCAGGAAACCTCGGCAAGGGCAACAAGTACACCTACCAGATGGATCCCGCCAACGCCGACGAGGCCATTCGCGAGGTTGCGCTGGACATCGCCGAAGGCGCGGATATGTTCATGGTCAAGCCCGGCATGCCTTATCTGGACATCGTGCGCCGCGTGAAGTCCGAGCTGCAGGTGCCGACCTACGCCTATCAGGTCAGTGGCGAGTACGCCATGCTGAAGGCGGCGGCGCTCAATGGCTGGCTGGACGAGAAAGCGTGCGCGCTGGAAGCGCTGCTGTCCTTCAAGCGTGCCGGCGCCGACGGCATCCTGACCTACTTCGCGCTCGACGCCGCGCGCTGGCTGCGAGCCGGCGCGTGACCGAGGTGCCGGCCGTGCGGCGCATCCGCGCCGCTGGTCTGCGGTGCTGCCGAAATCAGCCCAGCAGGCGTCCGACCTGGCGCCTGAGATCCAGCACCGAAGCCAGCCTGATGTCCACATAGGCGGGCGTGCGCAGGCCGCGCCCTACCAGCACGGTGCGCATTCCCAGGCGCTTGGCGGTACGCAGATTGACGGCCGTGTCCTCGACCATGATGCAGTGCGCCGGATTGAGGCGGTGAGCGGACAGCAGCCGGCGATAGGCGCGGATGCCCGGCTTGGGTTGGTAGGCGAGGGTCTCGATGCTGATCACGTCCTCGAACTGGCCGTCGATGCCCATCACCTCCAGCACCGCCTGCGCATAATGACGCGGCGCGTTGGAGAACACGAACTTGCGGCCGGGCAGGCGGCGCATCATGCCGCGCAGCGCACGCTCGAACACCATCATCTCGTGCAGCCGGTCGAACCGGTGCGTCTCGACGAGGAAATGCTGCGGATCGGTACCGTGGTGCCGCATCAGCCCCAGCAGCGTGGCGCCGTAGCGGCGCCAGTAATGCATGCGCAATGCGTTCGCCTCGTCGCGGCCGAGCGCCAGATGCCGCTGCACGTAATCGGTCATGCTGCGGTTGATGTGCGGAAAGATGTGCGGGCTGGCGTCGTGCAGCGTGTTGTCGAGGTCGAACAGCCAGACGGGGGCGAGGGACATGGCGCGCTCGGGGGGCGAGGGGAGCCGATTCAGGCTGCGCCAGCGCCACCGGGGCGGGGCTGGAAGCGGATGATGGCGCGGCCGTCGTCGGTGGTCTTGGGCGCGGCCTTCCAGGCATGTCCCTGAATCACCTCGAACGTCGCCGGCAGGCGGCCGTCGCGCCGCAGGCGCTCGTACGCGCCCCGCGCGGCGGCCCAGCCGGCGCGTCCGGCCAGCCCGCGCGGGCGTGTCAAGCTGGCGTTCGTGCTGCCGGTGGCGCGCAGGTCGGCGAGCAGGCCGTCGAGGTCGGCGTAGGTCAGCGTCACCATCTCCATGTCCATCACCGGGTCGGCAAAGCCGGCCTTCACCAGTGCATCGCCGATGTCGTGCATGTCGATGAAGCGGTGCACGCGTTCGCCAGCCGCGGCCGGCAGTGCCGCGCGCAGTTCCCGAAGCGTGTCGGGGCCCAGGGTCGAGAACATCAGCATGCCGCCGACCTCGAGTACGCGGTGGATCTCCTTCAGTGCCGGCAGCGGGTCGTCGAGCGAGGTGAGCATGAGGTTGGACCACACCATGCCCATGCTCCCGCGTGCCAGGGGCAGGGCGCAGGCGTCCGCCGCGACCACCGGCAGCGGCTTGCCGGCGCCGGCGAGCAGCCGCCGCAGCAGGCCGCCCTGTGCCGCCGCAGGCCGGCGCTCACGGGCCCGGGCGAGCATCGGCAGGGCGAAATCCGCCGCGATCACCTGCGCCTCGGGGAAGCGCTCGGTCAGGCGCACCAGGTCGGGGCCGGTGCCGCAGCCGAGGTCGAGGATACGCGCAGGGGCGACGCGGATGTAGTCCAGGCGCTCGTCCATGCGTCGGGCGATCTCGCGGATCAGCGGGTCGGCGCCGTCCGAGCTTGCAGCTGCAAGGCCGTAGCGGCGACGGAGCAGGCGCCGGTCGAGGCGGAAATTGCCCGGCGCGTCTGCGGCGGGCGCTGAAGGCGTGGAGTTCTGCGCGGAGGATGTCATGCGTCGGATTCGGGGTGACCGCCGTGCGGGCGCCGTGCCGGTGGCGGCCAAGGCAGCACCAGCGCGGCATTGGCCGTTGTCATGGGTCGGTATCCACGCTCTAATGGGAACATGGTCCGAAAAGCTTGAATGTTCTGCCAGCGATCGAAATCTTGTCAAACGCCCCCGATACCTTGCGCGGCCTGCTGGCGCACGTCGCCGACCTGCTGATGCCGCAGGAATGTTTCGTGTGTGGCAGCGCCGCCGGTGGCGAGGCGGTGTGCGCGTCGTGCCGTGCCGAGATGCCCGAGCACCCGCTTGCAGCCTGTCCCGTATGCGCGGAGCCGACCGGCGATGGCTGCATCTGCGGCCGCTGCCTGCGGCGACCGCCTTACTTCGATGCGACGCGCGCGGTCTTCGACTACGCTTTCCCCATCCAGACCATGCTGCATGCGCTGAAATACGGTCATCGCCTGGCGCTCGCGGATTTCTTCGCCGTCGAGCTGACGCGCCTGGCGGCCGACCTGCGGCTGCAGGCCGACGTGATCCTGCCCATGCCGCTGCATCCACGCCGCCTGGCCGAGCGCGGCTTCAACCAGGCGGTGGAAGTGGCCCGCCCTGTGGCGCGGGCGGTGGGACTCCCGCTCGAACTGGGTGCCGTGCGCCGCGTGCGCAACACCCCGGCGCAGGTGGATCTCGATCGCGAGGCGCGATCGCGCAATCCGCGCGGCGCCTTCGCCTGCGGCGCGTCGATGCACGGGCTGCGCATCGCGGTGGTGGACGACGTGATGACGACCGGTGCCACTTTGGACGAGCTCGCGAGGGTGCTGAAGCAGCAGGGCGCAGCATGGGTCGGCAATTTCGTCATCGCCCGCACGCCCATGCCGGATT
>JAFEFM010000447.1 GCA_018240585.1 Pseudomonadota bacterium
GCTGGTATCAGGGCAACTACGAGATCGGTCCGCGCGCGCTCGGCAACCGCTCGCTGCTCGCCGACCCCAGCCGTATCGACGTGGCGCGCCGCCTGAGCCGGAGCATCAAGAGCCGGGCCGGTTTCCGGCCCTATGCCTTCTCCGTCGCCGCCGAGCACGCCCACCGCTGCATGGACCTGCCCGCGGCGCTGCCAGCGCCGGCGAAATGGATGCAGATGGTGGCGACTGTGCGCGACGAAGCGCGCGACGCGGTCCGCGCCGCCATGCATGTCGACGGCACGAACCGCGTGCAGGTCTGCAGCGCCGGTGACAACCCCCGCTACCACCGCCTACTCACCGCGTTCGGAAAAGCGTCGGGCCTGGGCGCACTCCTCAACACCTCGTTCAACGAGAGCGGTCATCCGATCGTGAGAACGCCGGCGGAGGCAGTGCGGATGTTTGCCCGCACCGATCTCGATACGCTGGTGCTGAACGACTCGATCGTCAGGAAAGTCGCAAGATAAGCCGGCCGGATATCGTCGGCCGCATGTCGCCCGCCGCCCTCAGGCCGGCCGGCAATACTGCTCGATCGCGCGCAGCGACACCGAATACGAATGCCGCACTTGCCCCTCGTCGTAGCGGTGTTCGCGCCCCACCGGGCAGGCGTCGCGCGCCACGCAGGCCGTGCGGCAGCGCGAATCCGGCTGCAGGCGGTAGCGGGCGCATTTGTCGAGCAGGAAGTCGCCGTCCGCCATCGCCTGCGCCGGACAGGCGGCGACGCACGGCCGCCCGGCGCACGATGCGCACGGCGACGCCACCCGCAGCGGCGCAGTCGGCGCCAGTTCGGTGTCGGTGAGCAAGGCAGCGCGGTAGCCGAACCACGAGCCCCACTGCGGCAGGATGCCGAGCTTGAACGGCGTCGGCTGATGCCAGCCGGCAAGCCGGCCGAGCGTCTGCAGGCCGACCGGCTTGTCGCCCGGGTACAGCAGCGTGCAGCGGTGCGCCGGGAACTGCGCGGCGAACCACTGCATGACCGTGCGCACGCTGAAGTCGTCGATCGGATCTGCCGACGCGCTGCCCGCCGCCCGCAGCGCCGCCCACATCGCACGGCCGGCGTTGCCGATCAGGATGATCTGGCGGCAGGCGTGCGCGGGTGCGAAGTCGCGTCGCAGATCGGCAACAACCTGCGGCGGAAGGTCCGCGAGGTCGAGGACGGCATGCAGGTTCAGCCCCGCCGTATCGAGCGCGGCGAAATCCGCGCTCAAAACCAGCACCCGCACAGCCCGTGCGCGCCCGGCCGCAGCACCGCCTCGACGCGCGCGGCGTCGACCAGCTTGAGTTCCTCGAGCGCGCGCAACTGGCCGGCGCAGTATGCGTCGTAGCGCCCGCCCTCGGCGGCGCGGATGAAACCCGCCGCCGCGCGCTCGAACAGCGCCATGGCCGCATCCGTGAGAGCCTCGCTCTGGTCCATCGTGTCCTCCGGCTGCTGTGGTTGATCGGTCGTTCCACACCGAGTGTACGACGACTGTCGCCCCCGGCGTGAGCCGTGTTGGTCCGCCGGGCCGGCACGGCGGCCGTCCGGGTCACGCGAATTGCATCCCGTGTGAGCTGGATCATGGCGGCACCGGAACTCGTCCGGCAAAATCAAATGCTGTCCATTCGACATGCATTGGAGCCCACCTCATGTCTCGCACATCGACTTTCCGAAACTCGACCTTCCGACACGCCGCCGCCGCTGCCCTCCTGATCGGCAGTGCCGCCCTGCTGGCCGGCTGCGCCACCGAACAATCGCGCACGCTGGAAGTGGCCAAGGTCGCTTCCGCAGGCACCACCTACAACGGGCCGCGCAGCCTCATCGCCGTGGGCAAGTTCGACAACCGCTCGAGCTTCATGCGCGGCATCTTCAGCGACGGCGTGGACCGCCTGGGCAGCCAGGCCAAGACGATCCTGATCACCCACCTGCAGCAGACCGGCCGCTTCAACGTGCTGGACCGCGACAACATGCAGGAGATCAAGCAGGAGGCGGCGCTCGCCAAGTCGGCGCAGAACATCAAGGGCGCCAGCTACGTCATCACCGGCGACGTCACCGAGTTCGGCCGCAAGGAAACCGGGGACAAGCAGTTGTTCGGCCTCCTCGGCCGCGGCAAGTCGCAGGTGGCCTATGCCAAGGTCAATCTGAACGTGGTCAACGTCGAGACTTCGGAAGTCATCTACTCGACCCAGGGCGCCGGCGAGTACAGCCTCGACAGCCGCGAGGTGATCGGCTTCGGCGGCACCGCCAGCTACGACTCCACGCTCAACGGCAAGGTGCTCGACCTCGCCATGCGCGAGGCGGTGAATCGCCTGGTCGAAGGAATCCAGTCCGGCGCCTGGCAGCCCGGCCGCTGAACGGATCGATGCGGAAACCGACGATGAAGCGCCTTTCCCTCACCCGGTTCGCGGCCGGCCTTCCGCTTGCGGGCGCCCTGCTCCTTGCCGGCTGCGCCACCGGGCCGCAGCCGCTGTATTACTGGGGCGACTACCAGCCCGCGCTGTATGGCCACTTCACCAAGGAGAAAGGGCCGCAGGAGCAGATCGCCGCCCTCGAGGCAGGCATCGAGAAAGCCCGCGCCGCCGGCAAGCCGGTGCCGCCCGGCTATAACGCCCACCTCGGCCTCCTCTACGCCGAAGGCGAGCAGACGGACCAGATGCTGAAGTATTTCGAGGCCGAGAAGGCCCTCTACCCGGAAGGCGCGACCTACATGGACTTCCTGCTGGGCAAGTTCAACCGACAGAAATGAGGCGCTCGACGATGCGAACCCCGATCATCAAGGCCCGCCTCCCCTGGGCCGCCCTTGCCGCCACGGCCGCCGCCCTTATCGCCACCGGCTGCGCCGCACCCGGGCCTTCCTACGATTACAGCGCCTTCAAGCAGAGCCGGCCGGCCTCCCTCCTCGTGCTGCCGCCGCTCAACAGCTCGCCGGACGTGGGCGCCACCTACAGCATGCTGTCGCAGGTCACCTTGCCGCTGGCTGAATCGGGCTACTACGTGCTTCCGGTCAGCCTGGTGGACGAGACTTTCCACCAGAACGGCCTGCACAACCCGGCCGAGATGCATGACGTGAAGCTGCAGAAGCTGCGCGAGATCTTCGGCGCCG
>JAFEFM010000448.1 GCA_018240585.1 Pseudomonadota bacterium
CCGGCATGCCCAACCTCGTCTTCCTGCTGCTGGCCTTGTCGCTGGGCTCGCTGGCATGGGTGAAGCGCAAGAAGATCGCCGAGGAAGCCGCCAGCGCCACCGCTGCGCAGCCCGCGGTGGCGGCGGCCCCCGGACCCGAGGCGCAGGAGGCGAGCTGGAGCGATGTCGCGCCGGTGGACGTGCTCGGCCTGGAAGTGGGCTACCGCCTGATCCCGATGGTGGACAAGGCGCAGGACGGCGAGCTGCTCAAGCGCATCCGCGGCCTGCGCAAGAAGTTCGCCCAGGAGGTGGGCTTCCTGTCGTCGCCGGTGCATATCCGCGACAACCTGGAGTTGCGGCCGAATGCGTACCGCATTGCGCTGAAGGGCGTCGAGATCGGCAGCGGCGAAGCCTTCCCCGGCCAGTTCCTGGCGATCAACCCGGGGCGCGTGTCGGGCACCCTGAGCGGGCGCGAGACGAAGGATCCGGCCTTCGGCCTGCCGGCGGTGTGGGTCGAGCCCGCGCAGCGCGAGCAGGCTCACGCGCTTGGCTACACGGTGGTCGATGCCAGCACGGTGGTGGCCACCCACCTGAACCACCTCATCCTCAACCATGCCGCCGAACTGCTTGGCAGGCAGGAGACGCAGGCTCTGCTCGACCATATCGGCAAGGATGCGCCCAAGCTGGTGGAAGACCTGGTGCCCAAGCTGCTGGCCGTGTCCTCCGTGCAGCGCGTGCTGCAGAATCTGCTGGAAGAGGGCGTCAACATCCGCGACATGCGCAGCATCATCGAGGTGCTGGCCGAGCACGCGCCGCGCACGCAGGACCCGGCGCAGCTCACCGCGCGGGTGCGCGAGGCGCTCGGTCGCGCCATCGTGCAGGCGCTGTTCCCGGGCAGCGCCGAGGTCCAGGTGATGGCGCTCGAGCCGGGGCTGGAACGCATCCTGATGCAGGCGATGACTTCGGGTGGCGACGGCGGCGTGATCGAGCCAGGGCTCGCCGACACGCTGCTGCGGCAGACGGCGCAGATCGCCCAGCGCCAGGAGGATATCGGCCTGCCGCCGGTACTGCTGGTGCCGGCGCAACTGCGCATGCTGCTGTCGCGCTTCCTGCGGCGCGCAGTGCCGACGCTGAAGGTCATCTCCAACAACGAAGTGCCCGAGTCGCGCACGATCCGCGTCTCCGCGATGATCGGTGCGCAGGTCTGAGGCAGGCGCACTGCACTGGCCAGCCGGCCGGCGCGGCAGCGTTTGGCGTCGAGTCGCCGGCGATCCTCGATCGAATTGACGGGGGAAAGGACCTTTGTTCGGGCCTCATGGCTCGCGGGTGGCTGGCGATAATCCTCTTCAAGCTGCGGCCGATGTCCGGCCGCCGGGAGAGACGCCATGAACGTGAAACGCTATTTCGCCCCTACCGCGCGCGAGGCCCTGCGCGCGCTCAAGGAAGAACTCGGTCCGGAAGCCATCGTGCTGTCCAACCGGGCGGTCGAAGGCGGTGTCGAGATCGTGGCCCTGCCCGGCGATGCGGTCGGCGCCCTGCAGGCCGCCGCCGCACGCGCGAGGGAAGGGCGCACGGCTCCGGTCCCCGTGCCGGCATCCCCGCGCGCGGCGCAGGCTCAGGCGGAGGCCCGAACGGCGATGCAGCCTGCGGTCGCTGCAGAGGACGACGATTTTCGCGTCAGCCTGTCCGACCTTGCCGCCAATGTGCGTCAAGGCCAGCCGGCCGCCACGGTGCGCACGCCCGCACAGCCGGTGATCCGGCCCTTCAGCCCGCCGCGCATCGAGACGCCCGATTTCCTGCTCTCGCCGCAGGCTGGACGTGCCGGCCGCGCACGTGCCGGGGCGCCGAAGATCGAGCCCGAGGCGGCGGAGGGCGCTGTGATCGTCACGACCGAGCGGGCTGCATCCGACGGAGTGGATAGCCGCGTACGCGATCTTCAGGAGGCCAACGCAAAGCTGATGGAGGAGCTGACCGGCATCCGCGGCATGATCGAGCGCCAGCTTGCGGGTTTCGCGTGGGGCGACACCCGCCGCCACGCGCCGGCGCGCGCCGCGGTGATGGGTGAGCTGCTCGAGGCCGGTTTCTCCGCCGATTCGTCGCGCCGGCTCGCCCAGGTGGTCAGGGATGACGCGTCGCCGGCGCAAGCGCGGGCATCGGTGCGCAAGGCGCTGGACAGCCTGCTGTGCGCCCGCACCAGCGACGACGACCTGATCGATCGCGGCGGCGTGCATGCGCTGGTCGGGCCCACCGGCGTGGGCAAGACCACCACCACCGCCAAGCTTGCCGCGCGCTGTGTCGTGCGCCATGGTGCCAGCCGCCTTGCGCTGATCACCACGGACGGCTACCGCATCGGCGCGCAGGAGCAGCTGCGCATCTACGGCCGCATCCTCGGCGTGCCGGTGTTCGCGGTGCGCGATGGCAACGAGTTGCGCCAGACACTGGCCGGCCTGCGCGACAAGCACATGGTGCTGATCGACACGATGGGCATGAGCCAGCGCGACCGCATGGTGCCGGAGCAGGCGCGGATGCTGGCGGATGCCGGCGACGTGCGCCGCATCTTGCTGCTGAACGCCACCTGCCGCGGCGACACGCTGGACGACGTGGTGCGCGCCTACCGCGGCGGCGACCTCGCCGGCTGCATCTTCACCAAGGTGGACGAGGCTGCCTCCCTGGCACCAGCGCTCGACGTGGCGGTCCGGCGCAAGCTGGACGTCCTGTTCCTCACCAACGGCCAGCGCGTGCCGGAAGATCTGCACCTGCCAAACCGCGCCTATCTGCAGCACCGCGCGATGCGCGAGCAGTTGGCCGAGTCGCCCTGGCGCCTCGACGACGACGAAGCCGGCATGATGCTGGCGGCTGCCGGCGTGGGGGTCTGACATGGTCGACCCGCGCGAGGACCAGGCGGCCGGCCTGCGCCGGCTGTTCCGCCAAGCGCCACCGCAGGTGGTGGCGCTGTACTCCACCGGCCGGCTGCGCGCCGAAAATGCGGTGCTGGCCGCCCACCGCATCGCCGGCCATGCGCAGCGCGTACTCCTCATCGACGAGGCCGAGGGCGAGGCGGCCCTGGGCGCCGCCCTCGGGCTGGACGCCGGCCCCGACCTGCTGCAGTTGCTGGACGGTCGCACCCTTCTCGCCTCGGTGCTGCAACCCGTCCCGGGCCTGCTCGGACGGGTGCCGGCCGCCGCAGCGGCGCTCGCGCTGCCGCTGCTCGACGACGCGCGCCGCGCCTGCCTGTTCGAAGCGTTGCGCATCCTGCACCGCCACGCCGGGTTCGTGCTGATCCATGCCGACGGCGCCACGGCCGAAGCGCCGTCTCCTTTCGTGCATGCGGCGCCGCGCCGCGTGCTGCTTGCGGAGGCGAGCGCCTGCGGCGCCACGCAGGCCTACCAGGCGATCAAGCAACTGGCCGCCGGAGGTGCCGGGTCGGTCGACGTCGCGGTGTGCCGTGCGCGTGGCAGGGCGGATGCTTCGGCTTTCTTCGCCAGCCTCGATGCGCTGGTGCGGCGTCATGTCGGCGTGCCACTCGCGTGGCTCGGCGAAGCGGAGCGCGACGATCTCGCCGCAGGTCTGGCGCGCCCGCCTCGGGACGCTCGCGGGCTGCCGTTTACGGCGCCGGCGGCCCGCGGATACATGGCCTGGGGGCGGGCCGGGGTCGGCGGTCGGTCGCTTGCATGACCGCGCGAATGACAAGTGTGATCGACGCCGCTGGTAATGGCAGCGACAGTGCGGGAAAATGCAGGCCCGCAACCGCGATGGTGCGCATCTGCCCATCTGCCGCAACAGGACACACAGGCCGACTGGATGTATGACGCTGCCGGAAAACTCGACAAGGGGCACTTGGTTGAAAACTATGCGCCCCTGGTGAAGCGCATCGCCTTCCAGTTGATGGCCAAGCTGCCTGCGAGCGTGGATGTCGACGACCTCATCCAGAACGGCATGATCGGCCTGCTCGATGCCATCGGCCGTTACGAGGAAGGCCTCGGGGCGCAGTTCGAGACTTATGCCGTGCAGCGCATCCGCGGTGCCATGCTCGACGGCCTGCGCGAGAACGACTGGCTGCCGCGCAGCCTGCGCCGCGACATGCGCCGCATCGAGGCGGCCATCCATGCGCTGGAGCAGCAGCATGGCCGTCCGCCATCCGAAACCGAACTGGCGGAGTCGCTGGGAGTGCCGCTGGCCGAATACCAGCAGATGCTGCAGGATGCGCGCGGCCATCAGCTCGTGTATTTCGAGGATTTCACCGAAGGCGACGGCGAAGACTATTTCGAGCGCCACCTCGGCCAGCCCGAGGCCAATCCGCTGGCCATCCTCGAGGATGCCGACATGCGGGTGAACCTGGTGCGCGCGATCGAGGAGCTGCCCGAGCGCGAGAAGCTCGTCATGAGCCTTTACTACGACGAGGAGCTGAACCTGCGCGAAATCGGTGCGGTGCTGGGCGTGACGGAGTCGCGCGTGTGCCAGTTGCACAGCCAGGCGGTTGCACGCCTGCGGGCGCGGGTGCTCGGCGTCGGTGGGCCGCTGGCGGGCGGCGCGCGGCGTGGCCGCCCGCCGAAAAAGCCGGCACAGGCCTGAAGCGCGAACGATGATGAGGCCCTCTGCGCATGGATAGCATCAGCCTTGTCGGCCTCACCCTGGGCATCGCCGCCATCCTGTTCGGACAGGCGCTGGAAGGTGGCCACATCTCCTCCCTGGTGCAACCCACCGCCTTCATGATCGTCGTCGGCGGCACGCTGGGCGCGGTGATGCTGCAGAGCCCGCTGCGCACCTTCATCGATGGCGTGCGCATGGCGCGATGGGTCTTCGTGCCGCCTGCCCTGAGCCACGAGGAGATCATCACCCAGGTGGCGGGCTGGAGCCAGATCGCGCGCAAGGAAGGGCTGCTGGTGCTCGAAAGCCGTGCGGAAGGGCTCACCGATCCCTTCATGCGCAAGGGGCTGCAGCTTCTGGTCGATGGCGTGGAGCCCGGCCGCCTGCGCGAAGTGCTGGAGGTGGAGATCGGCGTGTGGGAAGCGCAGATGCGGCAGTCTGCGCGCATCTGGGAAGGGGCGGGCGGCTATTCGCCGACGATCGGCATCCTTGGCGCGGTGATGGGGCTGATCCACGTGATGGAGAACCTGACCGATCCGTCCAAGCTCGGTGCCGGCATCGCCGTGGCCTTCGTCGCGACGATCTACGGTGTCGGCCTGGCCAACCTCGTCTTCCTGCCGGTCGCCAAGAAGCTGATGTCGCACATCTCCACCCTGGCCACGATGCGCGAGATGTTCGTCGATGGCATCGTCGGCATCGCCAATGGCGACAACCCGCGCATCGTCGAAAGCCGCATGCGCGGCTACGTGGCCTGATCCGCGCCACGGGCGGAGAAGAGAGCGAGGCTATCGATGGTGCGTCGGGACAGGCGTGAGCGCAGGAAGGACGTGGAGCACGACAACCACGAGCGCTGGCTCGTGTCCTATGCTGACTTCATCACGCTGCTGTTCGCCTTCTTCGTGGTGATGTATTCGCTGTCCTCCGTGAACGAGGGCAAGTATCGAGTGCTGTCGGATTCGATGGTGCAGGCCTTCCGCAACATCAACCTCAACGACAGCGGCCAGCAGATCGTCGTGCAGCCGATCACGATGGCGCCGGCGCAGGTGGCGCCGGCGACGCCGGAGCAGGAAAGCCGGCGGCGCGAGACGGCGCAGCGCATGCGCAGCATGGCGGATGAGATCCGGCGCGTGCTGTCGCCATTGACGCGCGACGGGCAGGTGAGCGTCACGGAAGGGGCCTTCGGCATCAGCGTCGAGATCAACGCCAGCCTGCTGTTCGCGCCGGCCGAGGCGGTGCTCGGGCCCGATGCGGTGACAGCCCTGCGTTCGGTCGGCGAGGTGCTGGCACAGGCCACATTCCCGATCATGGTCGAGGGCCATACCGACAACCGTCCGATCGCCAATGCGCGCTTTCCGTCCAACTGGGAACTGTCGGCGGTGCGGGCCGCCTCGGTGGTGAGGCTGTTCATCGAGACGGGCGTCGCGCCCGACCGCCTCACTGCCGCCGGCTACGCCGACCAGCGCCCGGTCGCGCTCAACAGCACTGAAGAGGGGCGTGCGCGCAATCGCCGCGTGACGATCCTGATCGAATCGCGCACCGCGGACGTCGCGCCGGGCTCGCCGGGGCAGATCGCGCCGAATGATCCGATCCGCGCCATCTTGCCGCCAGCGGCGCCTGCAGCCGAAACCCCGTCGAACGAGCAGCCTGCTGCAGCCCCGGCCCGCTAAACCGCCGATCCGGGCGAGCCGCCTGTCGGAGCAGCGACAGCCGCGATGCGGTTCCCCTTGCGGCCCGACGCGCTCCATCCGTGCTTCACTAGAGCATCTTTTCTGGCCGGACCCTGGGCGAGAGCGGCGCGCCCTTGCGCGCGCGGCGATGGCGCAGGGGCTCGCGCTGCGAGGGCTTGAGCTCGATCGTCACCGCCTTGCCGCCACGCCCGGTGCCTTCGATCTTCAGCACGGCGTCGTCCGCCGGTACCGCGACCGCGGCGAGCGCCTCGCCTTCGTCCAGCGCCATCACGATCACGCCGCGGCCGCCGCTCTGGGTCTTCATCTCCGGCCGCGGGAAGACGAGGATGCGGCCGTTTTCCGACGCCGCGGCTATCCAGTCGCCGAAAGTCTTTGCCGGCGCCAGCACCTTCTCGCCCTTCTCCAGGCTCATGAAGGCCTTGCCCGCGCGCTGGCGGCTGGTGGCATCCGCCACGCTGCACAGGAAGCCGTAGCCGCCGCTGTTGGCGAACAGGTAAACCGCCTCCGGCGTGTCGGTGACGACCTGCGCGAGCTTGCCACCGTCCTGGAACTCGACCAGGGTGGTGATCGGCACGCCATCGCCGCGCCCGCCGGGCAGATCGGACACCTTGACGGTGTAGGCGCGGCCATGGGTATCGATGACGACCAGCGGCCAGGTGGTGCGCGTTTCGATCACTGCGAAACCGAAGTCGCCGGCCTTGTAGCCGATGCCCGCCGGGTCGATGCCGTGGCCCTGGCGCGAGCGCACCCAGCCGTTCTTCGACACGATCACGGTGACCGGTTCGTCCGGCACGGAGATCTCGGCCGGTGCCACCGCAGCCACCGCTTCCACCAGCGTGCGGCGGTCGTCGCCGTACTTCTTCGCGTCGTCCTGGATCTCCTTCAGGATCAGCTTCGTCATCGCCGCGCGGCTGTCGAGGATGTGCTGCAGGCCGGCGCGCTCGTCCTTGAGCTCGGCGAGTTCCTTTTCGATCCTGAAACCTTCCAGCCGTGCCAGCTGGCGCAGGCGGATCTCGAGGATGTCCTCAGCCTGGATCTCCGACAGCCCGAAGGCCGCGATCAGCGCCGGCTTGGGCTCGTCCGACTCGCGGATCACGCGGATCACTTCCTCGATGTGCAGGAAGGCGACCATGCGGCCTTCGAGGATGTGGATACGGCGATCCACTTCATCGAGCCGGTGGCGGGTGCGGCGCTCGACGGTGACGAAGCGGAAATCGATCCACTCGCGCAGGATCTGCACCAGGTTCTTCTGCTGCGGCCGGCCACCATGGACGGGACCGTGGCCGATCATGGTCATGTTGACCGAGGCCGAGGTCTCCAGGCTGGTGTGGGCGAGCAGCACCGCCATGAATTCGTCGCGGTTCTGGCGGCTCGACTTGGGCTCCAGCACGATGCGCACCGGCGCCTTGTCGCTGGACTCGTCGCGCACCGTGTCGAGGACGCCGAGCACGAGCTGCTTGAGGTTCTTCTGCTCCTGCGAGACCTCCTTCTTGCCGGCGCGCGGCTGCGGGTTGGTCAGGGTCTCGATCTCGGACAGCACCTGCGCGGCGGAGACGCCATGCGGCAACTCCTCGACGATCGCACGCCACTGGCCGCGGGCGAGCTCCTCGATCTTCCAGCGTGCGCGCAGGCGCAGGCTGCCGCGGCCTGATGCATAGGCGTCGCGGATGGTTTCCGGTGTGGAGATGAGCTGTCCGCCGCCCGGGAAATCGGGGCCCGGAATGATGCCGAGGATGTCATCGAGCGTCGCCCCCGGATGGCGGATCAGGTGGCAGGCGGCCTCGGCGACCTCGCGCAGGTTGTGCGGCGGGATCTCGGTGGCCATGCCCACCGCGATGCCCGAGGCGCCGTTGAGCAGCACGAACGGCAGGCGCGCCGGCAGCAGTTGCGGCTCCTGGAAGGCGCCGTCGTAGTTGGCGACGAAATCCACCGTGCCGCGGTCGATCTCGGACAGCAGCAGCTCGGCGATCGGCGTCAGCCGGCATTCGGTGTAGCGCATCGCCGCCGCCGAGTCGCCGTCGCGCGAGCCGAAGTTGCCCTGGCCGTCGACAAGCGGATAGCGCAGCGAGAAATCCTGTGCTACCCGCACCATCGCGTCATACACGCTGGAGTCGCCGTGCGGGTGGTACTTGCCGATCACGTCGCCGACCACGCGTGCCGACTTCACGTGCTTGGACGTGGGCGACAGCCGCATCTCGTTCATCGCGAACAGGATGCGGCGCTGCACCGGCTTCAGGCCGTCTTCCACCTGCGGCAGCGCGCGCGACTTCACCACGCTCATCGCGTAGGCGAGGTAGGCGCGCTCGGCGTAGCGGTCGAGGGCGAGGGTGCCGTCGTCCTCGGGCTCGGGTTCGGGGCCGGCGGGCGGGGCGGGCGGCGGCGGCAGGTCGCCGCCGGTCTGGGTCGGGGGAGGGGCCGCGGTCGTCGCGGACTCGGCCGGGGAGGCGGGCGCCGCTTTCGCAGGCCCGTTCGCATTTTCGGGCGCCTCGGGCGCGCCGAACAGGTCAGGAGTTTCGATCGTCATCGCACTTCAGCTTCGAATGGGGTCGGCGGGGCACGGCGGGTCAGACGTCGGCTTCGACGCTGTCGCCCTTCTCCTCCATCCACGCGCGCCGGCCGGAGGCCTCGCCCTTGCCCATCAGCAGGGTGAACATCTTCAGCGTGTCCTGCAGCGCTCCGCCGCGCACCTTGACCGGCAGCACGCGGCGCGTGGCCGGGTCCATGGTGGTCTCGCGCAACTGGTCGGGGTTCATCTCGCCGAGGCCCTTGAAGCGGCCGATCTCGATCGCGTCGGGCTTGAAGCCTTCCTTTTCCAGGCGCTCCCGAATCGCGGCGAGCTCGCCTTCGTCGAGCGCGTAAAGCCGGCGCGGCGGGCGTTTCTTGCCTTGCGCCGGCACGTCCACGCGATAGAGCGGCGGCTGCGCCACATGCACGTGGCCGTGCTCGATCAGCTTGGGAAAGTGGCGGAAGAACAGCGTCAGGAGCAGGGTCTGGATGTGGGCGCCATCGACGTCGGCGTCGGACATGATGACGACCTTGCCGTAGCGCAGACCGGAGAGGTCCACATTGCCGTCGGCAGTGTGCGCATCCACGCCCAGGGCGACGGCGATGTCGTGAATCTCGGCGTTGGCGAAGAGGCGGTCGGCGTCAACTTCCCAGGCGTTCTGGACCTTGCCGCGCAGCGGCAGGATGGCCTGGGTCTCCTTGTTGCGCGCCATCTTGGCCGAGCCGCCGGCCGAGTCGCCCTCGACCAGGAAAAGCTCGTTGTCGGCGATGTCCTCTGATTCGCAGTCCGACAGCTTGCCCGGCAGCACGGCGACGCCGGAGGTCTTCTTCTTCTCTACCTTCTGTGCGCTCTTCTGGCGCGCCAGGGCCTGCTTGATCGACAGTTCGGCGATCGCGCGGCCGGCCTCGACGTGGTTGTTGAGCCAGATCTCGAACGGGTCGCGCAGTTGCGCCGAGACGAGCTTGACCGCTTCGCGCGAGTTCAGCTTTTCCTTCACCTGGCCCTGGAACTGCGGATCGAGCAGGCGCGCCGACAGTACGAAGCTCATGCGCCCGCACACGTCTTCCTGCTGCAGCTTGACGCCGCGCGGCAGGAGCGTGTGGTGGTCGATGAAGGATTTCATCGCCTCGAACACGCCGGCGCGCAGGCCGGATTCGTGGGTGCCGCCATTCACCGTCGGGATCAGGTTGACATAGGACTCGCTCGGCACCGGTGATTCGAACCAGGCCAGCGCCCAGGCCGCGCCTTCTCCGGTGGCGAAAGTGGGGTCGTCCTTCCCGGCGTATTTCTCGGCGGTGAAGATCGGCGCCACCGGCTCGACGTCGCCGGCCAGCTCCTTCAGGTAGCCGGCCAGGCCTTCGGGATAGGACCAGGTCTTGGTCAGCGCCGGGCCGCTCGCCTGCTCGATGTCGAGCCGCACATTCACGCCCGACAGCAGCACCGCTTTCGAACGCAGCAGACGCTCGAGCTCGTTCATCGGCACGCGCGGCGACTCGAAGTACCTGCCATCCGGCCACACCCGAACCCGGGTGCCGGTCTGGCGGCCGCAGTCGCCCTCGACGCGCACCGCGCTGATGGTCTCGCCGCCGTCGGCGAAGTCGATGCGGTGGATCTTGCCGTCGCGCCTGACCTCGACCTCGATACGGGTCGACAGCGCATTGGTCACCGATACGCCGACGCCATGCAGGCCGCCGGAGAAGGCATAAGCGGAGTTGCCCTCGCGCTTGTCGAACTTGCCGCCGGCGTGCAGCCGCGTGTAGGCCAGCACTACCACCGGCACGCCTTCCTCCGGGTGGAGGCCGACGGGGATGCCGCGGCCATCGTCGGCCACGGTGACCGAGCCGTCCAGGTGCAGGGTGACGTGGATCTTCTTCGCGAAGCCGCCGAGCGCTTCATCGGCGGCGTTGTCGATGACTTCCTGGATGATGTGCGCCGGGCTGTCGGTGCGGGTGTACATGCCGGGGCGTTCGCGCACCGGCTCCAGTCCCTTCAGGACGCGGAAAGAGGATTCGTCGTACTGTTTGCCTGCCATGCTGCGGGGCCGTTCGGTTTCACGAAGGGCGCAAGGATAGCAGAGGAGGGCTGCGAACTGCGGTGAGGACTGAATAGATGTTCAGGCGCTGCCCAGCATTCGGCCGCCGCGCATGGGGTGCGGCTGGCCTTCGGCGTCGTAGAGTGGCGCCTGGTCAGCCGCGGCGAGCAGGACGGACAGGGCCGCCTGGTTGGTCGCCATGCGCTCGAGGATCAGCTTGCCGTTGATCGCGTTGCGATCCCGCGCAATGCGTGCCAGATCGAGCAGTTCGTCCCAGCGAGCGATGACCCGCGGCAGTGCGCCGCACAGTTCGCGCATGGAGGCGTCCGAATCGTGCCGGCCCAGGCGAGCGAGGAGCAGGGCGCGATCGTCGTGCAGACGCTGTAACTGACGGTAACGGTCGCTTTTCTCCTGCGCCAGCGCGATGAGGCCGTCACTGTCACCAGACACCAGCATTGCCTCCTCGCGCTCGAGGATGGCGATGAATTCGCGCAACTGGATGAACTCCGCCTCGACCAGCAGCGCCAGGCGCTGCGTGTCGGCAGGGGTCGGTGTCGCAGCGGGGCGGTTCATCGACCGTTCATGTCGGTTGACGTCGTGGCGCCGTCAGTCGTGCTGCGGTGATCAGCCCTGGCGGCCGAGCATGTCGCGCACGCTCGCGATCAGGCCGTCGGCCACGCGATTGGCGTCCACCTTGAAGCGCCCGTCGGCGATGGCCTGGCGGATTTCGTCCACCTTCTTCTGATCGATTGCCGGCGTGTCGGCCATCGCCGCCTCGGCCTTCTGCAGGCTGGACGACAGGGAAGACAGTTCCACCTTGTCCGAAGCGGCGGCCACGGTGGTCGATGCCTTCTGCCCGGCGATCGCCGCGCGGTTCCTGGCCTCGTTCGCGGCGCTGGTCGCAACCGGTTTTCCTGAGTTCTCGATCTTCATGATGCTTTCCCGGACAGTTTGTCTCAGACGGGGTAACGGCTGACCTTGATGGAACTTTAGCTCGTCAGGCGTGAATTTTTTGTCAGAAGGCGATTTCGACGCTGCCGCCGGCCCGTGCAGTTCCGGTCACGACTTGGCCGTTGGCCATCCTCACGCGCACCGGTTCGCCGGGCGATGCGTTGTTCAATGCCTTCCCCTCGCTGGAGACACGAAACCCCGGACCGCTGCTGATGACCTGCACGGATTGTCCCTGCTGCACGGCAGGCGGGATGCGCAGCATCTCTCCGCGCAGCGGCATGCCGGCGGCGATGGCGTAGCGCGTGTGATGGCCGACCGCCTGCGACGCATCGGTGAGCGTGTTGTCGGGAAGTGCGGTCAGGTCGCCCTGGCGCAGGTCGATGTCTTCCGGGCCGACGATCTGCGCCGCACGCAACGGTCTCCTGGTGACCAGGTGGTCGGCCACGACGGCGACGTGGGCCTGCAGGTAGGCGGTCCAGGCCACTGGCGAATCGCATCGCACGCCCACGCTGATCTGACCCCAGGCACGGGTGCCTGCAGGCAGGAAGGGCACCAGCGCGGCACAGGCCGGCAACTGATTGCGCGCGTCGAGCGGGCTCACGGTGATGCGGACCTGACCGGGCAGGCCGCGCGCCTCGCGTTCGAGGAAAGCCTGCACTGCCTTGGCCACCGACTCGGGCGCCTGTTGCGCCCAGACGGCGGATGCCTGGAGCGTCAGCGCGATCATGCCGCACGCGGCGAAAAGGCGCGCTCGGCCCGTGCGTCGATGCGCGCTTCGGGATTCCCGAGGTGATCTTGACTGGGCGTTCATGCGCTGATTGCAACATGCCTCTGCGTTCGCGGGCAACCGGGCGGCAAAGATTGCCGCCGGCGCGTGTCGCAGCGGCGAAATTGGCCGGGGATTTCTTGCCTTATCGACCGAAGGGGAGGGTTCTTCAGCGTCTAGGATGGCTGGCATGGAAGCTGCACGGCTTCCGCATCCGAGCGCGGCCCGGCGAGTCCGGCGCGCCAACAGCATCCGAGGTGAGGCGATGAAGACCCTGGTCGACCAGCAACTGCGTTTCCAGCAGAACGCGCTCAACCTGCTGGCCCACCGGCAGCAGATGCTCGCCTCGAACATCGCCAACGCCGACACGCCCAACTACAAGGCGCGCGACCTCGATTTCCGCGCCGCGCTGCAGGGAGCGCTGGCGCAGCAGGCCGCGTCCGTCCCGCTGGCGGCGACGCAGCCGGCACACATTGGAGCAGGCGAGGCCAATCCGCTGGAGCGCTACACCGGCTACCGCACCGAGCTGCAGTCCGCGGTGGACGGCAACACGGTGAATATGGATGTCGAACGCGCTGCGTTCGCTGAAAACGCGCTGCGCTACGAAGCCAGCATCACCTTCATCAATGGCATGTTGCGGTCCATGAATACCGCGATCACCGGCCAGTGAATTCCGAGGCGCGATCATGAGCATGCTCAATGTCTTCCAGATCGCAGGCTCTGCGTTGAATGCGCAGTCGCTGCGGCTCAACACGACGGCGTCGAACCTTGCCAACGCGGACAGCGTCGTCGGCGCGGATGGGCAGCCCTACCGCGCCAAGCAGGTCGTGTTCGCGGCGCAGCCCGTCGCGCCGGGTGGCGCCTCGGTCGGCGTGCAGGTGACGCAGGTCGTCGAGAGCAAGGCGCCGATGCGCCTCGTGTTCGAGCCCAACAACCCTGCCGCGAACGCCGAGGGCTACGTGGAGATGCCCAACGTCAATGTCGTCGAGGAGATGGTCAACATGATTTCGGCATCGCGTTCGTACCAGAACAACGCAGAGGTCATGAATACGGCACGGACCTTGCTTCAGCGTACCTTGCAGATCGGCCAGTAAGTGCCGACCAGCATCCGACGCCGAGAGCAGGAGAACTTCATGAGCACCGTATCCAGCGCCCAGAATGCGCAAAATGTGTTGAGCAGCCTGGCGCGCAGCGACGCAAGTACCAAGACCGGCTCGACCAGTGCCGGGGAAGAGTCCCGCTTCCTGACCCTGCTGACGACGCAGTTGCGCAATCAGGACCCGATGAATCCGATGCAGAACGCGGAAATCACCTCCCAGCTCGCGCAGATGAGCACGGTCGATGGCATCGAGCGGCTCAACAAGATGTTCCAGTCCTTCGTCGATGCCCAGGGTGCGAGCGATTCCATGCAGGCCGCTGCGCTGGTCGGCCATGGGGTGCTCGTTGAAGGGCGCGGGCTTGCGCTCACCAGCGCCGGTGCGGTGGGCGGCTTCGAGGTGGATGCCGACGCCGACAAGGTCGTGCTGTCGGTCAAGGATGCCACCGGCCGCGAGGTGAAGCAGATGAGCTTTGCCGACGTCGCCGCAGGTAGCCACAACTTTACCTGGGACGGCACCACCGCGGATGGATCCCGCGCCGCCGATGGCCTGTACACGATCGGCGTCGCCGCCACCAGGGATGGCAAGGACGTGGCAGGCCGCACGCTGCAATTCGGCACCGTCTCCAGCGTCATTCGTGGCCCCAGCGGCAGCGACTTCCAGGTCGGCTCGCTCGGCATCTTCAAGTTCGACGACATCAAGCAGATCCTCTGATCCGGAGCCTCGATCATGTCTTTCCAGCAAGGTTTGAGCGGCCTCAACGTTTCCTCCAAGGCGCTCGACATCATCTCGAACAATGTGGCCAACACCAACACTGCCGGCTTCAAGAATGGTTCGGCCGTCTTTGCCGACGTTTATGCGGCCTCGCTGACCGGCGCCGTTTCCGACAAGCAGGTTGGTGCCGGTGGCACCCTGTCCGCAGTGCGTCAGACTTTCGCCCAAGGCAACCTGACCACCACCAACAATCCGCTCGATCTGGCGATCAACGGCAACGGCTTCTTCATCATCGGGCGCGACAACGGTCCCAACGCCTACACGCGCAATGGCCAGTTCGACCTCGACAAGGATGGCTACGTCGTCACCGCCACCGGAGAGCGGCTGATCGGTTACCAGAGCATCCCGGATGCCGGCAGCCGCCTGCCGAACGAGATCGGTGGGCTGAAGCAGCTCCAGATCCCGAACGTCAGTTCCGCCCCGGTGGCGACCAGCAAGGTCACCGTGGCCGGCAATCTCGACGCGGAAGCGCTGAGTCCGGCGGAGGCGTATCCGCTGCTTCCTGCGTTCCCCGGCGCGACCGACTGGCGCGATGCGCGCACCTACAACTTCAGCACCTCGATCCAGGGCTTCGACAGCCTCGGCAAGTCGCACGAGATGACTTTCTATTTCGTCAAGCAGCCCGAGGCGACGGCCCTCAATACCTGGGATGTCTACACGAGCTTCGATGGCAACAAGCCTGACGCCTCACCGCTCCTGACGCTGAAATTCACCACGTCGGGCCGGCTGGATACGGCGTCCCCGGCCAGCACGACATGGAGTGTCCCCGGAACCCTGACGCCCGATGCGGCGCCGATCGCCAGCGTGCTCGATTTCACCGGCATGACCCAGACCGGCGGCACCTTCCTCATCGACGACATCAAGCAGGACGGCCGGCGCGCGGGCGAACTGGCGAGCCTGAGCGTGGACCAGTCGGGCCTCATCGTCGGCAGCTATACCAACGGCCAGACCTACAACCTCGGCCGTGTGGCGCTCGCGACCTTCCGCAACCCGAACGGCCTGAATTCGCTGGGTAACAACCTGTGGGAGGCGACGAGCAAGTCCGGCCCGGCCTTCGAGAATGCACCGGGCGAAGGGCTCAATGGCGTGATTTCGTCGAGCACCATCGAGGAGTCCAACGTCGAGCTGACGCAGGAACTCGTGCAGATGATCATCCAGCAGCGCAATTACCAGGCGAATGCGCAGTCCATCAAGACGCAGGATTCAATCCTGCAGACCCTGGTGAACCTGCGCTGAGATCGCCGCCAGAGCCGAGGCTTGAGCCATGGATCGCCTGATCTATACCGCGATGACGGGTGCCAAGGGCACCCTGGACCAGCAGGGGGCGGTCGCGCACAACATCGCCAACGCGACCACCACCGGGTTTCGCGCCGAGCTGCACAAGCTGCGCGCGGTCGAGGTGCAGACCGAAGCCCTGCGCACCCGCGCCTTCACCGTGGATGCCAGCGTGGTCAATGACTACACCGCCGGGCCGATGCAGTTCACCGGTCGCACCTACGACGTGGCGGTGGCCGGCAGGGGCTGGCTGGCGGTGCAGATGCCCGACGGCAGCGAGGCCTACACCCGCGACGGCAGCCTGGAGCTGAGCGCCAACGGCATCCTGCAGACACGCGGCGGCCGCCCGGTGGTCGGCGATGGCGGGCCGGTCTCGATCCCGCCCGACACCGAGGTCAGCATCGGCAACGACGGCTCCATCTCGGCGCTGCAGCCGGGCCAGCTCGGCGTGGTCAACGTGGTGGGGCGGCTCAAGCTGGTGAATCCGCCCGAGCAGTCGCTGGTGCGCGGTGATGACGGCCTGTTCCGCCTGCAGCAGGGCGGCGCGGCGCCGGCAGACGAGAACGTGCGCGTGGCTGGCGGCTATCTGGAAGGCAGCAACGTTAACGTCGTCGATCAGATGGTGCAGATGATCTCGCTCGGCCGGCAGTTCGAGATGCAGACGCGCATGCTGCAGACCGCCGATCAGAACGACCAGGCGGCGGCGAAGGTGCTGTCGGTCAGCTAACAGGACGAACTAGGACAGAACCATGATCCGCTCCCTATGGACCGCCCGTACCGGGCTGGACGCCCAGCAGACGCAACTGGACGTGATCTCGAACAACCTGGCCAACGTGTCGACCAACGGCTTCAAGCGCCAGCGGGCGATCTTCGAGGATCTGCTGTACCAGACCGTACGCCAGCCAGGTGCGCAATCGACGCAGCAGACGCAGATTTCCAGCGGCCTGCAGATCGGCACCGGCGTCAAACCGGTGGCGACCGAGCGCATCTTCACCCAGGGCACGCTGCAGCAGACCGGCGGTTCGCTCGACGTGGCGGTGCAGGGCAACGGCTTCCTGCGGGTGACGATGCCCGACGGTACCAACGCCTACACGCGCGACGGCGCGCTCCAGCTCGACAACCAGGGCAATGTCGTCACCGCCAGCGGCTACCTGCTGGCGGACAACATCAACATTCCGGCCGACGCGAAAAGCATCACCATCGGCAAGGACGGCACGGTGACCGTGCTGCAGGCCAATGCCACCGCGCCGGTGCAGATCGGCGCGATCCAGTTGGCCACCTTCATCAACGCCGGCGGCCTGCAGAGCCTGGGCGAGAACCTCTACGCCGAGACCGCCTCCAGCGGCGTCGCCACCCCGGTCCAGCCCGGCACCAATGGCGCTGGGGTGCTCAACCAGGGTTACGTCGAAACGTCGAACGTCAATGTCGCCGAGGAACTGGTGAGCATGATCGTGACCCAGCGTGCCTACGAGCTGAACTCGCGCGCCATTTCGACTTCGGACCAGATGCTGAGCCGGCTGACGCAGCTTTGAGGAAACGCATCATGAGAACGAGCGGTGCATTCGCACTCGTTGGCGCGGCCCTGCTTTCGGGCTGCGCGTCGATCTACTCGACGCCGCCCACGACGGTGCACCAGCCGATGACCGCGAGACCCGAGGCGAGGCCGCAGGCGATGCCTTCCTCCGGCGCGATCTTCCAGCCGGGCTACGGCCGGCCGTTGTTCGAGGACCGTCGTGCGCGCAACGTCGGCGACACGATCACCATCAACCTGGTGGAGCGCAACACCGCGCAGAAGAACGCCAACGCCAGTGCCGGCCGCGAGTCCAGTCTCAGCGGCGGCATCAATGCCACGTCGAAACTGCCGCTCGGCGGCCTGGCCGGCCTCAATGCCGACGCGGGCGCGAAGTCGGATTTCTCCGGCAAGGGTGCCGCGGCCGCCAACAACGCCTTCAACGGCACCATCACCGTGACGGTGATCGACGTCTATCCGAACGGCAACCTGCTGGTGTCGGGCGAGAAGATGGTGGCGATCAACCAGGGCAACGAGTTCATCCGCTTTTCCGGCGTGATCAACCCGAACACGGTGACGGCGGCGAATACCGTGCAATCCACCCAGGTGGCCGATGCGCGCATCGAATATCGCGGCAGCGGCTTCATCGATGAATCCAACACGATGGGCTGGCTGCAGCGCTTCTTCGTCGCCATCCTGCCCTTCTGAGTCGAGCACATGCGTAACACCCCCCGAATTCTCGCGCGCCTGCTGGCATCTTCAGTTGCCGCCCTGGCCATGGTCGCGGCACAGCCAGCGGCGGCCGAGCGCATCAAGGATCTGGCGTCGATCGCCGGCGTACGCGACAACCAGCTCGCAGGCTACGGCCTCGTGGTGGGCCTGGACGGCTCCGGCGACCAGACCACGCAGACGCCCTTCACCGTGCAGAGCATCGCCAACATGCTGGGCAACATGGGCGTCACCCTGCCGGCGGGCACCAACCTGCAGTTGAAGAACGTGGCCGCGGTGATGGTGACCGCGACGCTGCCGCCGTTCGCGCGACCGGGCCAGAATCTGGACGTCACCGTGTCTTCCATCGGCAACGCCAAGAGCCTGCGCGGCGGCACGCTGGTGATGACGCCGCTGAAGGGTGCCGATGGCCAGATCTACGCGATGGCCCAGGGCAACATGGTCGTGGGGGGCGCCGGCGCATCGGCCGGCGGCGCCTCGCAGACGATCAATCATCTGTCCGCCGGCCGCATCCCGGGTGGCGCCACCGTGGAGCGGGCCGTTCCCGCGCTGCTGGGGCAGGGCGAATACGTCATGTTCGACCTCAACGACACGGATTTCGGCACAGCGCGCCGGGTTGTCGACGCCATCAATCTCGCCGCGCCCGGCTCGGCGCAGGCCCTGGACGGGCGCAGCATCCAGGTGCGCGCGCCGCTGGATTCCACCGCGCGCGTGGCTTTCCTTGGCCACCTCGAAAACCTCGATGTGACGCCGGCGGTGCAGGCGGCGAAGGTGATCGTCAATTCGCGCACCGGCTCCGTCGTGATGAACCAGAAGGTAACGCTGCAGAACTGCGCGGTCGCGCACGGCAACCTCACGGTGACGGTGAACAACGAGGCCCAGGTCAGCCAGCCGGGGCCGCTGTCCGGCGGCCAGACGGTGGTGACGCAGCGCGGGCAGGTGGACATCGAGCGCGAGGGCGGGGCACTGTTCAATGTCAAGGGCGCGGCGAATCTCGCCGACGTGGTGAAGGCGCTCAATGCGCTCGGCGCCAAGCCGATGGATCTCGTCAGCATCCTGCAGGCGATGAAGTCGGCCGGCGCGCTGCGCGCCGACCTCGAGGTCATCTGAGGCTGCGACCATGACGGCGGCGAACATCAGCTCAGGCGTGCAGCTCAACGCGCTCGATCCGAACTCGCTCGGCGACCTGAAGCGCCTGGCGCGCACCGACGGCCAGTCCGACCAGGCCCTGCGTGCGGCGGCGAAGCAGTTCGAGGCGCTGTTCATGCAGATGGTCATGAAGTCCATGCGCAATGCGACGCCTTCGGGCGGCTTGCTGGACAGCGAGCAGGGCAAGCTCTTCCAGGGGCTGCTCGACCAGCAACTGTCGATGAACATGGCGCAGGGCAAGGGCACGGGGCTGGCCGAAACCTTGTATCGACAACTGGGCGGCAAGGCCACCGGCAGCGCAATCGATGCGCTCGACACCGGCAATGCCGGGCCGTCCGCCGGTTTCGATCTTGCCGGCGTCGTGCGGCGGGCGGCAATTCCTGCCGCCCGCATGCCGGCAGCGGAAAGCGCTGCC
>JAFEFM010000449.1 GCA_018240585.1 Pseudomonadota bacterium
GCGGCGAGCAGGCAGAGGGAGACGATGGCGCGGGTTTGTTCGGGGTTCATTCTTGCTTCCTGAAGAGGAGTCGTCGCGTGATGACGCGGCAGATTGAAATGCGTCGGCGCGGTGGACAGGTGCGGCGGCAATCGGGTTCTCGCCCTGAGCGCGAAAACCCGCAACCGGATGTATCCGATGACAGGCGGCCAAGCGGGGCGAAAGTCTCCGCGCTTTCGCCGCCAAGTACACAGTCTTACAAACCCCGCAAGACGAAGTAAGGTCCGCCGGGTCGAAGCAGCACCGATCAATGAAGGGGAATGGCCATGATCCGCTCCACCATCGTGCTATGCATTGCCGCCCTGCTCGGCGGGTGCGTCGTGCTGCCGCTGGATTACGCCTATCGCGACTACGATTATCGGGATCGTGGCTATCGGGACGATGGCTATCGAGACGGCGACCGGGACTACCGGGACCGTGGTTACCGCCATCGGCACGACTGGGGCGATCGAGACCGCGGCGACTGGCGCCGGCGTGACGACGATCGCCGTTAGCGGGGTGCAGTGTTAGCGCTGAGCCCGCCCGCTGCGCCATCCCTCACGACGGCTTCCCCGTCTCCAGCGACTGCAGGATCGCTGCGCCCAGCACCGCGGTGGTCTGGGCGCCCGACACCGCCAGCTTGCGGTTGAGGATGAAGAAGGGCACGCCCTGGATGCCCTGGTGGAGGATGCGCTCGGCCATGCGCTGCACCTTGTCGGTGTCCGCGTTGCTGTCGAGCCAGGCGAGCACTTCGTCGCGCTTGTCGCCGCAGGCAGCGGCGATGTCGGCGAGCACCGCGCTGTCACCGAGGTCCTGGCCCTGCTGGAAGTGCGCCGAGAACAGCGCCTGGGTCAGCGCCTGCACCTTGTCCTGCTTCCAGCCCAGCGACTGCGCGCGATAGCACAGGCGATGCGCCTTCAACGTGTTCGGCCGCGTCCTGATGAGGTCGAAGGCGAAGCTCAGGCCGTCAGGCGCGGCCGCCTCGGCGATGCGGCCCAGCATCTCGTCCACCTTCAATGGCCCGCCGAATTTCGCTTCGAGGAAAGCGCGGTAAGGCTCGCCTTCGGGCGGAGTGTCCGGGTTGAGGAAGAAGGGCAGCCAGTTGATGCGCACCTTGATGTCGGGCCGCGATGCCTTCAGTTCGGCGAGCGCCTGTTCGAGGCGGGTCTTGCCGAGAAAGCACCAGGGGCAGACGAAGTCGGAAACGAAGTCGATGTCGAGAATCATGGTGTGCACCGTGGGGAAGGGGGCGTCACTGCGCGGCACGGCCGCGCGAGCGAGTGGGCGCGGCCGCAGATGCGCCCTTTCGGGGAGTTAAGTTTCATTGTACACGGGCGGCCACGCCCGGCCGCCGTCGCAGCGCTGGGAGCGCCGGGGCAAAGGCCGGCGAATCGGCGCCGCGCCATCCCCGCTGCGGTGGCGAGGCGCTGCCGCGCGGGAGGGGGCGCAGGGCGGTTTCCGTTCCCGGCAGGGAGCACGGAAAGTCAACAATTTCTATTAAAAACAGCGTTGTGCATGTAGTGGACGAGCGCACGATAAATTTTCCATGCTCTGCACGTGGTCTCTAGAATCGCTTTACACATACAGAACGACGAGGAGACGGCAATGAACACGGATCGCAGCGCCCCGGGCTGAGCCGCCCCTCTCACGCGCACTCCCCATTTCCGCATGTCCCTGATTTCGGGCGCGCCTGCGCGCCCGGAGGGGGACGGCTTGCCCCGAATTCGTCCGCAAGGAAGAACCATGAGCATCAAACTGAAATGCCTTTCGCACACACCGCTGCGCGGGCTCAATGACCCTGGCGCCGATGTGGTGCGCGAAGTGGATCAGGTCCTCGCCCAGGCTCGCGCCGACGTCGAAGCCTTCGATCCCGAACTGATCGTGGTGTTCGCGCCCGATCACTACAACGGTCTCTTCTATGACCTGATGCCGCCTTTCGTGATCGCCACCGCGGCCGAATCCGTGGGCGACTATCAGACCATGAGCGGCCCGCTGTCCGTCCCCGCCGACCTGGCGATGGAGCTGACCCGGCACCTGCTCGACAGCGACCTCGACATCGCCCTGTCCCACCGCCTGCAGGTGGACCACGGCTGCACGCAGACGCTGGAGGAACTGACCGGCAGCCTGACGCGCTATCCGGTGATCCCCATCATCATCAATTCGGTCGCGCCGCCCTTTGGCCCCTATCGCCGCATCCGCAAGCTCGGCGCCGCGGTGGGCCGCTTCCTCGCCCGGCTCGACAAGCGCGTGCTGGTGCTGGGCACCGGCGGCCTGTCGCACGAGCCTCCGGTGCCGCTGCTGGCCAGCGCGCCCGAGGAGGTCGCCAGCTTCCTGATCGCGGGCCGCAATCCGACGCCCGAGGCGCGCGCCGCCCGCCAGGCCCGCACCATCGCCGCCGGCAAGATCTACGGCACGCCGGCAAGCGCGCAGACGCCGCTCAACCCCGCGTGGGACGAGGACTTCATGCGCCTGCTGGTGGAAGGACGGTTCGACGCGATCGACGATTTCAGCATCGACGAGATCTCGAAGACCGCCGGCCGCTCCACCCACGAGATCCGCACCTGGGTGGCCGCCTTCGCCGCCCTTGCCGCCGCCGGCCCCTACACCGCGCGCAAGGACTACTACCGCCCGATCAACGAATGGATCGCCGGCTACGGCGTGATCAGCGCCGAACAGGCCTGAAGAGCAACGGCCGACCGCAACTCCCTCGCAACCGAATCGAAAATACCTCTCAAGGAAAACACGACCATGGGCAGCATCGACACCCTGATCCCGACCGAAACCGAAATCGTCGCCCGCGCCGAGGCCATGATCCCGTGGCTGCGCGAGCGTGCGGATGCCTGCGAGAAAGCGCGCATGGTCTCCCCCGAGACCATCCGGAAGTTCAAGGACGCCGGCTTCTTCCGCATCCTGCAGCCGCGCCGCTGGGGCGGCTACGAGATGCACCCCAACGTACTGAACAGGGTGCTGATGGAACTGGCACGTGGCTGCCCCTCGAGCGCCTGGAACGTGATGGTGCTGGGCGTCCACCCCTTCGAAGTCGGCCTGCTGCCGGAGCGCTGCGGCGACGAGCTGTGGAGCGAGGACAACACCCGCCTGGTGTCCTCCTCCTACGCGCCCTTCGGCACCGTCACCAAGGTCGAGGGCGGCTATGTGCTGAACGGCGAATGGCTGACCTCGAGCGGCTGCGATCATGCCGACGGCGGCGCCTTCCTCGGCGGCCGCGTCGCGGAAAACGGCGAGCAGGTGTTCCGTTCCTTCTGGGTGCAGCGCGCCGACTTCGACATCATCGACGACTGGAACGTGGTCGGCCTCGCCGGCACCGGCAGCAAGAAGCTGTCGGTCAAGGAAGTCTTCGTTCCGGACTACCGCAGCCACGTGATCGCCGCCTACGACGAGG
>JAFEFM010000044.1 GCA_018240585.1 Pseudomonadota bacterium
ACCTCGAACGCAGCGCCCCTTCCGGGGCAGCGGCGCGGATGATACCTTTTCCGGCTCGATTTTGCAGCGCAATAAATTCCACTTTCCGATGAAGCTCGAACTGATCCTCGGCGGCGCACGCTCCGGCAAGAGCCGGCTCGCGGAACAAATCGCGGCCGATTCCGGCCTGGCCGTCACCGTCATCGCCACCGCCGAAGCCGGCGACGAAGAGATGGCCGCACGCATCCGCCGCCACCAGGCCGACCGCCCCGCCGCATGGAAGACGGTGGAAGCGCCGCTCGCGCTGGCTGCGACGCTGCGCCGCGAAGCCGCGCCCGAGCGCTGCGTGATCGTCGATTGCCTGACGCTGTGGCTCGCCAACCTGCTGGCCGGCGCGGAAGCGCTGTCGCCAGGCGCCAGCGCCGACGAACTCCCGCTTTTCAGCCGCGAGCGCGACGCCCTGCTCGCCACCCTGCCCGCCCTGCCCGGGCATGTGATCCTGGTCGCCAACGAAGTCGGCCTCGGGCTGGTGCCGGAAACCCCGCTCGGCCGCCTGTTCCGTGACGAGGCCGGGCGCCTGAACCAGGCGGTGGCGGCGTTGTGCCCGAGCGTGATCTTCGTTGCCGCGGGGTTACCGCTGGTGATGAAAGAGAAGGCTTAGCGCAAGATGCCCCTGACCCGGTCAGGCGGCCCCATCAAAACCCGCGTGCTACCATCCGCCGCGACCGAAACCGCCCAATCCGCCATGAAGCCGAATCTCTCCGCCCCCGACACCGCCCTCGCCGCCGCCCTGCAGCACAAGATCGACCGCAAGACCAAGCCGCTCGGCGCGCTCGGCCGGCTGGAATCCTTGGCGCTGCAGATCGGGCTGATCCAGCAGACGCTCACGCCCGAGCTGCGCCAGCCGCACATCCTGGTGTTCGCCGGCGACCATGGCGCGGCGCGCGCCGGCGTGTCGGCCTATCCGCAGGACGTGACCTGGCAGATGGTGGAGAACTTCCTCGCCGGCGGCGCGGCGATCAACGTGTTCACGCGGCAACTGGACATCGGCCTCACCGTCGTCGATGCCGGCGTCAACCATGACTTCGGCAAGCGCCCCGGCCTCATCAACGCCAAGCTCGGCCCCGGCACCGCAAACTACCTCGAGCAGCCGGCGATGAGCGCCGAAGTGCGCGACGCCGCGCTTGCCCGCGGCCGCGAACTGGCCCACAACCTGGCCGCCAGCGGCTGCAACTGCCTGGGCTTCGGCGAGATGGGCATCGGCAACACCGCGTCGGCTTCACTGCTGACGCACTGCCTGGTGGGCGAAGCCGGCGGCGCCGACCTCGTCACCATCACCGGCCGCGGCACCGGCCTCGACGACGCCGGCCTCGCGCGCAAGCGCGCCCTGCTGCAACAGGCGCTGCAACGCGGCGGGCGCCCGTCCGAGCCGCTTGCGGCGCTGGCCGAATATGGCGGCTTCGAGATCGCGATGATGGCCGGTGCCATGCTGGGCGCCGCCGAGCAAGGCATGGTGCTGCTGATCGACGGCTTCATCGTCACCTCGGCCCTGCTTGTCGCCCACGCCATCGAGCCGGCCATCCTGCCCTACTGCGTGTTCGCCCACCGTTCGCAGGAGCCCGGCCACCGCGTGCAGCTCGCCCACCTGGGCGTCGAGCCGCTGATGGAACTCGACCTGCGCCTGGGCGAAGGCACCGGCGCGGCGCTGGCGTATCCGCTGCTGCAGGCGGCGGTGAACTTCCTCAACGAGATGGCGAGTTTCGAATCGGCCGGCGTCAGCGGCAAGACCGACTGACGCCCCTCGATGCGCTACCAGCTCGAACTCTTCTTCACCGCGCTCGGCTTCTTCACCCGCCTGCCGGTGCCCGCCTGGGTGCCGTGGTCGACCGAGCGGCTCAACCACTCGGCGCGGTATTTTCCGCTGGTCGGCTGGGTGGTGGGCGCGATCGGTGCAGCCACCTACCTCGCCTGCGTGATGGTCCTGCCGCCGACGCTGGCGGTGCTGCTGTCGATGGCGGTGACGGTGCGCGTCACCGGCGCCTTCCACGAGGACGGCTGGGCCGACGCCTGCGACGG
>JAFEFM010000450.1 GCA_018240585.1 Pseudomonadota bacterium
GCCGGTGTTCACGATGTTGCCGCCATTCTCGGTGGAGAAATCCTCGCGCCGGCCTTCCATCATGTAGACGCCATCGGCGATCCGGCGCGGCTGCAGGTGGTAGTCGAAGCTGTGTGCCGCGTCCGGTGCCCGCGCGGGAGGCGGCACTTGCGGCCCCCCGGGGTCCGACGCCTGGGAGAGGGCAGCGGTGGCGACGAGGCTGCCGAGCAGAGGCAGCAGGCGGACGAGGCGGTTCGCGGGGCTCATTGCGCCACTCCTGCGTCGATGTGGTTGCCGTTGTTGTCGCGCCCGCTCACGCGCAGCGCGCCGGCGCCGGATGTGCCCTTGTGCAGGTCGAGGGTGAATACCGGGTTCTCCGACACCGGCTCGAACGGGTGGATGCGCATCAGCAGCCGGCCGTCGGCAGCGCTGACGAGAAGATCCTCGATATGGAAGGAGGGGATGCCGGGGGCGAGGCCGGTGTCCATCGGGTGGATCACCCGCAGGCGCAGGCGCTCGCCCGGCCCGACGCCGTGCCACACCCGCCCGCTCACCTCGTTGAGGTGCTGCTGCCACAGCGGCGAGGCCGAGCCCACTGAGGGCAGCGTGCAGCCGCCGCCATGTGTGCGGACCCACGCGCCGCCCACATGCCAGACGCCATCGCCGGTTCGCGCCGCGGCGCGGACCGGCGACGACTGCTGCAGCTTGAGGCGGAAGCCGAGGGTGGCGATGGCATCGAGCGGCGTGAAGCTCAGCACCTTGACGATGGGGTTGAAGTCGGCGAACACGAACACTTCGCGCACGTCCGGCAGCGCGCTC
Source organism: Pseudomonadota bacterium (assembly GCA_018240585.1). Taxonomy (GTDB): domain Bacteria; phylum Pseudomonadota; class Gammaproteobacteria; order Burkholderiales; family Rhodocyclaceae; genus Thauera. Next base: position 799 of record JAFEFM010000450.1, read on the forward strand.
GCATCCACGCTCACCGGTACGTTGAGCGGGTCCTCCGCGTTGGGTGGCGCGGTGACGGTCACGCGCGTGTCGAAGCGCACCGTTGCGTCGCGGAAGAACTCGCGCTGCATGTCCTGCCAGCGTGAGGACGCCAGCGGATCGGACCGCGCCTCGGTGCCGACGGCGGGCGTAAGCGACATGGGCCCGCCCGCCAGCGGTGAGGCAGCGGCGGCGGGCGCGGCGAATGCGAGAAGCGCGTACAGGGTGGTGATCAGCGGGGTCATCAGCGCGATGAGGGCGCGCGAATCGGGTGTCGACATCGTCTGGTCCAGGGGCTGCCGGCGTGGATGGGTCTCGGTTGTGAGCAATCGACATGCCAGCCGTGAGCGCGGTCGCGGACGCGCGTCGGCATGGAGGTGGCGACAACGCCGGACCTGCTCGATTGCTCAATAAAACCTGCTGTGACCGGATGCCGATCGCGAATCTGGAGCAGGTGGAGCAGCGCCTGTAGCAGCGTGGGGCGGCTGAACCAGCGGTGGTTGCGGCTTTCGGCAAGGTGGCATGGCGCTTGCGCTGGCAGCCCCCGGGGCGATGCCCGGCGCAGCAAGCCGCATCAACACCGCAGAAAACAACACTCTCTTATTCGACATCCCGAGGAGGAAGACATGGATCGAAGCTCCAAGCAGCCGCGCCGCATGCGCGGCCTGTCGCTGATCGCCGCCGCCGTCATGATGCTGGGCGCCGCCCACGCCCATGCCAGGGGCGTGACGGACGACGACATCGTCAATGACCCGACCATCACCACCCAGGTGGTCAGCAACGGGCTGGGCACGAAGGGTCAGCGCTTCAGTCCGCTGACCCAGGTCAACGTGCAGACGGTGAAGGACCTGGTCCCGGTGTGGTCCTTCTCCTTCGGCGGCGAGAAGCAGCGCGGCCAGCAGTCGCAGCCGCTCGTCTATGACGGAAAGATGTACGTCACCGCGTCCTACAGCCGCATCTTCGCGCTCGACGCCAAGACCGGGCAGAAGCTGTGGAAGTACGAGCACCGCCTGCCCGACGGCATCATGCCCTGCTGCGACGTGATCAACCGCGGCGCGGCGCTGTACGACGACCTGGTGATCTTCGGCACGCTGGATGCGCAACTGGTGGCATTGAACAAGGACACCGGCAAGGTCGTGTGGCGCGAGAAGATCGAGGACTACAAGGCCGGCTACTCCTTCACCGCCGCACCGCAGATCGTCAAGGGCATGGTCATCACCGGCAACTCGGGCAGCGAGTTCGGCGTGGTGGGCCGGGTGGACGCGCGCGACGCGAAGACCGGCAAGCTGATCTGGAGCCGGCCGACGGTCGAGGGCCACATGGGCCACAAGTACGACGCCGAAGGCAAGCCGATCGACAACGGCATCACCGGCACGACCAACGCCACCTGGCCGGGCGACCTGTGGAAGACCGGCGGTGCCGCGCCGTGGCAGACCGCCTACTACGACCCGGAGGTCAATCTGATCTTCATCGGCACCGGCAACCCGGCGCCATGGAACAGTTGGCTGCGCCCGGGCGACAACCTGTATTCGTCGTCTACCCTGGCGATCAATCCCGACACCGGCAAGATCGTCTGGCACTACCAGAGCACGCCGCACGACGGCTGGGATTTCGACGGCGTCAATGAGTTCGTGTCCTTCGACTACAAGGACCCGAAGACCGGCAGGACGGTCAAAGCCGGCGGCAAGGCCGACCGCAACGGCTTCTTCTTCGTCAATGACCGCACCAACGGCAAGCTGCTGAACGCCTTCCCCTTCGTCAATCGCATCGACTGGGCCAAGGGCATCGACCTGAAGACCGGCCGTCCGATCTACAACGACGACAAGCGCCCGGGCAACCCCTTCGTCGACACCGTGGGCGAGGACAAGAAGGGCAAGACGGTGTTCAACGCGCCATCCTTCCTCGGCGGCAAGAACCAGATGCCGATGGCCTACAGCCCGAAGTCCGGCCTGTTCTACGTGCCGGCCAACGAATGGGGCATGGACATCTGGAACGAGCCGATCTCCTACAAGCGCGGCGCCGCCTACCTGGGCGCGGGCTTCACCATCAAGCCGCTCAACGACGACTACATCGGCGCGCTGCGCGCGGTCGATCCGGTCAAGGGCAAGATCGTGTGGGAGGTGAAGAACAACGCGCCGCTGTGGGGCGGGGTGCTGACCACCGCCGGCGACCTGGTGTTCTACGGCACGCCCGAAGGCTACCTGAAGGCGATCGACGCCAACTCTGGCAAGGAACTGTGGCAGTTCCAGACCGGCTCGGGTGTGATCGCGCCGCCGATCACCTGGGAAGAAGGCGGCGAGCAGTACGTCGCCGTGGTGTCGGGCTGGGGCGGGGCGGTGCCGCTGTGGGGCGGCGACGTCGCCAAGCGGGTGAACATGCTGGAGCAGGGCGGCTCGGTGTGGGTGTTCAAGCTGCACAAATCCTGATCCGGACCGGCTGCTGACGGTCGGGCGGGCGTGTCGGCGGGATCGGCCCCGATGGGCCGGTGCCGCAGACAAGCCCGAATCTGCCACCAAGGGAATTTCCACGATGAAGACACGCATCCTCAACACCGTGCTGGCCGCTGCCATGACGGCTTCCTTCGCCGGCGGCGCGCTTGCCGCCGAACGGGCCACGCCGCTGGAGGCGCGGGCGATGTTCGATCAGGCGGTGAAGTACATGGAGGCCAATGGCGCCGAGCGCGCCTTCGCCGCCTTCAACAACCAGAAAGGCAGGTTCGTGCGCAAGGACCTGTACGTGTTCGTGATCGACGACAAGGGTGTGTACCACGCCAGCGGCGCGGCGCCCGAATCGCTCGTCGGCCTGAAGGTCATCGACACCACCGACGCTGCGGGCAACCCCCTGTTCCGCAACATGATCGACGCCACCCGCAAGGCGCCGGAAGCGACGGTGCGCTACGTGTGGCTGAACCGCGCGACGAACAAGGTCGAGCCCAAGGCGAGCTACGTGCGCAAGGTGGGCGACTACGTCGTCGGCGTCGGCTATTCGGCGCCGCGCGCGACCGCCGAGCAGGCGCGCACGATGCTGGACAAGGCGGTCGACCTGGCCCGGACGCAGGGGGCGCAGGGCGCCGCCACCGCGTTCAACGACCGCGCGGGCAGCTTCGTGCGTGACGATCTGTACGTGTTCATGGTCGACCTTGAGTCCGGCCGCTTCCAGGCCATGGGCATGAATCCCGCACTCGCCGGAACCGACGCGCTGGGGTTGCACGATGCTGCGGGCAAGCCATTGATCGCGGAGATGGTCGAGCGCCTGAAGTCCGCGGACGAGGCCACGGTGGAGTACGTGTGGCGCAACCCGGTAACCAACGCGGTGGAGAAGAAGCGCGCCTATGTGCGCCGTGTCGCCGGCTCGCTGATCGGCGTCGGGCACTACCTGGAGTGAACGGGGGGGGGCTGCAGGGCAGCCGCGGCCCGGTCAATGTTCCGTAGCCGTCGTCCCGGTGACCGGCGCTGAGTTGGACGGTGCGCTGAACGCTACCGCTTGCCCTGCTCGAGAAGCGTCTTCAGCCCGGAAAAGGGGGCATGCGTCGCGACGGTAATTCTTTGTTGAGTTGCTGTCCGGCCTTCGGCCCGTGCCTCGAGTTCGCGCTGGTGCTCGTTGTCGTGGCAATAGATGCACAGCAGTTCCCAGTTGCTGCCGTCGGCTGGATTGTTGTCGTGGTTGTGGTCGCGGTGATGGACAGTCAGTTCGCGCACGTTGGCAAGGGTGAATTCGCGCCCGCAACGACCGCAGATCCATGGGTGGATCTTCAATGCGCGTTCCCGGTAGCCCTGGCTGCGGGCGTCCGCTGCACGCCGGGCGTCGGCGACGATGCGGTCCAGTCGGGCGGTGTCGATGCTCTTCATGGGCGGACCTCCCAGCCAGCGATCGGATGCGGCGTGAATTCCGCTTCTTTCACCCTAGTTGGTGACGCGTCGGCTGGCAACCGTCCCGCCGCTTCAGATGCTGCAGTGCAGGAAAGCGCCGCCGCGCGTACGAACATCCCGGTCGCCATGCCGGCGGATCCCAGCCGCAGCGCGAGATGGACGAACTCGGTGCGGAGATGCAGGAATCGCTGTTCGATGTTTGCCCTGCGACAACAGCGCTGTACGTCGGACGCTGCGGTCGCGGGGCAATCACATCCCTTGGTAGATCGGCCCCTCGCCGCCCTGCGGCACCACCCAGTTGATGTTCTGGGTCGGGTCCTTGATGTCGCAGGTCTTGCAATGCACGCAGTTCTGCGCGTTGATCTGCAGCCGCGGGCCGGCGTCTTCCTGCACGATCTCGTACACCCCGGCCGGGCAGTAGCGCTGCTCGGGCGCGTCGTACTTCGCCAGGTTGATGGAGATCGGCACCGAGGCATCCTTCAGCCGCAGGTGACAGGGCTGGTCTTCCTCGTGGTTGGTGTTGGACAGGAACACCGAGGACAGGCGGTCGAAAG
>JAFEFM010000451.1 GCA_018240585.1 Pseudomonadota bacterium
CGAGCGCCTCCCAACGCCTGTCGTCAGAAGAGCACTCTATCCCTCGCTTCCGGACCTTCCCGGCAACAGATCCAACCGGCCAAGATAGTTGTCGTCGACCGGTCAGGCTAATTGTCGCCGGCCAGTTCGCGTGCCTTCCAGTACGTGCACATGGATCACACGCAGGTCGACATCGAGCTTGTTTCCCTGCGAACAGGAAAGGTTCTCGGCCGCCCTTGGTTGTCGCTCGCGATTGACGCCTTCACTCGGCGGATTCTGGGCATCTACCTGACGTTCGACCCGCCATCGTACCGGTCGAACATGATGTTGTTGCGCGACATCGTCCGACGTTATCGCCGACTGCCGCAGTTCATCATCGTTGATAACGGGGCGGACTTTCGCAGCGAGGACTTCAGCCGCTTCGCCGAGCTGATGCACATCCACATCCGCTACCGACCGGCCGGTCGCCCGCGGCACGGTACCGTGATGGAGCGCATCTTCGGCCGCGTTCATTCCGACTACGTTCACAACCTCGCGGGCAACACCAAAGCCCTGAAAGAAGTCCGCAAAACCACCGGCAAGTTCTTGCCCTCGCGTCTGGCCGAGTGGTCGCTGGCCTATCTGTACTACGGCCTCGAGTACTGGGCCTTCAACTACTACGACACGGCTGAACACGCCGCACTCGGACTGAGCCCGCGCGAAGCGTTCCAGCGCAGCGTGGATTCATCGGGGCTGCGCACCCATCGCCTCGTAACGCTGACGCCAGACTTTCTCATCCTGACCTGCCCGACCGTAGGGCGGAGAGGTGAGCGCACGGTGGATAGGCAACGTGGCGTGAAAGTGCATAACCACTATCTCTACTGGTGCCCCGAGTTCCGCGATCCCAGGTTGCACGGCACGAAGGTTCCCACGCGCTACGACCCGTGGGACTGCTCCACGGTCTATGTTCAGATCGACAAGCGCTGGGTTCCTGCTCGCTGCAAGGCGTTGACCGCCCTCGGACAGCTCACGGAGAAGGAGCGCGAGTTCATCACCACGGAGATGCAGAGCCACTTCCGCCTGCCCGACCGCGATGAGCTGTCAACGCAGCGACTCACCGAGTTCATGCGTGTTTTCACCCCGACAGGTGCAATGGAGCTGGCACTCGAGCGCCAGCAGGAGAACCGGGACCTGTACCAGGGGCTCGGCATTGGGGCCATCTCGCCCCAGAGCACCATTGCTCGGACGCCTGTCGACGCTCACCGAGTCACTCAGGTCAGCTCAGCGGCGCCGAATGCGCCCGCCTTGCCGGTTGGGCTGCTACCGCCCCCGCCGCACGAGGCGGCAACGAGCGAGTTCGTGCAACCCGACACCCCCGACTTTGAAACCTTCTGATTGAACCTAAAAAATGACCATTGAGACTCCAAATAGCTTCACACCGAGCGCATCGCCGATGAGCGGCCAGCGCATCCGCCATCCCCGCATCGCGGCAACTATTGAGGAGTGCCGCCTAATGCTGGACGCCGGCGACAACGCAAACCTCATCGTACTGTGCGGCCCGACAGGGGTCGGCAAGACAACGCTCGGCGACTTTCTCGTCGAGGCCGAACTCAAGGCCCAAGCAACGACGCTGTCCGAGGATCCGGGCTACATGCCAGCGATTCGCCTCGAGGCACCGGCGTCGGGCGAACGCGACTTCTCCTGGCGCTTGTTTTACCAGCGCATGCTCGATGCACTCGAGGGCGAATTGGACGCTCCACGGACTGCCTACGGCATCGACCCCGAAAGCGGAAAGGTGGTGCGCCCCGTGGGTCCGCAAACCAACCGCCTCTCGGGTTTGCGCACGGCGGTGGAGCGGTCACTGCGCAACCGCGGCACGCGATTCGTTGTCGTTGATGAAGCAGCGCACATGATGCGGCAGTGTCATCCCAGCCGGCTCGTCGAACAGTTCAATACGCTCAAGTCCCTCTCCAACGAGTACCACGTGCAATGGATTCTGCTCGGTTCATACGACCTCTTCGAACTTGTCTCACTGAGTGCGCAGCTTGCGCGACGGACTCACGTGATTCATTTCGGCCGCTACCGTGAAGACGTCGCCGAGGATGTCCGCTCCTTCCGTGGCTGCCTGAAGAAGCTGGGCGAGAGCATGCCAGCCTTGAAGGACCTCGACCTCTTGCGTTACGCCGAGGTGTTCCACCAGAACACGCTGGGGTGCGTTGGCACGCTGCGCACGGTGCTTGTGCGACTGAACCTGCTGGTCGGCGAAAAAGGCTGGTCGGAGGACACGTTGTGTAAGGCGCTCCTCACCGAAGCTCAGGTTACGCAGATCATGCGGGAAATCGTGGAGGGCGAGGAACGCATTGCGCCGGGCCTCAAGCGCAATCTGGCCGTGCAACAGCCCAAGACCGGTCGGAGGGTTGCGTAATGAGCACATTGCACAATCCGCGCTCGACGCTGCACGCCCTTGAGCCGATGGGCCGCGGCACTCCTGAAGTCGAGAGCCTGACGAGCTATTTCTGCCGCCTCGCCTACTCCCACGGGATGACGACACAAAAGCTGGCCGGCTGGGTTCTCGCCCACTTCGAGCAGTCCGTGTGCGAGAAGTACGGCTGGCATCAGCGCAGCTTCTCCAGCATGTCGCCGGAGAGCGAGCAGTGGGCCGCGTGGCTGGCAGCCCTGACAGGCATCAGTGCGCTCGACCAGCACACGCTGGCGCCTTGGCGCACCGTCCTGGGCACACCCGGGCTGGCACCGAAATCCGACCGCTGGTGCCCGTGCTGCCTGGCCGAGGACAAGGCGAGTGGCGGCGAGCCTTACCTCCGCTTGGCATGGGATGTCGCCCCGGTCACGGTCTGCGTGCGCCACAAGGTTCAGTTGGCGACGACGTGCCCGCACTGTCATCGCACCAACGTTCGGAATCGCTCTGCGGTCGTTGTTCCCGGTTACTGCACTTCTTGTGGTGGGTTTCTCGGCGATGCCGAAACGAAACCTGCTACACCCGAAGCCTTGTGGACGGCGCGCCAAGTGGGCCTGATGTTGCAGGCGCCCCCCAAGGTGGCTTCCGAGGGATTGGTTCCTTTGCTGGAAACGGTCATCAAGCGCATGGCAGACGGCCGACCGAGTACATTCGCGAGCCGCTATGGCTTCTCCAAGAGTGGCATCTCCCATTGGCTCAACAAGGGCGGGATTCCCACGCTGAAGGCGTGGCTGACCATCGCCCTGCACGGAGGGATTGGGCTCGACAAACTTTTTGCTGGCGATGTCGAAGACTGGGAACTGCCGCTCACGCCAATCCAGATGTCCATCGAGCTACCCGAGTCGCCTCGTGCAGGCATCAGGTCGCGGGAACTGGACTGGGACAGCATCCGTGCTCAGTTGCAGGCGATGCTCAAGGAGCCGGTGGCGGTATCGGTCCATGAAGCGAGTGAACGCGTTGGCGTCGACCGCAAGAATTTGTACTTGCGTGCCAATATTGAAACCCGAGCGCTCGCCGACCGCTATCTGCGCCACCGCGCTTCAATCGGCGAGCAGCGACAGGCTCGACTCCAGGCACAGATTGGCGACGTCCTCGATGAGCGCCTAGCGGCAGGTTACGAGGGGATGAGCGCACGCGACATCTGGAATCGACTCGATACCGAGGCGCAGTCAGTGCCCGGCATCTTCCGTCACATCAGCCAGGTCATAGGCTCTCGGCGCACCTGAACCGCACCAAACCACCGCCGAAAATGAAAACGGGACCAAACTGTCCCGTTTTTTTCAACCTACATTTCGAGCAGTGCGAACTTTCGCAACCTGCTCGGAGAGCAAAACCAACAAGCCTACTATGCGCGACCCAATAAACCAAAATGTGGCCTATCGGGAAATTAAGCATAAAGTGTCCTGGTGGCCACTTTATGCTTAACGGCACAGCCCGGATATTATCCGAGCCCTTGCATATGGTGGACCGAAAGGGGATCGAACCCTCGACCTCTGCATTGCGAACGCAGCGCTCTCCCAGCTGAGCTATCGGCCCTGAAAGAGCGCGCATTATAGGCAAGCGCTCCGCGGATGTGAACCCCCCTTCGCTTCAGGTCTCGTCCTCTTCCGCCCCGGAGCCGACGGCGGCACGGCCGAGGCGGTCGGCGATGGCGGTCCAGGCGGCGCCTGCGGGCATGGCTTCGACGAGGATGACGTCGACGCCCAGCGCGTCGAGGGTGCGCAGGTTCGCGTACAGATCGTGGGCGTAGGCGGCTGGCTGCGAGGGCGCGGCATGCCATGCAAGCCGGCCATCCTGCGGGTCGCTGACGCTGATGGCCAGCACGGCGACGTGGCAGCCGGTGGCGGCGAGTTCGGCGGCTTCACCTGCCAGCCTTGAAGCGTCGACCAGGCGCAGCGGTGTTCGGGGCGCATAGTGCGCTGCGAGCGCGCCGGATACGCGCGGGACTTGCGGCGCATCCGCCCTGCCGGCGGCGTCCGCTTCGCCCTGCGCAGCGCCGACCTGCTCCAGCTCGCCGCGCACGCGCGGGCGCCGACCGATGACGCGGGCGATGTCATCGGCGGTGATGGCGCCGGGGCGCAGGATCTCGGGGACGTCGCGCGAGAAATCGACGATGGTCGATTCGATGCCCACCGGACAGGCGCCGCCGTCGAGGATCATCGCCACACGCTCGCCGAGTTCTTCCTGCACGTGAGCGGCGGTCGTGGGACTGATGCGCCCGAAGCGGTTGGCGCTCGGCGCGGCGATGCCGGACCCGAAGACCTGCAGCAGGGCGAGCGCGATCGAGTGCGCCGGTACCCGCACGCCCACCGTGTCCTGGCCGCCCGTGACCTCGTCGGGCACGTCGGCCTCGCGCTTCAGGATCAGCGTCAGCGGCCCGGGCCAGAAGGCCCTGGCGAGCGCGAGCGCATCCTTGGGGATGCTGGCAGCCCAGCGCGGCAGATGCTCGGCACTCGGAAGATGCACGATGACCGGATGGTCGGCCGGACGTCCCTTGGCCGCGAAGATCTTCTTCACCGCCTCCGGATTCAAGGCATCGGCTGCCAGACCATACACCGTCTCGGTCGGCATGCCGACCAGCTCGCCAGCCCGCAGCAGCATGGCGGCACGCTCGATGGCCACCAGCGTGGCCGGTTCGATCATGCCGCGCGCCCGCGGAGCGCCTTGCGCGTCGGCCATCATTCGTCCCGGATGCCGATCGCCGCGCGCGCCTGCATTGCTTGCTGCAGCGCTGCTTCGGCATCGTCGCCGGTCACGGTGAAGTGGCCCATCTTGCGACCGGGGCGGGCGTGGTGCTTGCCATACAGGTGCAGGCGCAGGCCGGGAACGGCGTGCAGCAGCGACCAGTCCGGCTCCCGATAGGTACCACCGGCTTGCCCTCCCTCGTACCACAGCTCGCCGAGCAGATTGACCATCACCGCCGCCGAATGCTGCCGCGGCGTCGCCAGCGGCAGGCCGCACAGCGCCCTCACCTGCTGCTCGTACTGGCTGGCATCACAGGCGTCGATGGTGTGGTGGCCGCTGTTGTGCGGGCGCGGCGCCATCTCGTTGACGAACAGCTCGCCGCGGCAGACGAAGAACTCCACACCCAGCGTGCCGACGTAGCCGAGCTTGTCGGCGATGCGCTCGGCGATCTCCTGCGCGTTGTCGCGCAGGCAGGCGGAGGCGCGCGCCGGCGCAATGGTGACATCCAGGATGCCGTTGCGGTGGCGGTTCTCGCCGGTCGGAAAGGCCCGCACGTCGCCGGCCTCGTCGCGCGCGAGCACCACCGAGACTTCGTAGTCCAGCGTCAGCATCTTCTCCAGCACGCAGGGCTCGCCCTTGAACTGCTGAAAAGCCTTTACCGCTTCGTCACGATCGGTGACGCGCGCCTGGCCCTTGCCGTCGTAGCCGAAGCGCGCGACCTTGAGGATCGCCGGGAACAGGCCGGCATTGGCGTTGCGGATGTCGCCCTCGCTGCGGATGACCGCGAAGGGGCCGTGCGGCAGGCCGTTGTCGGCGAGGAAAGTCTTTTCGGCGATGCGGTTCTGGCACACCGCCACCGCGCTCGCCGAGGGATGTACCGGGATGAACTTGGCCAGGTAGTCCAGGGTGTCGGCGGGAACGTTCTCGAACTCGGTCGTCACTGCGGCGCATTCGGCGCCCATCGCGTCGAGCGCGGCGTAGTCGTCGTAGGCGGCGACGAGATGACGGTCGGCAATGCGGCCGGCAGGGCTGTTCGCGTCCGGATCGAGCACCCAGACCTTGTAACCCAATTCATGCGCGGCAGAAACGAAAAAGCGGCCGAGCTGGCCGCCGCCGAGCATCCCCAGTGTGGCAGGAGGGAGGATCATGATGCGACTCTCAATCCAGGGTCATGTCGAGCACCGCCTGGGTCTGGCGGGCGCGGAATTCGGCGAGCTTTTGCGCCAGGTCGGCATCCTCGCCGGCGAGCAGCGCCACCGCGAAGAGGCCTGCATTGGCTGCACCCGCCTCGCCAATGGCGAAGGTGGCAACCGGAATGCCCTTGGGCATCTGCACGATGGACAGCAGCGAATCCTTCCCCGACAGCGCCTTGGACTGCACCGGCACGCCGAGCACCGGCAGCGTGGTCTTGGCGGCAACCATCCCCGGCAGGTGGGCGGCACCGCCGGCGCCGGCAATGATCGACTTCAGCCCGCGGCCGCGTGCGCTTTCGGCGTATTCGAACATCAGGTCGGGCGTGCGATGGGCAGAGACGACCTTCGCCTCGTAGGGCACGCCGAATTCCTCCAGCACCTTCGCCGCAGCCTTCATCGTCGGCCAGTCGGAGTTCGAGCCCATGATGATGCCGATGACCGGCTTGGCTTCCTTCATTGCGCAGTCCTCACTTGCCTGCCGCACGCGCGCTGCGCTCGGCGGAAATCACGGTGTTTTCCAGCAGCATGGTGATCGTCATCGGTCCGACACCGCCCGGCACCGGGGTGATCGCGCCGGCGACGTCCTTCGTCGAGGCGAAATCCACGTCGCCACACAGCTTGCCGGCATCGGGGCCGTCCTGCAGGCGGTTGATGCCGACGTCGATGACGGTGGCGCCCGGCTTGACCATGTCGCCCGTGACGAAGCGCGGCTTGCCGATCGCCGCCACCAGGATGTCGGCGCGGCGGGTGTGGAAGGCGAGATCCTTCGTCTTCGAATGGCACACCGTGACCGTGGCACCCGCGTTGGTGAGCAGCATCGCCATCGGCTTGCCGACGATGTTGGAACGGCCGATCACGACCGCCTCGGCGCCCTGCACCGGCACGCCGGCCGACTGCAGCATCTTCATGACGCCGTGCGGCGTGCAGGGAATGAAGGCCTCGCGATTCTGCGACAGGCGGCCCACGTTCTCGGCGTGGAAGCCGTCGACGTCCTTGCCGATGTCGATCGCCTCGAGCACCGCGGTCTCGTCGAACTGCGGCGGCAGCGGCAATTGCACCAGGATGCCGTGCACCGCCGGGTCGGCATTGAGCGCGGCGAGGCGGGACATCACTTCCGCCGGATCCGCATCCTGCGGATAGTCGAAGCGCAGCGAGCGGATGCCGGCCTTTTCGCAGGCGGCAACCTTGTTGCGCACGTACACGGCGGAGGCCGGATCGACGCCGACCAGCAACACCGCAAGACAGGGCTGGACGCCGCGCGCGGTGAGCGCGGCGGCACGATCGGCGATCTCGCCACGCAGACGCGCGGAAAGGGCGTTGCCGTCAATGATGCGAGCCGTCATCGAAAGGCCTCGGAGAAAAGCTCGCAATTTTAACAGCTTCCGTGCGGCAACGAGTACCGCCGGCGGCGGCGCGCGTCAGCCGGCCAGCGCCGCCGGCTGCGCCTCGCCCGCCGCGACGGCCTGGCGGCCGCGCTCGAACGCCAGGCGGTTGACGTCCACCAGTTGCGGCTTGCGCGCGCCGAAGCGCGCAAGCACGGCGTCAAGCAGCACGCCGGCGGGAAACGGCAGGCGGTCGGCCATGGCGCCCAGCATCACGGTGTTGCCCAGGCGGACGTTGCCGAGCGCCTGCGCCATCGCGCTGGCATCGAAGGCGTGAGTCTCGATGCCGAGCGCGCGGATCGAACCTATCGGGTCGTCGGGATAATCGTAGAGGCCGATGTTGACCACCGGCGGCACGAGGCGTCCGACATTGACCAAGGCGACACCGCCGGGTTTGAGCATGTGCGCCCAGCGCAGGGCTTCGGCGGCCTCGAAGCCGACCAACAGGTCGGCATCGCCCGGCATGATCTGCGGCGACAGCACCTGTGGCCCGAAGCGCAGGTGCGAGGTCACCACCCCGCCACGCTGGCTCATGCCGGCCACTTCGGTCTTCTTCACGTCATAGCCGAGCGACAGCGCCGCTTCGGCAAGGATCTCGGTGGCGGTCATCACGCCCTGGCCGCCGATGCCGCAGACGAGGATGTTGGTGATGCTCATCGTGATTCCTCAGATCTTCTTGTACAGGAAGTTGACCGCATGCTCGGGTGCCGCATGCACGATGGCCTCCGGCGCGCAGGGCTGCACGCACAGGCCGCAACCGGTGCAGGCGGATGTCTCGATGCGCACGAAGGCGAGCTCGACCCCCTTGCCGGAGGGCTTCACCTCGGTCGCGCGCCGCGTCACGTGGATGGCCGGACAGCCGACGTCGATACAGTTGCCGCAGCCGGTGCACTTGTCGGTGACGACCTTGTAGGGCTGCGTCGCCTCGTAGTGGTCGATCAGCACGCACGGCCGATCGGTGATGATGACCGAAGGCTCGGGGACCTTCGTCTCCTCCCTCAGCGCCTTGAACAGCACCGGCAACTGGTAGGGATCGAGCACGCGGATGCGTTCCTTCTTCACGCCGAGGGCCTCGCACAGCCTGGCGAAGTCGACGCGTGGCGCATCCTCGCCATGGATGTCGCGCCCGGTGCCGGGGTTTTCCTGACCGCCGGTCATGCCCACTGCGCGGTTGTCGAGCAGCAGCACGGTGACGTTGCCGCGGTTCCAGACGATGTCCAGCAGGCCCTGCATGCCCATGTGGAGGAAGGTGGAGTCGCCGATCACCGCGACCACGCTCTTCTTCGCGTCGGCTGCGCCGCGGCCCTTGTCCATGCCGAGCGCCACACCCATCGACGCTCCCATCGAGATGCAGCTGTCGAGCGCGTTCCACGGCTGGCCGGCACCCAGCGAATAGCAGCCGATGTCGCCCGAGATGTTGATGTTGCGCAGTTGCGCCAGCGTGTAATAGATACCCAGGTGCGGACAGGCCACGCACATCGTTGGCGGTCGCGGGAACACCGTCTGCAGCGCGGCATGCATGGCCGTGGGCGCCAGCTCACCGAGCAGGCCGGCGACGACCGGGCGCAGCACGTCGGGCGCGAGTTCGCCGATGCGCGGCAGCACGTCCTTGCCGCGACAGGCGATGCCCGCGGCGCGCAGTTCCAGTTCGACCAGCGGCTCGGTCTCCTCCACCACCAGCACTTCATCGACCTGCCGCGCCAGTTCGCGCGCACGCTCGACAGGCAACGGATGCGAGAGGCCGAGCTTGAGCACCGGCGCGTTCGGGAAGGCCTCACGCACATGCATGTAGGCCGGCCCCGAGGCGACGAAGCCGATGCGGCGGTCCGTGCCCTGGTAAAGCGGGTTCCACTCGCTGGCCTCGGCATGGACGCGCAGAGCCTCGTCGCGCTGGTACATCAATGGCAGGCGCGGCTTGGCGTTGCCCGGCACCATGACCCAGCGACGTGCATCCTTGACGAAGCCGGCAGGCTCGTGGAGCTCACGTTCGCGCGGCTGCACCCTGCCTTTCACGTGGCAGATGCGGGTCGTCAGGCGCAGGATCACCGGGCAGCGATGCGCCTCCGACAGCGCGAACGCGGCGCGCGTCATGTCGTAGGCTTCCTGCGCATCGGCCGGCTCGAACACCGGCAGGTGCGCGAAGCGGCCCCAGTAGCGCGAATCCTGCTCGTTCTGCGACGAGGACATGCCGACGTCGTCGGCGACGGCGATCACGAGGCCGCCTTCGGTGCCGGTGACCGTCATCGTCATCAGCGCATCCGAGGCGACATTGAGACCGACGTGCTTCATCGCGCACAGGGCTCGCGCACCCACCATCGAGGCACCCAGCGCGACCTCGAGCGAGACCTTCTCGTTGACCGACCACTCGGTATACAGATCGGGGTACTTCGCCAGTTCCTCGAGTATTTCGGTCGAAGGCGTCCCGGGATAAGCGGCGGCAACGCGGCAACCGGCGTCTCGCGCAGCGAGGGCGACGGCTTCGTTGCCGGACAGGAACAGTCGGTTCGCAGCGACGCTGCCGGGCAGGGATGCACCCATGGGCTGGACTCCTCGAAGAGGCGGACGGAAGAAGTCCTGAACCTTAGCGTTCCCCCGCGAGGCGACCGTTGATACAGATCAACGGCGTGCAGCGTAGATTTTGAATCGCTTGCAACCCTTTAACGAGTTACCGTCCCGAGCCCCCCGGCTCTGCGGTGACGACGTTCTGCACGAGCTCGGCAAGCGAATTGGCGCCCATCTTCTCCATGACGCGCGCGCGGTGCACTTCCACCGTCTTGATGCTGATGCCCAGCACGTCGGCGATCTGCTTGTTGAGCTTGCCCGCGATGATGAGGTCGAGAACCTCGCGCTCGCGCTGCGTCAGGTGCTCCAGCCGGCGTGCGGTGTCGGCTTCCAGCAAGCGCTTGCCTCGACTGGCGCGCTCCTGCGTCAGGCACTGCTCGATGAGGCGCAGCATGTCGCGCTCGCTGAAGGGCTTCTCGATGAAATCCACGGCGCCTTTCTTCAGCGCCGACACCGCCATCGGCACGTCGCCATGGCCCGTTATGAAGATCACCGGCAGGGTGCAGTGGCGGCGACCAAGTTCGTCGAACATCTCGAGTCCGCTCATGCCCGGCATGCGCACGTCGAGCACGATGCAACCCCTCATGTCGTCGGCGTAGACCTCGAGAAAGGATTCGGCGCTGTCGAAAGTCCGCACCGCATAGCCGCTTGATTCGAGCATCCAGACGAGGGAATCGCGCAGGGCTTCGTCGTCGTCCACGACGTAGATCAATTGGTCAGGTGCTGCGGGCAAGTCGCTCACTGGCAACCTCGGTCGGAAGGGTAAACGCGAATATGGTACCGCCTTCCGGATTCGCGTCCACGACCAGCCGCCCGTCGTGGAATTCGATGATCGAGCGGCAGATGTTGAGCCCCATGCCCATGCCCTCCGCCTTGGTCGTGTAGAAGGGAGTGAACAGCCGCTGCCGGTCCTCCTCGCTGATGCCGTGGCCGCGATCGATGACCGCCACTTCGACGGCGTGCTCGCCGCAAGGCTGCGCACGCACGACGAGCACACGATCCTCCGGCAGCGTGTCGGCCATGGCATCGAATCCGTTGCGGATCAGATTGAGCACGACCTGCTCGATCATGATCTGGTCGGCAAAAACTGCGGGCAATCGCGGAGCGACGTCGGCGACGA
>JAFEFM010000452.1 GCA_018240585.1 Pseudomonadota bacterium
GCGACAACGTGTCGATCACCGTGAAGCTGATCGCCCCGATCGCCATGGAAGAAGGTCTGCGCTTCGCGATCCGCGAAGGTGGCCGCACCGTCGGCGCCGGCGTCGTCGCCAAGATCATCGAGTAATCGAAGCCCGATTGTTCGATCGTGAAGCGCGCCCTGACGGGTGCGCTTCGTAGTCTCTGCTGCAGGGGCATAGCTCAATTGGCAGAGCGTCGGTCTCCAAAACCGAAGGTTGGGGGTTCGATTCCCTCTGCCCCTGCCATCTTTTTGCGGGTTTCTCTCTCCGATGGCCGATAAGTTGAAGTTCGCGCTGGCTCTGGCACTGGTTGCGGCCGGCGTGGTCGGCTTCTACCTGCTGTCCGAGCAGGCGATGGTGCTGCGCGTGCTGTCCGTGCTTGCCGGGGTCGTCGCCGGCGGCGCGGTGGCATGGTTCTCCGAGCCGGGCCGCCGTTTCGCCGATTTTGCGCGCGACGCGATCACCGAGACCAAGAAGGTCGTGTGGCCCAGCCGCAAGGAGACCGTGCAGACCACCGGGCTGGTATTCGCCTTCGTGGTGATCATGGCGGTTTTCCTGTGGGTGACCGACAAGAGTCTCGAGTGGGTTCTCTACGATCTCATTCTGGGATGGAAGTGATATGACGAAGCGCTGGTACGTGGTGCACGCCTATTCGGGCTTCGAGAAGTCCGTCCAGCGTGCGCTGGTTGATCGCATCAACCGCGCAGGCATGCAGGATTCGTTCGGCCAGATTCTGGTTCCGGTCGAAGAGGTCGTCGAAATGCGCGGCGGCCAGAAGAGCATCACCGAGCGCAAGTTCTTCCCGGGCTACGTCCTCGTCGAGATGGAAATGAACGACGAGACGTGGCACCTGGTGAAGTCGACGCCCAAGGTCACCGGCTTCGTTGGAGGTACGGCCACCAAGCCGGCGCCGATCTCCGACAAGGAAGTCGACAAGATCATGCAGCAGATGCAGGAAGGGGTTGAAAAGCCCCGTCCCAAGGTGCTGTTCGAGATCGGCGAGGTGGTTCGCGTCAAGGAAGGTCCTTTCACCGACTTCCATGGTGCGGTCGAGGATGCCAATTACGAAAAGAACAAGCTGCGCGTGTCGGTGACGATCTTCGGTCGCGCCACGCCGGTGGAACTGGATTTCGCCCAGGTCGAGAAGACCTGAGCGTGATGTCGGCAGGCTGCGAAGCCTGCCGCAGCCCGTTGACGTCGCGATGGCGCGCGGGCATGCGAGGAGCGTCGGGACGATCCCGGCGCGCTAGCACTCAATACAGGAGCAAGCCGCAATGGCAAAGAAAATCACTGGTTACGTCAAGCTGCAGGTGCCGGCCGGCAAGGCCAACCCCAGCCCCCCCATCGGTCCGGCGCTCGGTCAGCGCGGGCTGAACATCATGGAATTCTGCAAGGCCTTCAATGCCAAGACTCAGGGCATGGAGCCGGGCCTGCCGATTCCGGTGGTGATCACCGCCTACGCGGACAAGAGCTTCACCTTCATCATGAAGACGCCGCCGGCGACGATCCTCATCAAGAAGGCCGCTGGCATTCAGAAGGGTTCGCCGAAGCCCAACAGCGACAAGGTTGGCTCGATCAGCCGTGCGCAGGCCGAGGAAATCGCCAAGACCAAGATGCCTGACCTCACTGCCGCCGACATGGAAGCAGCCGTGCGCACGATCGCCGGTTCCGCGCGCAGCATGGGCATCACCGTGGAGGGCATCTGATCATGGCAAAACTTTCGAAGCGAGTTCAGGCGCTGCGCGCCAAGGTCGACCGCAACCAGGCCTATCCGGTGGCTGAAGCCCTGGCGCTGGTGAAGGAGTGCGCGACCGCCAAGTTCGACGAATCCATCGACATCGCCGTGAACCTCGGCGTCGACGCGCGCAAGTCCGACCAGGTGGTGCGCGGTTCGGTGGTGCTCCCCGCCGGCACCGGCAAGACCGTGCGTGTCGCCGTGTTCGCGCAGGGTGACAAGGCCGAAGCCGCGCGTGCCGCTGGCGCCGATGTCGTCGGTTTCGACGATCTTGCCGAGCAGGTCAAGGGTGGCAATCTCAACTTCGACGTCTGCATCGCCACGCCGGATGCCATGCGCGTGGTCGGCCAGCTCGGCCAGATCCTCGGTCCGCGCGGCCTGATGCCGAACCCGAAAGTGGGCACGGTGACCATGGATGTCGCCACCGCGGTGAAGAATGCCAAGGCGGGCCAGGTGCAGTACCGCACCGACAAGGCTGGCCTGGTGCATGCCACCATCGGTCGTGCCTCGTTCGGCGTCGATGCGCTGCAGCAGAACCTGTCCGCCCTGATCGACGCGCTGGTGAAGGCCAAGCCGGCTGCCGCCAAGGGTGTCTATCTTCGCCGTATCGCGGTGTCCAGCACCATGGGTGCCGGTGTCCGCGTGGAGCCGAGCAGCGTCAACGCTGCCTGAGGTGATCGCGGCGACAATGCCGCGCTCTGATTTTGGCCGACCCGCTGGCGGGTCGGCATGCAGGAACTTTGGGCCGTCCCGGTGCAACTCGCCGGGCGGATCGTCAAAGACCGCAGGTGCGATTGCTCCGGCAATCGTTTAATCGTCGCCGACGGCCTGCGCAGACGGTGTGCCCAGAACAGGATTCTGGCTACCGGCTCCTCTGGAGCCGGGGCCGCACTCCTGATCCAGGTCGCCGTGGGTGCGAATCGCCACAAGCGGTTCGCGTGTTGACTTGATAGGAGGAAGGACCCGTGGGTCTCAATCTCGATGACAAGAAAGCCGTAGTGGCTGAGGTGTCGGCACAAGTGGCCAACGCCCAGACGATCGCGGTGGCCGAGTATCGCGGCATTGCGGTGGGCGATCTCACCTCGCTGCGCGCCAAGGCCCGCGAATCTGGCGTCTACCTGCGCGTGCTGAAGAACACCCTGGTGCGTCGCGCGATCACCGGTACCCCGTTCGAGGGGTTGGCCGATCAGCTGACCGGCCCGCTGATCTATGGCATCTCGACCGATCCGGTCGCCGCCGCCAAGGTGCTGAACGACTTCGCCAAGGGCAACGACAAGCTGGTGCTCAAGGCCGGTTCCTATGCGGGCAAGACGCTCGACAAGGCCGGCGTGCAGGCGCTCGCTTCGATCCCCAGCCGCGAAGAACTGCTGGCGACCCTGCTGGGCGTCATGCAGGCGCCGGTTTCCGGCTTCGCTCGCGCAATGGCTGCGCTCGCCAAGCAGCGCGAAGAGTCGGCCGCCTGAGCGCGGACCACGACTCCCGCTGCAACTACCGTTTTCTTACAAGTATCGATTCTGGAGTGATTTGAAATGGCAATCAGCAAAGAAGACATCCTGGAAGCCGTTGGCGCCATGACCGTGATGGAACTGAACGACCTGGTCAAGGCGTTCGAAGAGAAGTTCGGCGTGTCCGCTGCCGCGATGGCCGTGGCTGCCCCGGGCGCCGGCGCTGCCGCTGCCGCGGTCGAGGAGAAGACCGAATTCGACGTGATCCTGGCCGCTGCCGGCGAGAAGAAGGTCGAGGTCATCAAGGTCGTCCGTGCCGCCACCGGCCTGGGCCTGAAGGAAGCCAAGGACGTCGTCGACGGCGCGCCGAAGGCTGTGAAGGAAGGCATCTCGAAGGCCGACGCCGACGCGCTGAAGAAGCAGCTCGAGGACGCTGGCGCCAAGGTCGAGATCAAGTAATTCTCGCCTTTCGAGCGGGGCTGGCACTCCTAGGGGTGCCGGCCCTTTCGTGCTTTGTATCGAACTTTTTATCGACCTGCCAGCATCGGAAGCCAGACCAGAGCGTCACCGCCCATCGGGCGCTGTGTTCTGTCTTTTTGATGTTCGACCTCTAGCCGGAGCATCCATGGCGTATTCCTACACTGAGAAAAAGCGTATCCGCAAGAGCTTCGCCAAGCGCGCGGCCGTGCTCGATGCGCCTTTCCTGCTCGCCACCCAGATCGAGTCCTTCGCCGAATTCCTGCAAGCCGAGACGCCGCCCGAGGCGCGGCGCAGCCAGGGCCTGCAGGCGGCCTTCTCCTCGATTTTCCCGATCTCGAGCCACAGCGGCAATGCGCGGCTCGAGTTCGTCCAGTACATGCTGGGCGAGCCTGCCTTCGACGTGACGGAATGTCAGCAGCGTGGCCTGACCTTCGCCTCGCCGCTGCGCGCGCGGGTGCGGCTCGTGATCATGGACCGCGAAGCGCCCAAGGAAACAATCAAGGAGGTGAAGGAGCAGGAAGTCTACATGGGCGAAATCCCGCTCATGACCGATACCGGTTCCTTCGTCATCAACGGCACCGAGCGCGTCATCGTCTCGCAGCTTCACCGCTCGCCGGGGGTGTTCTTCGAGCACGACCGCGGCAAGACGCATTCGTCCGGCAAGCTGCTATTTTCGGCGCGGATCATTCCCTACCGCGGCTCATGGCTCGATTTCGAGTTCGATCCCAAGGATTACCTGTATTTCCGCGTCGACCGCCGCCGCAAGATGCCGGTGACGATCCTGCTGCGTGCCATCGGCATGACGCCGGAGGAGATCCTCGAAACCTTCCACGACTTCGACAACTTCGTGCTGCAGCCGGAAGGCGTGTCGTTCGAGATCGTGCCCGAGCGTCTGCGCGGCGAGGTTGCGCGTTTCGACATCACCGGCCCCGACGGCAAGCTGATCGTTGCACGCGACAAGCGCATCACCGCGAAGCACATCCGTGAGCTGGACCAGGCCGGAGTGAAGACGATCTCGGTCGGCGACGACTTCATCCTCGGCCGCGTGATCGCCAACAACGTCGCCGATCCCGAGACCGGCGAGGTGCTGGCGCGCGCGAACGACGAGATCACCGAGGATCTGCTCGACAAGCTGCGCACCGCTGGTGTGACGCAACTGCGCACGCTGTACATCAACGACCTCGACCGCGGCGGCTACATCTCGCAGACCCTGCGCATCGACGAGACCGCTGACCAGTGGGCGGCCAAGGTGGCCATCTACCGCATGATGCGTCCGGGCGAGCCGCCCACGGAGGACGCCGTCGAGGGGCTGTTCAACGGCCTGTTCTACGCGGAAGAGCGCTACGACCTGTCATCGGTCGGGCGCATGAAGTTCAATCGCCGCGCCTACCCGCAGAAGATGGACGACAAGTCGCCGGGCTGGCTCAAGCGCTTCTATGAGCGCGTCGGCGCGCATGCCGAGGAAGGTCCGGGCGTCCTCGTCAATGACGACATCCTCGCAGTGATCGGCGTGCTGGTCGAACTGCGCAACGGTCGCGGCGAGATTGACGACATCGACCACCTCGGCAACCGCCGTGTGCGTTCGGTCGGCGAACTCGCCGAGAACCAGTTCCGTGCCGGCCTGGTGCGTGTCGAGCGCGCCGTCAAGGAGCGCCTGTCGCAGGCCGAGTCCGACAACCTGATGCCGCACGACCTGATCAACGCCAAGCCGATCTCGGCCGCGATCAAGGAGTTCTTCGGCTCCAGCCAGTTGTCGCAGTTCATGGACCAGACCAACCCGTTGTCCGAGATCACGCACAAGCGTCGCGTCTCGGCCCTCGGCCCGGGCGGCCTGACGCGCGAGCGCGCCGGCTTCGAAGTGCGCGACGTGCATCCGACGCACTACGGCCGCGTGTGCCCGATCGAGACGCCGGAAGGTCCGAACATCGGCCTGATCAACTCGCTGGCGGTGTATGCCCGCACCAACCGCCACGGCTTCCTCGAGACGCCTTATCGCAAGGTGGTCGACGGCAAGGTCACCGACCAGATCGACTTCCTGTCGGCCATTGAAGAAGGCCAGTACGTCATCGCCCAGGCGAACGCCGAGATCGATGCCGAGGGTGCGCTGGCCGGCGACCTCGTGTCCTGCCGCCACAAGGGGGAATTCCTGCTGGCGACCGCCGACATGGTCCAGTACATGGACGTTGCGCCGGGCCAGATCGTGTCGGTCGCCGCGTCGCTGATCCCGTTCCTCGAGCATGACGACGCGAACCGCGCCCTGATGGGGGCGAACATGCAGCGCCAGGCGGTGCCCTGCCTGCGTCCGGAAAAATCGCTCGTCGGCACCGGGATGGAGCGCCGCGTGGCGGTCGACTCCGGCACGGCGGTGCAGGCTCGCCGCGGCGGCATGGTGGACTACGTGGATGCCAACCGGGTCGTGATCCGGGTGAACGACGACGAGACCCTGCCGGGCGAAGTCGGCGTCGACATCTACAACATGATCAAGTACACCCGTTCCAACCAGAACACCAACATCAACCAGCGTCCGGTGGTGAAGGTGGGCGACCTGATCGCGAAGGGTGACGTCGTGGCCGATGGTGCCTCGACCGACCTTGGCGAGCTGGCGCTGGGCCAGAACATGCTGGTCGGCTTCATGCCGTGGAACGGCTACAACTTCGAAGACTCGATCCTGATCTCCGAGCGCGTCGTCGCCGAAGACCGCTTCACCTCGATTCACATCGAAGAGCTCACCGTCGTCGCGCGCGACACCAAGCTGGGGCCAGAGGAAATCACCCGCGACATCGCGTCGCTGGGCGAGGCGCAACTTTCGCGTCTCGACGAGTCGGGCATCGTCTATATCGGAGCCGAGGTCGAAGCCGGCGACGTGCTGGTGGGCAAGGTCACGCCCAAGGGCGAAACCCAGCTCACCCCGGAAGAGAAGCTGCTGCGCGCGATCTTCGGCGAAAAGGCGTCCGACGTGAAGGACACCTCGCTGCGGGTGCCGTCGGGCATGGTTGGCACGGTGATCGACGTGCAGGTCTTCACCCGCGAGGGCATCGAGCGCGACAAGCGTGCGCAGTCGATCATCGACGATCACCTGCGCAGCTACAAGACCGACCTCGCCGACCAGATGCGCATCGTCGAACGCGACGCGTTCGCCCGTATCAAGCGCATGATCATGGGCCAGAAGGCCAACGGCGGACCGAAGAAGCTGGCCAAGGGCGCCGAGCTCACCGCCGAGTACCTCGACTCGCTCGAGTTCTACCACTGGTTCGACATCCGCCTCGCCGACGAGGCGCTGGCGACCCAGCTCGAGGCAGTGCGCGAGGGTCTGGAGAACACCCGCAAGGACTTCGACCAAGCCTTCGAGGTGAAGAAGAAGAAGCTCACCCAGGGCGACGAGCTGCCGCCGGGCGTGCAGAAGATGGTCAAGGTCTACCTGGCCGTCAAGCGCCGTCTGCAGCCGGGCGACAAGATGGCCGGCCGCCACGGTAACAAGGGTGTGGTGTCGAAGATCGTTCCGGTCGAGGACATGCCCTACATGGAAGACGGCACGCCGCTCGACATCGTGCTGAACCCGCTGGGCGTGCCGTCGCGGATGAACATCGGTCAGATCCTCGAGACGCACCTCGGCTGGGCGGCGAAGGGCCTCGGCAAGCAGATCGACCAGATGATGCGTGCCAAGGCGGCGGTCGAGGAGCTTCGCGGTTTCCTCGACAAGATCTACAACTCGAGCGGCAAGTCCGAGAACATCGCTGAACTCAGCGACGTTGAAGTTGTCGAGCTTGCAGCGAACCTGCGCAAGGGCGTGCCGTTCGCCACGCCGGTGTTCGATGGGGCGAAGGAGGCGGAGATCTCGGCGATGCTCGAGCTTGCCGGCCTGCCGGTGGGCGGCCAGGTCACGCTCTATGACGGGCGTACCGGCGAGGCGTTCGAGCGCAAGGTGACAGTGGGTTACAAGCACGTGCTGAAGCTGCACCACCTGGTCGACGACAAGATGCATGCGCGTTCGACCGGTCCTTACTCGCTCGTCACCCAGCAGCCGCTGGGCGGCAAGGCGCAGTTCGGTGGCCAGCGCTTCGGCGAAATGGAGGTCTGGGCGCTGGAGGCCTACGGGGCGGCCTACACCCTGCAGGAGATGCTGACGGTCAAGTCGGACGACGTGACCGGCCGGACGAAGGTGTACGAAAACATCGTCAAGGGCGAGCACAAGATCGATTCCGGCATGCCGGAGTCCTTCAACGTGCTGGTGAAGGAAATCCGCTCGCTCGCGATCGACATCGACCTCGATCGTGAATGATCCGCGAATGACCGGGACACCCCAAACCCTCGCCTGCGAATGAATCCCGCGGGAGCGGCACACGATGCCGCCTCGCGGATGGAGTGATACATGAAGAGCCTGCTCGCTGACCTGTTCAAGCAAACCCTGCCGAACGAGGAAGAGTTCGACGCGATCACCATCGGCCTCGCGTCGCCGGACAAGATCCGCACCTGGTCCTACGGTGAAGTCAAGAAGCCGGAAACGATCAACTACCGCACGTTCAAGCCCGAGCGTGACGGCCTGTTCTGCGCCAAGATCTTCGGGCCGGTGAAGGATTACGAGTGCCTGTGCGGCAAGTACAAGCGCCTCAAGCACCGCGGTGTGATCTGCGAGAAGTGCGGCGTCGAGGTGACGTTGTCGAAAGTGCGCCGCGAGCGCATGGGCCATATCGAGCTGGCCTCGCCTGTCGCGCACATCTGGTTCCTGAAGAGCCTGCCGAGCCGCCTCGGCATGGTGCTCGACATGACGCTGCGCGACATCGAGCGCGTGCTGTACTTCGAAGCCTTCGTCGTTGTCGAGCCGGGCATGACCCCGCTCAACCGCGCGCAACTGCTGACCGAGGACGACTACCTCGCCAAGGTCGAGGAATACGGTGACGAGTTCGATGCGGTGATGGGCGCCGAAGGCATCCGTGAGCTGCTGCGTACGCTCGACGTGAACCTCGAGATCGAGCGCCTGCGTGGCGACCTCGAGACCACCAACTCGGAAGCCAAGATCAAGAAGTTCTCCAAGCGCCTGAAGGTGCTTGAGGCCTTCCAGCAGTCGGGCATCAAGCCCGAATGGATGATCCTCGAAGTGCTGCCGGTGCTGCCGCCGGACCTGCGTCCGCTGGTCCCGCTGGATGGTGGGCGCTTCGCCACGTCCGACCTGAACGATCTCTACCGCCGCGTCATCAACCGCAACAACCGCCTGAAGCGGCTGCTCGAGCTGAAGGCGCCGGACATCATCGTGCGCAACGAGAAGCGCATGCTGCAGGAAGCCGTCGACTCTCTGCTCGACAACGGCCGCCGCGGCAAGGCCATGACTGGCGCCAACAAGCGTCCGCTGAAGTCGCTGGCCGACATGATCAAGGGCAAGGGCGGCCGCTTCCGCCAGAACCTGCTGGGCAAGCGTGTCGACTACTCGGGCCGTTCGGTCATCACCGTGGGTCCGCAGTTGAAGCTGCACCAGTGCGGCCTGCCCAAGCTCATGGCGCTGGAGCTGTTCAAGCCCTTCATCTTCAACAAGCTCGAGCTGATGGGTCTGGCCACGACCATCAAGCAGGCGAAGAAGATGGTGGAGTCGCAGGAGCCGGTGGTGTGGGACATCCTCGAAGAGGTGATCCGCGAGCACCCGGTGATGCTGAACCGAGCGCCGACGCTGCACCGACTCGGCATCCAGGCTTTCGAGCCGGTGCTGATCGAGGGCAAGGCAATCCAGTTGCATCCGCTCGTCTGCGTCGCTTTCAACGCCGACTTCGACGGCGACCAGATGGCCGTCCACGTGCCGCTGTCGCTGGAAGCGCAGATGGAAGCCCGCACCCTGATGCTGGCATCCAACAACGTGCTCTCACCCGCCAACGGCGAGCCGATCATTGTGCCGTCGCAGGACATCGTTCTGGGTCTGTACTACGCCACCCGCGAGGGCGTGAACGTGCCGGGCGAAGGCATGATCTTCACCGACGTGAGTGAGGTGAAGCGCGCCTACGAGTCCGGTCAGATCGCCCTGCATGCGCGTGTCACCGTGCGTCTGAAGGAGGCCGATCTCGGCCCCAACGGCGAGCGCATCGAGAGGATCACGCGCTACAACACGACTGCCGGCCGCGCGATCCTGTCCGAGATCCTGCCTGCCGGCCTGCCGTTCAGCGTGATCGACAAGGCGCTGAAGAAGAAGGAAATCTCCAAGCTCATCAACGCCTCGTTCCGCCGTTGCGGCCTGCGCGCGACGGTGATCTTCGCCGACCAGCTGATGCAGTTCGGCTATCGCCTGGCGACCCGCGCCGGCATCTCCATCGCGGTCAAGGACATGCTGGTGCCGACAGCCAAGCACGAGCTCATCCGTGCCGCCGAAGCCGAGGTCAAGGAGATTGCGCAGCAATACACCTCCGGTCTGGTGACCGACGGCGAGCGCTACAACAAGGTCGTTGATATCTGGGGACGTTGCGGCGATCAGGTCGCCAAGGCGATGATGGAGCAGCTCGGTTCCGAGGAAGTCGTCAATCGCGACGGGCAGAACGTCCGCCAGGAGTCGTTCAACTCCATCTACATGATGGCCGACTCCGGCGCGCGCGGTTCCGCGGCGCAGATCCGCCAGCTTGCCGGCATGCGCGGCCTGATGGCGAAGCCGGACGGCTCGATCATCGAGACGCCGATTACG
Source organism: Pseudomonadota bacterium (assembly GCA_018240585.1). GTDB lineage: Bacteria > Pseudomonadota > Gammaproteobacteria > Burkholderiales > Rhodocyclaceae > Thauera. The sequence continues at coordinate 10,334 of JAFEFM010000452.1, forward strand.
ACGAACTTCCGCGAAGGCCTGAACGTCCTGCAGTACTTCATCTCGACCCACGGCGCGCGTAAGGGTCTGGCCGACACCGCGCTGAAAACGGCGAACTCCGGGTACCTGACACGCCGTCTGGTCGACGTGACGCAGGACTTGGTCGTCATCGAGGATGATTGCGGCACCCGTGACGGTTTCGCGATGAAGGCGCTGATTGAAGGGGGTGAGGTCGTCGAGCCGCTGCGTGAGCGCATCCTGGGCCGCGTCTGCGCCGAGGATGTGGTCAACCCGGACAACCAGGAAACCGCGATCGAGGCCGGCACCCTGCTGGACGAGGACGCGGTCGAACTGATCGAAAACCTCGGCGTCGATGAGGTCAAGGTGCGCACGCCGCTCACCTGCGAGACCCGCTACGGACTTTGCGCCAAGTGCTACGGCCGCGACCTTGGACGCGGTTCCATGGTCAACGTCGGCGAGGCGGTCGGCGTCATCGCCGCGCAGTCGATCGGCGAGCCGGGCACTCAGCTCACCATGCGTACCTTCCACGTCGGAGGTGCGGCTTCCCGTGCCGCCGCCGCCAGCGGAGTCGAGGCGAAGTCGGGCGGCACCATCCGCTTTGCCGGCAACATGCGCTACGTCGCCAACCCCAAGGGCGAGAAGGTGGTCATTGCGCGTTCGGCCGAAGTGGTGGTGGCGGACGACATGGGCCGCGAGCGCGAGCGCCACAAGCTGCCGTACGGCGCCACGCTGATGGTGGACGACGGTGCGGCGGTGAAGGCGGGCACGCAGCTTGCGTCGTGGGATCCGCACACCCGTCCGATCGTGACCGAGTACACGGGCACGGTGAAGTTCGAGAACGTCGAGGAAGGGGTCACCGTCGCGAAGCAGATCGACGAGGTGACGGGCCTGTCCACCCTGGTGGTCATCGACTCCAAGCGTCGTTCGAGCACCGGTGCCGCCAAGGGACTGCGGCCTCAGGTGAAACTGCTGGACGAGAGCGGCGAGGAGGTGAAGATCGCCGGCACCGATCACGCGGTGGCGATCACCTTCCAGGTCGGATCGCTGATCACGGTGAAGGACGGGCAGCAGATCAACGTCGGCGACATCCTCGCGCGCATTCCGCAGGAATCCGCGAAGACGCGCGACATCACCGGCGGTCTGCCGCGGGTTGCCGAGCTCTTCGAGGCCCGTTCGCCGAAGGACGCGGGCCTGCTCGCCGAGTACACCGGCACGGTGTCGTTCGGCAAGGAGACCAAGGGCAAGCAGCGTCTCGTGATCACCGAGCCCGACGGCAATGTGCACGAGTTCCTCATCCCCAAGGACAAGCACCTGATGGTGCACGACGGCCAGGTGGTGAACAAGGGCGAGCTCATCGTCGACGGGCCGGCCGATCCGCACGACATCCTGCGCTTGCAGGGTATCAACGAACTGGCGCGCTACATCATCGACGAGGTTCAGGATGTGTATCGACTGCAGGGCGTCAAGATCAATGACAAGCACATCGAGGTGATCGTTCGCCAGATGCTGCGTCGTGTGGTCATCACTGACCCGGGTGATTCCAAGTTCATCCGCGAGGAGCAGGTCGAGCGTTCCGAAGTGCTGGACGAGAACGATCGCGTGGATGCCGAGGGCAAGCTGTCGGCGCAGTACGAGAACGTGCTGCTGGGCATCACCAAAGCCTCCCTCTCCACCGATTCGTTCATCTCGGCCGCTTCCTTCCAGGAAACCACCCGGGTGCTGACCGAAGCTGCGATCATGGGCAAGCGCGACGAGTTGCGTGGCCTGAAGGAGAACGTCATCGTCGGTCGCCTGATCCCGGCCGGCACGGGTCTCGCCTATCATCGCAGCCGCAAGGCGCAGGAAGAAGGTGTCGATCTCGGCGCCGGACACGCCTGGGCTGCGGCGGAAGGGGTCGTGGAAGTGCAGCAGGACATCGAGGCCAGTTGACTTTTCCGCCGGCCTCGGCATAAACTCCGGCCTCTTTTTGTAGACCGACCAATCGTAGTCGGTTGCAGCCGGAATAATCCGCCCGAGGCGGCCCGCGGTGGGCTGCCTCGGTCTTTTGGGAAATTCTTAAGCTATGCCAACAATCAATCAGCTTGTCCGCAAGCCGCGTCAGATGGAAGCGATCAAGAGCAAGGTTCCTGCGCTGGAAGCTTGCCCGCAGAAGCGTGGTGTGTGCACCCGCGTCTACACGACGACCCCGAAGAAGCCGAACTCGGCGCTGCGTAAGGTCGCCAAGGTTCGCCTGACGAACGGCTTCGAGGTTATTTCGTACATCGGTGGCGAGGGCCACAACCTGCAGGAGCACTCGGTGGTCCTGATTCGCGGCGGCCGTGTGAAGGACCTTCCGGGCGTTCGCTATCACATCGTCCGCGGCTCCCTCGACCTGCAGGGCGTCAAGGATCGTAAGCAGTCGCGTTCGAAGTACGGTGCGAAGCGCCCGAAGAAAGCCTGATTGTTGGTCAAAGAAATTTAGCTAGAGGTTGCCATGCCGCGTCGTCGTGAAGTACCCAAGCGCGAAGTCCTGCCGGATCCGAAATTCGGTAACCAGGACGTTTCGAAGTTCATCAACGTGATCATGCAGTCCGGCAAGAAGTCGGTTGCCGAGCGCATCGTCTATGGCGCGTTCGAAAACATCGCCAGCAAGTCCAGCAAGGATCCGCTCGAGGTCTTCGCTGCCGCGGTTGCCAACGTCAAGCCGGTCGTCGAAGTGAAGAGCCGTCGCGTGGGCGGCGCCAACTATCAGGTTCCGGTCGAAGTGCGTCCGTCGCGCCGCATGGCGTTGTCGATGCGCTGGCTGCGCGAGGCCGCGCGCAAGCGTGCCGAGAAGTCGATGGCTCAGCGTCTTGCCGGCGAGTTGCTCGAGGCCGCTGAGGGTCGCGGCGCTGCGATGAAGAAGCGGGAAGAAGTTCACCGCATGGCTGAGGCAAACAAGGCGTTCTCGCACTACCGCTTCTGATTTTCGTCGGTGGCGGTACCTCGGGCCCTGTACAGGGCTCGATTGTTTTCTATCGCATGAAACCGTTCTCCGCGTCACAAGCGCGAACAACACAAGGCAGGTAAAACGTGGCTCGCAAGACTCCCATCGAGCGTTACCGCAATATCGGTATCTCCGCTCACATCGACGCCGGCAAAACGACTACGACCGAGCGCATCCTCTTCTACACCGGCGTCAGCCACAAGCTCGGCGAAGTGCACGACGGTGCCGCGACCACCGACTGGATGGTGCAGGAGCAGGAACGGGGTATCACGATCACGTCGGCGGCCGTGACCTGCTTCTGGAAAGGGATGGACAATTCCTTCCCCGAGCACCGCTTCAACATCATCGACACCCCGGGGCACGTGGACTTCACCATCGAGGTGGAGCGTTCGATGCGTGTGCTCGATGGTGCGTGCATGGTGTATTGCGCGGTGGGTGGCGTGCAGCCGCAATCCGAGACCGTCTGGCGTCAGGCGACCAAGTACCGGGTGCCGCGTCTTGCGTTCGTGAACAAGATGGACCGGTCGGGTGCCAACTTCTTCAAGGTCGTCGACCAGATGAAGACCCGCCTGAAGGCCAATCCCGTGCCGGTGGTGATTCCGATCGGTGCCGAGGATAGCTTCAAGGGCGTGGTCGACCTGCTCAAGATGAAGGCGATCATCTGGGACGAAGCGTCCCAGGGCATGAAGTTCGAGTATCACGAAATTCCGGCGGAACTTGTCGCTACCGCCGAAGAGTGGCGTGCGAACATGGTCGAGGCTGCCGCCGAGGCCAACGAAGACTTGATGAACAAGTACCTCGAGGAAGGCGAACTTTCCGAGCAAGAAGTCATCGCGGGTCTGCGTGCGCGCACGCTGTCGTGCGAGATCCAGCCAATGCTGTGCGGCACCGCGTTCAAGAACAAGGGCGTGCAGCGCATGCTCGACGCCGTGATCCAGTACCTGCCGTCGCCGGTTGATATTCCGCCGGTCGCGGGCGTGGATGACGACGATAAGGAAGTGGTGCGCTATGCAAAGGACGAGGAGAAGTTCTCCGCGCTCGCATTCAAGCTGATGACCGACCCGTTCGTCGGTCAGCTCACCTTCATCCGCGTTTACTCGGGTGTCCTCGAGTCCGGTTCGACGGTGTTGAACTCGGTCAAGGGCAAGAAGGAGCGGATCGGCCGCATTTTGCAGATGCACGCCAATGACCGCGAGGAAATCAAGGAAGTGCTGGCGGGCGACATCGCCGCGGTGGTCGGCCTGAAGGACGTGACCACGGGTGAGACGCTGTGCGATCCGAGCGCTCCCGTCATTCTCGAGCGCATGGTCTTCCCGGACCCCGTCATCCACGTTGCCGTGGAGCCCAAGACCAAGGGCGACCAGGAGAAGATGGGCATCGCTCTGAGCCGTCTGGCTGCCGAAGATCCGTCGTTCCGTGTGCGCACCGACGAGGAGTCTGGCCAGACCATCATCTCGGGCATGGGTGAGCTGCACCTCGAGATCATCGTCGACCGGATGAAGCGCGAATTCAACGTCGAAGCGAACGTTGGCGCGCCTCAGGTGGCGTACCGCGAAACCATCCGCAAGGTGGCCAACGACGTCGAAGGCAAGTTCGTGAAGCAGTCCGGCGGTCGCGGTCAGTACGGCCACGTCGTCATCAATCTCGAGCCGGCCGAGCAGGGCAAGGGCTACGAGTTCGTGGATGCGATCAAGGGCGGCGTGGTGCCGCGCGAGTACATCCCGGCGGTCGACAAGGGTATCCAGGACACCCTGAACAACGGCGTGCTAGCAGGCTTCCCGGTTGTCGATGTGAAGGTTACCCTGCAGTTCGGCTCGTACCACGACGTCGACTCGAACGAAAACGCGTTCAAGATGGCTGGTTCGATGGCGTTCAAGGAAGCGATGCGCCGCGCCAACCCGGTTCTCCTCGAGCCGATGATGGCGGTCGTCGTCGAGACGCCGGAAGACTACATGGGCAACGTCATGGGCGACCTCTCGGGTCGTCGCGGCATCGTCCAGGGGATGGACGACATCCCTGGCGGCATGAAGGAAATCAAGGCGGAAGTGCCGCTGGCCGAAATGTTCGGCTACGCCACGCAGCTCCGCTCGCTGACTCAGGGTCGTGCGACGTACTCCATGGAGTTCAAGCACTACTCGGAAGCGCCGAAGAGCGTGGCCGAGGCCGTGATCAGCAATCGCAAGTAACTGAAACTCAACATAAGGACCCATCGAGATGGCTAAGGGTAAGTTCGAACGTACGAAACCGCACGTGAACGTCGGTACGATCGGCCACGTTGACCACGGCAAGACGACGCTGACGGCGGCGATCACGACGATCCTGTCGAAGAAGTTCGGCGGCGAAGCGAAGGCGTACGACCAGATCGACGCGGCGCCGGAAGAGAAGGCGCGCGGCATCACGATCAACA
>JAFEFM010000453.1 GCA_018240585.1 Pseudomonadota bacterium
GCACCTACGCCTGATTTCGAGTCAGGTACATTCGACCACTCTGCCACCTCTCCGCTCGAAGGTCGGCATTATAGGGGAAGTTTTGGAAAAGTGAACGGGTCATTCGCTTTTCGGCAGCATTTCCTCGTAGGCACGAACGGCTTCGGCCGCGTACATGAGGGCGGGGCCGCCGCCCATGTAGGTGCATACGCCCAGCGTTTCCATCACCTGTTCGCGGGTCGCACCGAGCCTGATCAAGGCCTTGACGTGGAAGCCGACGCAGGCGTCGCAGCGCTGGGTCACAGCGATGGCCAGCGCGATCAGTTCCTTCTGCAGTTCGGACAGCGCCCCATCGTGCAGCGCGCCTTTCGCCATCGCGCTGAAGCCCTGCATCGTGTCGGGAATCTCCTTGCGCAGCGTGCCCAGCGCGCGGGAGACGTCGGTGGTGATCTGGACGAAGGACTTGGACATCGCGAGACTCCGTACTTAAGTAAACGCTAATGCTACTCCGATGAAGCGCCCTCGAAAAGTGCAACGGCGGCAGGCGCATGGGCGCGTGCCGCCGTCGGTGGCGTCCAGACGTCGCGGATCAGGCTGGCTTGCGCTTGTCGCGCTCGATCAGCGCGTAGGCCGAGTGGTTGTGGATCGACTCGAAATTCTCCGACTCGACGATGTAGGCGTCGATGCGGCTTTCCGCGTTCAGCAAGCCGGCGACGTCGCGCACCATGTCCTCGACGAACTTCGGATTGTCATAGGCGCGCTCCGTTACGTACTTCTCGTCCGGGCGCTTGAGCAGACCATAGACCTCGCACGAGGCCTGGCTTTCGATCAGTTGTACCGCGTCCTCGATCCACAGGTGGTCGTTGAGCACGGCCGTCACGGTGACGTGCGAGCGCTGGTTGTGCGCGCCGTAAGCGGAGATCTTCTTCGAGCAGGGACACAGGCTGGTCACCGGCACCACGAGCTTCATGGTAAAGACGTAGTCGCTGCCCTCGCGGATTTCACCGATGAAGGTGACCTCGTAGTCCATCAGGCTCCTGACGCCGGAAACCGGTGCGGCCTTGTTGATGAAATAGGGGAAGGTCATCTCGACGTGGCCGGTCTCCGCCTCGAGGCGCTTGACCATCTCGCGCAGCATCGGTTCGAAGGACTCGACCGAGATCTCGCGCTCGTTGCCGTTGAGGATCTCGATGAAGCGCGACATGTGGGTGCCCTTGAAGTTGTGGGGCAGGCCGACATACATGTTGAAGCTGGCGACGGTGTGCTGCACGCCACCGCTCTTGTCGACGACTTTCACCGGGTGGCGTATCGACTTGATACCGACCTTGTTGATCGCGATCTGCCGGCTGTCCGCGCTGTTCTGCACGTCGGGCATCGCGCTGGCCACGGTGGCGTTCATGGGCGTGCTCTCTCTTTCGTTCGCAAAATCACGCCCAGGATCGTAACATTCCCGACAAAATTACTCAACTATTGAGCTGGTCGACTCGCTCGATGGCAGCCAGGATGCCGGGCTTGTCGAGGCCGACCGAGGCGAGCAACTGCGCCTGGTCGCCGTGATCGATGAAGCGGTCGGGAAGGCCCAGGCGCAGCACGCGCGGTCGCGCGTGAAGCCCGTCCACGCAGCGCGACACCTCCGCGCCCACGCCGCCGATCACCGCGTTTTCCTCCAGCGTCACCAGCAGGTCGTGGCTGGCAGCGAGCTCGGCGACCAGCGCTTCGTCAAGCGGCTTGACGAAGCGCATGTTGGCCACCGTGGCGTCGATCGCCTCCGCCACGTCCATCGCCACGTCGACCAGGCTGCCGAAGGCCAGCAGGGCGATGCGTTGGCCATGGCGGCGGATCTCGCCCTTGCCGATGGGCAGCGCCGTCATCTCCTTCTGGGGCGTAACGCCGCCACCGCTGCCGCGCGGATAGCGCACCGCGCTGGGGCCATCGTGGCGTACCGCGGTGTAGAGCATCTGCCGGCACTCGTTCTCGTCCGCTGGCGCCATCACCACCATGTTGGGGATGCAGGCGAGGTAGGAGAGGTCGAAGGCGCCATGGTGCGTGGCACCGTCGGCGCCGACCAGGCCGCCGCGGTCGATCGCGAAAACCACCGGCAGGTTCTGCAACGCCACGTCGTGGATGAGCTGGTCGTAGCCGCGCTGCAGGAAGGTGGAATAGATCGCCACCACCGGCTTCAGCCCCTCACAGGCGAGACCGGCGGCGAAAGTCACCGCATGCTGCTCGGCGATGCCCACGTCGTAGTAGCGGTCGGGGTACTCCTGCGCGAAGCGCACCATGCCGGAGCCTTCGCGCATCGCTGGCGTGACGCCGATGATGCGCCGGTCGGCGGCGGCCATGTCGCACAGCCAGTCGCCGAAGACCTGGGTGTAGGTCAGCTTGCCGCCCCCCTTGCCGCTCTGGATGCCGGCGGTGTGGTCGAACTTCGACACGCCGTGGTAGAGCACCGGATCGGCTTCGGCCAGCTTGTAGCCCTGACCCTTGCGCGTGATCACGTGCAGGAATTGCGGCCCCTTGAGCTTCCTCAGGTTCTGCAGCGTGGGGATCAGCGCGTCCAGGTCGTGGCCGTCGATCGGACCGTAGTAATGGAAGCCGAACTCCTCGAACAGGGTGCCGGGCGCGATCATGCCCTTGGCGTATTCCTCGACCTTGCGCGCGAGCTCGGCGACCGGCGGCGCCATGCCAAGCACTTTCTCGCCGACGCGGCGCGCGGTGTTGTAGGTCGAGCCCGACATCATGCGAGCGAGGATCTTGGTGAGCGCCCCGACCGGCGGCGAGATCGACATCTCGTTGTCGTTGAGGATCACCAGCAGGTTGATGCCGTCGATCTCGCCGGCGTTGTTCAGCGCCTCGAAGGCCATGCCTGCCGACATCGCGCCGTCGCCGATCACCGCGATCGCGTGGCGGTCCTCGCCGCGGTCGCGCGCGGCCACCGCCATGCCGAGGGCAGCCGAGATCGAGGTGGACGAGTGTGCGGTGCCGAACGTGTCGTACTCGCTTTCGCAGCGGCGCGGGAAGCCCGAGATGCCGCCCCAGTGGCGCAGGCCTCCCATCGCCTCGCGCCGGCCGGTGAGCACTTTGTGGCCATAGGTCTGGTGGCCCACATCCCACACGATGCGGTCCTGCGGCGTGTCGAAGACGTGGTGCAGCGCGATCGTGAGCTCGACCGTGCCGAGGTTGGACGACAGGTGGCCGCCGGTCTTCGACACCGATTCGATCAGGAAGGCGCGCAGTTCGTCGGCGACGGTGCGAAGTTCGCGGCGCTCGAGTGCGCGAAGGTCGGCGGGGGAGCTGATGCGTTCCAGATGCGGGTAGCGGGACATGGGGGCGCCAGAAATGAACGGGGTCAGAACGTGCGATGCACGATGTAGTCGGCCAGCGTGCCGAGGCGGTTCGCGCGTGGCCCGAACGGCGCGAGGGCTGCGTGTGCGTCGGCCAGCATGTCGCGTGCGAGGCGGCGGGCTTCGTCGATGCCGAGCAGGCTGACATAGGTCGGCTTGTCGTTGTCGGCATCCTTGCCGGCCGTCTTGCCCAGCGTGGCGGTATCGGCGACCGCGTCGAGGATGTCGTCCACCACCTGGAACAGCAGGCCGACGAGTTTTGCGTAGTGATCGAGGCGGCGCAGGTCCTCGTCGGCGATTGGCATGCCGGCGCGCGCGCCGAGCAGCACCGACGCGCGGATGAGCGCACCGGTCTTGTGCACGTGCATGAACTCGAGTTCTTCGCGGCTGAGCTGCTTGCCTACCGACTCGAGGTCGATCGCCTGCCCCCCGGCCATGCCGCGCGATCCGGAAGCGCAGGCGAGCAGGCCGACCATCGCGAGCTGATCGGCCGGATTGTCGGCGAGCGGCGTCTCCGCGAGCACCTGGAGGGCGAGCGTCTGCAGCGCGTCGCCGGCCAGCAGGGCGGTCGCCTCGTCATATTCCACATGCACCGTGGGCTTGCCGCGCCGAAGCACGTCGTCGTCCATGCAGGGCATGTCGTCGTGCACAAGAGAGTAGGCGTGGATGAATTCCACTGCGCATGCCAGCCGGTCGAGTCGCGTCGTCGGCGCGCCCGCGAGGTCGCCCGCCGCATGGACCAGCAGCGCGCGCACCCGCTTGCCGCCACCGAGCACTGCATAGCGCATCGCCGAATGCAGGCGCCGTGGGGCGATCGACGCGTCCGGGAGCAGGGCGGCGAGGGCGGATTCCGTGCCTTGCTGGATGCGTCCCATCCAGTCGGCGAAACCGCCGGGACCGTTGTCGTTGGTGCTCATGCGTTATCGCGCTCGCTGTCGGGCGGCGTGCCTTCGGGATGGAAATCGATCAACTGGTTGCCTTCGAGCTGCCGGACCCGCTGGTCCGCCTGGGCAAGCGTGTCCTGGCAGAACTTCAGCAGACCGACGCCACGCTGGTAGCGGGCAAGGGCGTCCTCGAGCGACAGGCTGCCTGCTTCCATGTCCTGGACGATGGCCTCGAGTTCGGCGACCGCGGCTTCGAATGACTTCGGTGAGGATGCCGGCTTTGGCATGGATCAATATCGACGCGGCTAAAAAAGGGGGAAAATAACCGAATGGACGTCTGGCGGTCAAACGCGGGCTGCCTTACACTAACCCGTTTATTTTTCCGGCTTTCTGGTCGCAGAGAGGAGGTTCGGGGATGTCCGACATTGCTTCCAAGACCCATCTGGCTCAGGCAGTTTCACAACTGCCGGTGTCCTGGTACTTCGATGAACAGGTTTTCGAACTGGAGAAGAAACTCCTCTTCGATGCCGGTCCGGGGTACGTCGGTCACGAGCTGATGGTACCGGAGGTCGGCAACTACCGCTCGCTCGAGTGGCTGGATCACTCCAAGCTGCTGTTTCGCACCGAAGCCGGTGTGCACCAGATGTCGAACATCTGCCGCCACCGCCAGGCCATCATGCTGCAGGGCAGCGGCACGACCGAGCACGTGGTGTGCCCGGTTCACCGCTGGACCTACGATCGCGAAGGGCAGCTCGTCGGCGCGCCGCACTTTGCCGAGAAGCCCTGCCTCGGTCTGAAGCGCGACCGGCTCGAGAACTGGCATGGCCTGCTGTTCAAGGGCCCGCGCTCGGCCAACGCCGACCTTGGCGGCATGCAGGTCGCGCAGGAGCTGGATTTCACCGGCTACAAGCTCGACCGCGTGCAGATCCACGAGTGCAACTACAACTGGAAAACCTTCATCGAGGTGTACCTGGAGGATTACCACGTCGTGCCCTTCCACCCCGGATTGGGCAAGTTCGTGACCTGTGACGACCTGAGCTGGCAGTTCGGCGACTGGTATTCGGTGCAGCGTGTGGGGATCACCTCTCTCGCCAGGCCCGGTTCGCCCACCTATGCCCGCTGGCACAAGGCGGTGCAGGAGTACTACGGCGAGAAGAAGCCGGCGCACGGCGCGATCTGGCTCACCTATTACCCCAACATCATGGTGGAGTGGTATCCGCACGTGCTGGTGGTGAGTACGCTGATCCCGACGGACGTCAACAAGACCACCAACGTCGTCGAGTTCTATTACCCCGAGGATATCGTCGAGTTCGAACGCGAGTTCGTCGAGGCCGAGCAGGCCGCCTACATGGAAACCGCGATCGAGGACGACGACATCGGCGAACGCATGGACCGCGGCCGCCTGGCGCTGATGAAGGAAGGGCGCAATGAAGTGGGGCCGTACCAGTCGCCCTACGAGGACGGCATGCAGCACTTCCACGAGTTCTACCGCCGGATTCTGGAGCCGCACATCGGCGCCTGAGCCGCCCCCGGAATGGCAGAAGCCGGCTCGCCGCGACTTGAGCGGCGACCGGCTCAGCGAACGTCCTGCAGTTCCTTCGGTAGCGGGAAGGTCACCTTCTCGGGCACGCCGTCGAGGTTGCGCACCGAGGCGCCGCTGAGTTCCTTCAGCCGCGCAATCACCTCAGCCACCAACACCTCCGGTGCCGACGCACCGGCAGTGACGCCGATCCGTCGCTTGCCCTCGATCCACACCGGATCGATGCCACCGGCATTGTCGATGAGGTACGCGGGCACGCCGCGCAGGGCCGCGACTTCGCGCAGGCGGTTGGAGTTCGAGCTGTTCCTCGAGCCGACCACGAACACCACGTCCGCGTGCGGCGTCATGAACTTGACCGCGTCCTGGCGATTCTGCGTCGCGTAGCAGATGTCGTCCTTCTTCGGACCGGCGATGTTCGGAAAGCGCGCGCGCAGCGCATCGACGATCGCCGCCGCGTCGTCCACCGACAGCGTGGTCTGCGTCACGTAGGCGAGCTTGTCCGGGTCCGCGACCTGCAGCGTCGAGACATCGGCCGGCGTCTCCACCAGATGGATGCCGGTGGAGACCTGGCCCATCGTGCCTTCGACTTCGGGATGCCCCTTGTGGCCGATCATCACGATCTCGCGGCCCTGCTCGCGCATCCTCGAGACCTCGATATGCACCTTGGTCACCAGCGGGCAGGTCGCATCGAACACGCGCAGGCCGCGGCGCTCGGCCTCTTCGCGCACCGCCAGCGACACGCCGTGGGCAGAGAAGATCACCGTGTTGCCCGCCGGCACCTCGTCGAGTTCTTCGACGAAGACCGCGCCCTTGCTGCGCAGGTCGTCGACGACGAACTTGTTGTGCACCACCTCGTGGCGCACGTAGATCGGCGCGCCGAAGCGCTGCAGCGCGCGTTCGACGATCTCGATCGCACGTTCCACTCCGGCGCAGAAGCCGCGCGGGTTGGCGAGCAGGATTTCGTTTTGCTTGTCGGTCATTGCAGCTCTCTGTTGGCGTCGCGCAGCGTCAGACGACTCCGATCACTTCCACCTCGAAGCGGATGGATTTGCCGGCGAGCGGATGGTTGAAGTCGATCAGGGCCGATTCCGCGTCGATCTCGCGCACCAGGCCGGAGTAGCGCGAGCCGTCGGGCGCGGTGAACTCCATGACGCTCATCGGCTCGATGTCCTCGTCGGGCATGTGAGCGCGCTTGACGCGTTCGACGAGTTCGCTGCGGTGCGCGCCGAAGGCGTTCTCCGGCTCCAGTTCGAAGACGTGGTAACTGCCGACGGCAAGTCCGACCAGCAGCCTTTCCATGCCCGGTAGCATCTCGCCCGCGCCCAGTTGCAGCGTGGCGGGCGTCGATTCGAAAGTGCTGATCAGCGGCTGGCCGTTGGGCAGCGTGATGCGATAGTTGAGCGTGACGAGGCTGTTCGGTTCGACGGTCTGGCTCATCTCATGTTCTCCGGTGTCGGTTCAGCCTTGGTTTCCCCGTTGCTGCGGAACTGGGCCCACAGCATCATGCCTACCCCCAGGGTGATGGCGGCGTCGGCAAGGTTGAAGGCAGGCCAGCCGTGACGGCCGGCGTGAAAATAGAGGAAATCGACCACTGCGCCGTGCATCAGCCGGTCGACCACGTTGCCGAGCGCCCCGCCGATGATCAGCGCGAAGGCGGCCGGCAGCAGGCGCTCGTCGCGATGGCGGTGCATCAGCGCCAGCAGCCAGCCGCTGATGACGACCGCGAGACCGGTGAAGAACCAGCGCTGCCAGCCGGAGTGATCGGCCAGGAAACTGAAGGCGGCACCGCGATTGAACACCAGCACCAGATCGAAGAAGGGCGTGACGGGAATGGCCTCGCCGAAACGCAGGCTTTCGAGCACCCACTGCTTGGTGAGCTGGTCCAGGATGCCGACCAGCAGGGCGAGCCCGAGCCAGGGCGCCATCGCGGCCGCAGCCGATTTCGCACGGCCGGTGGCGCGATGTTGGGACGGATTCGACTCAGGCATGCGTACGCGTCTCGCCTTCACCGAACAGGTTGCTCACGCAGCGTCCGCACAGCGTCGCATGCTCGGCATGGTGGCCCACGCTGTCGACGTAATGCCAGCAGCGCTCGCATTTCTGCGCCGCGCTCGGGCTGGCGACGATGCGCTCGTCGTCGGCCGCAGCGACCTCCGCCAGGCTGGCGGCCGAGGTCATCGTGACGAAGCGCATGTCCTCGCCCAGGCTCGCCAGCGCGGTGTATTTGTCCGAGGTGAGCTGCAGCGCCAGTTCGGCCTGCAGCGACGAGCCGACCTTGCCTTCGGTGCGCAGCGCCTCGATCACCTTGAGGCCTTCGGCACGCACGCCACGTATCGTCTCCCAGCGCGCGATCAGGCCGGGCTCGCCTTCCTGCGATGGCAGCGCGTGGAAGGTGTGCAGCATGATGCTGTCGTCCTTGCCCGGATGCAGCACCGCCCAGGCTTCCTCGGCGGTGAACGACAGGATCGGCGCCATCAGCTTGAGCAGGGTCTGGGTGATGTGCCACAGCACGGTCTGCGCCGCGCGGCGCGGCAGGCTGCCGGCAGCGGTGGTGTACAGGCGGTCCTTCAGGATGTCGAGGTAGAAGGCGCCGAGGTCTTCCGCACAGAACACCTGCAGCGCCTGCACGATGCGGTGGAACTCCATCTTTGCGTAGTCGGCCTCGGCCTGCTGCGCCAGCTTGCGGGTGAACGCGAGCGCGTAGCGGTCGATGTCCAGCCACTGTTCGAGCGGCACCGCGTCCGCGTCGATATCGAAATCGGCGGTGTTGGCGAGCAGGAAGCGCAGGGTGTTGCGGATGCGGCGATAGACTTCGACCACGCGGTCGAGGATCTCCTTGGAGATCGACAGCTCGCCCGAGTAATCGGTTGACGCCACCCACAGGCGCAGGATCTCGGCGCCCAGCTTGCCGGTGACTTCCTGCGGCACGACGACGTTGCCGAGCGACTTGCTCATCTTGCGGCCCTGGCCGTCCACCGCGAAGCCGTGGGTCAGCAGGCTGCGGTAGGGCGCGTGGCCGTCGATCGCGCAGCCGGTGAGCAGCGAGGAATGGAACCAGCCGCGATGCTGGTCGGAACCTTCCAGGTACATGTCGGCGCGCGGCCCTTCCGGATGGCCGTCGTTGTGCGACCCGCGCAGCACATGCCAGTGCGTGGTGCCGGAGTCGAACCAGACGTCGAGCGTGTCGGCGATCTTGTCGTACTGCGCCGCCTCGGCGCCGAGCAGCTCGGCGGCATCGAGCTTGAACCACGCCTCGATGCCTTCCTGCTCGACGCGCTTGGCGACTTCTTCCATCAGTTCGACGGTGCGCGGATGCAGCTCGCCCGTTTCCTTGTGCAGGAAGAAGGGAATGGGTACGCCCCAGTTGCGCTGGCGCGAGATGCACCAGTCCGGGCGGTTGGCGATCATGGCGTGGAGGCGGGCCTGGCCCCAGCCCGGATAGAACTTGGTCGCTTCCACCGCGCGCAATGCACGCTCGCGCAGCGTCGAGCCGTCGGCGGCGGGCCGGTCCATGCCGACGAACCACTGCGCGGTGGCGCGATACACCAGCGGCGTCTTGTGGCGCCAGCAGTGCATGTAGCTGTGGGTGATCTTGCCGTGCGACAGCAGCGCGCCGACTTCGGCCAGCTTGGCGACGATGGCCGGGTTGGCCTTCCAGATGTTCATGCCGCCGAAGAAGGGCAGGTCGGGCACGTACTCGCCGCCGCCCATCACCAGCGACAGGATCTCCTCGTTGCTGCGACCGTAGGCGCGCCACGCGTTGAAGTCGTCCACGCCATGCGCCGGGGACGAATGCACGATGCCGGTACCGGCATCCACGCCGACGTATTCGGCGAGATAGATCGGCGACACGCGATCGTAGAAGGGGTGGCGGAACTCGATGCGATCGAGCGCGGTGCCCGCGGCCGTGGCCACCACGGTCCCTTCGAGCTGGTAGCGTACGAGCGCACTGGCAACCAGGTCCTTCGCCAGCACCAGCAGCCGGTCGCCGGTGTCGACCAGCGCGTATTCGATGTCGGGATGCGCGTTCAACGCCTGGTTGGCAGGGATCGTCCAGGGCGTGGTGGTCCAGATCACCGCGGCGACGGGCTTGGTCAGCTCCGTCTTGCCGAAGGCGGCCGCCAGCCGGTCGGCGTGCGCTTCGGTGAGCGGGAAGGCGACGTCGATGGTCGGCGAGGGCTTGTCGGCGTACTCGACCTCGGCCTCGGCCAGCGCCGAGCCGCAGTCGAAGCACCAGTTCACCGGCTTCAGGCCCTTGAATACGTAGCCGTTCCGGGTCATCTCGGCCAGCGCGCGGATCTCGTTGGCCTCGTTGGCGAATTCCATCGTGCGGTAGGGGTTGTCCCACTCGCCAAGCACGCCGAGGCGGATGAAGTCGGCCTTCTGGATCTCGATCTGCTCCGCGGCGTAGGCGCGGCACAGCTCGCGCACCTTGTCGGCGGGCAGGTTCTTGCCGTGGGTCACTTCCACCTTGTGCTCGATCGGCAGGCCATGGCAGTCCCAGCCCGGCACGTAAGGCGCGTCGAAGCCGGCCAGTGTCTTCGAGCGCACGATGATGTCCTTGAGGATCTTGTTCAGCGCATGGCCGATGTGCAGGCTGCCGTTGGCGTAGGGTGGGCCGTCGTGCAGCACGAACTTCGGCCGGCCGGCGCTGGCCTTGCGGATGCGCTGGTAGAGCTTCTTCTGCTGCCAGTCAGCGATCCAGTTCGGCTCGCGCTTGGGCAGGTCGCCGCGCATCGGGAAGGGCGTGTCGGGGAGATTGAGCGTCTTGCGGTAGTCAGCCATGTCGGGATGTACCTTCAGCCTGCGCGGCCATCGGGGCACTGGGGCGGGGTCGATTGAGGATGCTGGGCGAGCCAGGCGCGGGCAGCGTCGGCGTCGCGGTGGATCTGGGTCTTGAGGGCGTCGAGGGAGTCGAACTTCTGCTCATTGCGCAGCTTGTGCAGGAAATGCACGCGCAGGTGGGCGCCGTAGCACTCCTGCTGCCAGTCGAACAGGTGCACCTCGAGCCGCGGCCGGGGGATGTCGGTGGCGGTGGGGCGCACGCCGATGTTGGCCACGCCGCCGACGCGTTGTTCGCCCAGGCCTTCCACGCTGACGGCGAACACGCCGGACAGCGCGGGGCGGCGGTGCTTGAGCTGCACGTTGGCGGTGGGAAAGCCGAGCTGGCGGCCGAGCTTGTCGCCATGGACCACACGGCCGGCGATGCTGTAGGCGCGGCCGAGCAGGCGCGCCGCGTGGGCGAGGTCGCCCTCGGACAGCGCGTCGCGCACGGCCGAGCTTGAAACGCGCTCGCCTTCGACGCTCAGGGTGGTCATCGACTCGACGCCGAAGCCATGTGCGTGGCCGGCTGACTGCAGCATGGCGAAGTTGCCCTGGCGGCGGGCGCCGAAGCAGAAATCGTCGCCGATGAAGAGGTGGCGGACGGCGAGGCCGCGGACCAGGATGTCGTCGATGAAACCGTGCGCCGGCTGGGCGGCAAAGGCGGCGTTGAAGCGGCACACATGCACGCGATCCACGCCGCTCGCTTCGAGCAGCAGCAGCTTTTCGCGCAGCGACGCGAGCCGGGCAGGCGCATCGGAGGGCGCGAAATATTCGCGCGGATGCGGCTCGAAGGTCAGCACGACCGCCGGCAGGCCCATCGCGCGCGCCTTTTCGGTGAGCAGCTTGAGCAGTGCCTGATGGCCACGGTGTACGCCATCGAAATTGCCGATGGTCAGCACCGCAGCTTCGTCAGCCTGCACCGGGATCCCGCGTACGACCTGCATAACCGCCTGAAAAAAGTCGCAATTATAGCGGCAAAGCCGGATCGTGTCGGAAAAAGGGCAGGACTGACCCCGATCCGGCGCTCAGCCCAACTGCGCGACGCGGGTGCGGTTGACCGGCGGGTTGGCGTCGAAGTAGCGCTTGATGCCGCGCGTGATCGCGTTCGCCATCTTGTCCTGGTAGCCGTCGTCGTTGAGGCGGCGCTCTTCCTCCGGGTTGCTGATGAAGGCCGTCTCCACCAGCACCGACGGAATGTCCGGCGCCTTCAGCACGGCAAAGCCAGCCTGCTCGACGTCGCCCTTGTGCAGCTTGTTGATGTCGCCGATCTCGTCCAGCACGGCACGCCCCAGCTTCAGGCTGTCGTTGATGGTTGCGGTCTGCGACAGGTCGAGCAGGGTGCGGGCGATGTGGCCGTCCTGCCGCGCAAGGTTCACGCCGCCGATGAGATCGGCATCGTTTTCCTTCTGCGCCAGCCAGCGCGCGGCCGAACTGGAGGCGCCGCGCTCGGACAGCACGAACACCGAGCTGCCCCGGGCATCCGGACGCACGAAGGCGTCTGCGTGAATGGATACGAACAGGTCGGCCTGCACGCGTCGCGCGCGCGTCACGCGCTGGCCCAGCGGCACGAAATAGTCGCCGTCGCGCGTGAGCACCGCGCGCATGTTGGGATGGGACTCGATCTGGCGCTTGAGCCGGCGGGCGATGGACAGGGTGACGTCCTTCTCCAGGCTGCCCGCCGCACCGACCGCGCCGGGATCCTCGCCACCGTGGCCCGGATCGAGCACCACGGTGAACAATCGATTGACCTGCGGCTCGTTGCGTCGCACGGCGCGGGGTGCCTCGACCGGTGCCGGTTGCGGATTGATCGAGGTCTGGGTGATCGCTGGGTTGCCGGTATCGCCCAGCGCCGCATCCATCGGCGAGTCCTTGCGGATCAAGGCCAGCAGCGGATCGCTGGGATTGGTCGGATGCAGGTCCAGTACCAGGCGGTGGCCGTAGTTGCCGACCGGTGCCAGCGTGAACACTTGCGGATTCACCTGGTCCTTCAGCTCGATGACCACGCGCACCACGCCCGGGCGGTTCTGCCCGGCGCGGATCACCTTGATGTGCGGATCGCTGTCGAGCACCTTGGATGGCAGCGACTGCAGCACGTTGTCGAGCTGCACGCCTTCGAGGTCCACCACCAGACGCTCCGGGTTCTGCACCAGCATGTGGCTGAACTTCAGCTCGGAAGTGCCTTCCAGCGTCACCCGCGTGTATTCGTCAGCCGGCCAGATCCGCACCGCGACCAGGGAGGTGGACGCCGCCCGCCCGACCGGACTGACCAGCAGCGCGAGCGTCGCGCCGGCGAACTTGAGCAGCTCCCTGCGGTTCAGTCCGGAACGGGCGTCGGGTTCGCGCCCCGTAGTGCTTTCGCCAGTTCGATCAAGCATGTTTGCCCCGCATCCGTATGTCCGATGATGTCGGCACGCCGTCCGTCTGCCTCGGGCTGCAGGAATATCTCGAGGTCGGGAGACGGGAGATGGGGGACCGCCTTTTGCGGCCATTCCACCAAACACACGCCATCTCCGGCGAAGTATTCGTCGAGCCCCGCGTCGAGGTATTCGTCCGGCGAGTTGAAGCGATAAAAATCAAAGTGATATAAGTCTAATCTAGAAACGGAATAAGGTTCAATCAAGGTGTAAGTGGGACTCTTCACCTTGCCTTCATGTCCGAGCGCCCGAAGCACGCCGCGGGTGAGCGTCGTCTTGCCGCTGCCGAGGTTGCCCTGCAGCCAGATCTTGAGCCCCGGGCGCAGGGCGCGCGCCAGGGCTGCGCCCAGGCCGACGGTGTCGCCTTCAGCCGCCAAGTGCGCGCACAGTCGGGCCTCGCTATCATCGGCGGGGTGAATGAACTCGATCATGAAAACCTCTCGTTGAAGGCGGCCGACGGCGCTGCGCTCGTCCAGCACATCCGGCGGTGGGCGGCGGACTTCGGCTTCTCCGCTGTCGGCGTGGCCGATGTCGATCTCGGCGATGCCGAA
The DNA here is from genome assembly GCA_018240585.1 of Pseudomonadota bacterium. GTDB lineage: Bacteria > Pseudomonadota > Gammaproteobacteria > Burkholderiales > Rhodocyclaceae > Thauera. The sequence continues at coordinate 13,537 of JAFEFM010000453.1, forward strand.
AATGGCCTGCAGGCCTGGCTGGAAGCCGGTTGCCACGGCGAGATGGATTATATGTTGCGGCACGGCATGAAGCGCGCGCGACCGGCCGAGCTGGTGCCGGGCACGCTGCGCGTGATCAGTGCGCGCATGAATTACTGGCCGCCGGCGGCGCCGGCACAGCAGGTGCTTGCCGACGGCACCCGCGCATACGTGTCGCGCTACGCGCTGGGGCGCGACTACCACAAGGTGTTGCGTAACCGCCTGCAGAAGCTCGCCGAGCGCATCGCGGAGGCGGCGCCGCACGGCTACCGCGTGTTCACCGATTCGGCGCCGATTCTGGAAGTGGAGCTTGCCAGCCGCGACGGGCTGGGCTGGCGCGGGAAGCACACGCTATTGCTCGAGCGCGGCCTGGGCTCCTGGTTCTTCCTCGGGGAGATCTTCACCGACCTGCCGCTGCCGGTGGACGAGCCCGTTGCAGCACATTGCGGCTCGTGCAGCGCCTGCCTCGATGCGTGCCCGACGCGTGCGATCGTGGCGCCTTACCGTGTCGACGCTCGGCGCTGCATCTCCTACTTGACGATCGAGCTCAAAGGCGCAATTCCCGAGGACCTGCGGCCGCTACTCGGCAACCGCATCTACGGCTGCGACGACTGCCAGCTCGTGTGCCCGTGGAACCGCTTCGCACACGTGACGCAGGAGCCGGATTTCGCGCCGCGGCATGGACTCGATTCCGCGCGGCTGGTCGAGCTCTTCGCGTGGACCGCGGTGGATTTCGCCGAGCGCACCGCCGGCAGCCCGATCCATCGCATCGGCCACGAGCGCTGGCTGCGCAACATCGCGGTGGCGCTGGGCAACGCGCCAAGGTCAGCCGAAGTGGTCGATGCGTTGCGGGCCCGTGCCGACGATGATTCCGCCCTGGTGCGAGAGCACGTGGCATGGGCGCTGGCGCGTCATGCCGGCGCTGCGGCAGGCTAGAATCCCGCGCCTGCAACCGGATGCCGTGATGGAAGACCGCCTCGAAACACTCGAAACCAAGATGATGTCCGCCGAGGACCAGCTCGACGAGCTCAACCGCACGGTGTGGCGTCAGCAGCAGGAAATCGACCTGCTGCGCGAACACCTGCGCCAGCTCGCGCAGCAATTGAAGACGATGCAGCCGGGCGGCGCGAACCGGCCCGAGGACGAGATCCCGCCGCACTGGTGAGGCGGGCGAGCGCTCAGAGGACCAGCGCGCCGGTCAGTCGCGCCAGCGTGCCGCCGAAGGCGGAGCTCAGGATCACCAGCAACGGCATGCCGTGGGTGAAGGCATACATCAGCCGGCGGATGCGGGGCGTCGCCGTGCGCAATTCCAGGAAGTTGTCGCACACCAGGCGCAGCTTGACCGCCATCACCAGCGCGACGAGCACGCTGACGCCGAAGCGGTCGTCGGCCGTGCCGCCGAGGCCGGCGCCGACGACGCTGAGCAGCACCAGCGCCAGCCAGGTGAGATCCAGTTTGCGCGTTTCGCTCATTGCCGGCCTCCGCATCAGGGCAACAGATAGAAGAGCGGAAAGATCATCAGCCAGATGATGTCCGTGGTGTGCCAGTAGCAGGCGAAGGCTTCCAGGCCGACGTGGTCGTCGGCCGAATACGAGCCGGTGCCGGTGCGCAGCATGACCCAGCCCAGGCCGAGCAGCCCCCAGAACACATGGATCAGGTGGTTGAAGGTCAGGTAGTAGTAGGTGACGACGAAGATGCCCGCGCTGCCGTCCAGGCCATGGGCGAGGTTCCAGCGCACCTCGATGAGCTTGATCACGGGATAGCCCAGGCCGAACAACAGCGCTCCCGTCAGCCAGCGCAGGCAGGCCTGCTGTCGCGATGCGCGCATCGCATGCACCGCGTGGGCCACGCACCAGCCGCTGGTGAGCAGCATCAGCGTGTAGCCGGTGCCGGCGAGCAGCGACAGCCGCGCCGGCCCTGCGGCGAAGACCTCCGGGTGATGCGCGCGTGCAACGAAATACACCGCGAACATGAGCGCGAATTCGGTGACTTCGCAAAAGATGCCGACCCACATCGCCTTGTTGCCGGGGATGCGGCCGGCGGAAGGCGCTGGATGGAGCAGGTTGGCGGCGGTGGTCATGCGGCAGACTTGAGCGGGAAACCGATGCCATGATGCCTGCTTCGGCCAGCGCCTGCCTTGATCCAGGCGAATTCAAGGGCGCGAATTCGCACGTCTGCTCCATAGACTTGCCACGTGTGCTGCAGCATGCCGCCGATCCCGGGGCGTGCCCGGGAGGGAGGAGATCAGACTGCTGCGATTTCACTCAGGCTGCATTTCGCGATACCCAATTCGGTCCTGACCAGCAGGGGGTAGCTGGCGCCGCTGAATCGGCCGAAGCGGCCGATGTTGTAGCCGACGACCGACCCTTGAACGCAGCCCAGGCGCACCCGGCGGCCGACACTGAATCCCGCCCGGATCGCGCGATCCACCGACTGCTCGACGCAGCCGTGCCAGTGGTGGCCCCGGCTGCTCGACGCTCCGCCTTCAACGAGAACAAGTGCATTGGTTTTCATGATGGCCTCGACGCTTGGGCCTGAAATGCAGGCCCTGCATCAAGCATAACGGTCGCTGCGACGCAGTGTTGAGGCCCGGGGTTGGCAACATCGGCACGCTCGTGCAATGGGTCACGGGCGGCCGCGATGGCAGCGTCAAAGTGGCTCGGACGGCACGGGACGGGACGTAAAGGCGCTACAGCCAGCGCGCTTTGCGGAACTGCCAGTAGAGCAGGCTGCTGAGGCCTCCGATCACGCCCAGTGCCATCGGGTAGCCGTATTCCCACTGCAGTTCCGGCATGTGGGAGAAGTTCATGCCCCAGATGCCTGCGCAGGCGGTGGCGACAGCGAAGATCCCCGCCCAGGCGGCCAGCCGCTTGCTCACTTCGGTCTGGTCGATGGTCACCATCGCCAGGTTCACCTGGATGGCGGTGGCGATGGTGTCGCGAATGCCGTCCAGCGAGGTGTTGATGCGCGCCAGGTGGTCGTACACATCGCGGAAATAGTTCCGGCTGCGCACGCAGACATCGGGCACGCGGCCGCTGTGCATCTTGGCGGCCGCATCCATCAGCGGCGTCACCGCGTGCTTGAGCAGGGTCACCTTGAGCTTGAGCCGGTAAAGGCGGCGGATGTTCGAGCGCCCGGCGCCCTTGGTGAAGATGCGTTCCTCGAGTGCTTCGAGTTCGGTCTCGAGCCTGTCGATGATCGGAAAATAGCGATCGACCACCGCATCCATCAGGGCATAGAGCACGTAGCCCGAGCCCTGCGCCAGCATCTTCGGCTCGCGCTCGCAGCGCGCACGCACGCCGAGGAAACCGTGCTGGCTGCCGTTGCGCACCGACAGGATGTAGTTGGGGCCGGCAAACACATGAACCTCACCGGTCTCGAGCCTGCCCTCGCGCTCTTCGATCAGGTGCATCACGACGAAAAGCTCTTCGTCGTACTCCTCGACCTTCGGTCGTTGGTGGCCGTGGTTGGCATCTTCCACCGCGAGATCGTGCAGGCCGAACTCCTCCTTCATGACGGCGAGTTCTTCAGGTGTGGCGTCCTTCAGCGCGACCCAGACGAAGCAGTCAGGCTTGATGAGGTACTCGCTGATGTCGTCCACCGTGATGTCGGCGAGCTTGCGCCCGTGCTGGTAGGCGACGCAGTTGATCAGCATGGGGACTCCTTCAGGCCTTCACCGCGTCGAGCAGATCCTTCACCGCCTTCACGCGTTGCTGCAGGTCGGGCAGGCTGGCGCGGCGCACCAGCTTCTCCGGGCCGCTCATCTTCGTGCTGCGGTCCTTCTGGATCAGCATGATGACCTTCACCGGATCGATCGGCGCGTCCTTGGCGAACTGCACGGTTATCTGTGCGTCGGAGGCATCCAGTTTGTGCACGCCATAGCCCTGCACCAGCATGCGCAGGCGGTGCGTCTCGATCAGCGCGGTGGTCTGCGGCGGCAACTCGCCGAAGCGGTCGATCAGTTCCTCGCGCAGCGCGCGCAGGTCGTCGTCGGCCTCGCAGTTGGCCAGGCGCTTGTAGAGCGTCAGGCGTTCCTGTACGTCGGGGCAGAAATCGGTGGGCAGCAGCGCAGGCGTGTGCAGGTTGATTTCCGACACCACCTCCAGCGGCTGGGACAGGTCGGGCTCCTTGCCCGCCTGCAGGTCCTTCACCGCGCGCTTGAGCATCTCGGTGTAGAGGCTGAAGCCCACCTGCTGGATCTCGCCCGACTGGTTCTCGCCAAGCACTTCGCCGGCGCCGCGGATCTCCAGGTCGTGCATCGCCAGGTAAAAGCCCGAACCCAGCTCTTCCATCATCGCAATCGCTTCGAGCCTTTTCTGTGCCTGCGCCGTGGGCTTGGCGCCGGGCTGGGTGAGCAGGTAGGCGTAGGCCTGGTGGTGCGAGCGCCCGACGCGGCCGCGCAACTGGTGCAGCTGGGCCAGGCCGAAGCGGTCCGCACGGTTGATGATGATGGTGTTGGCGGTGGGGATGTTGATGCCGGTCTCGATGATCGTGGTGCACAGCAGCAGGTTGGCGCGCTGCTGGGTGAAGTCGCGCATCACGCGCTCGAGCTCGCGCTCGGGCAATTGCCCGTGGCCGACGACGATGCGCGCTTCAGGCAGCAACTCCTCGAGGTCGTCCTTCATGTTGTCGATGGTGTCGACCTCGTTGTGCAGAAAGTACACCTGCCCGCCGCGCTTGAACTCGCGCAGCACCGCCTCGCGGATCACGCCGCGGCTGGACGATTGCACGAAGGTCTTGATCGCCAGGCGCTTCTGCGGCGCGGTGGCGATCACCGAGAACTCGCGCAGGCCCTCCATCGCCAGGCCCAGCGTGCGCGGAATCGGCGTTGCCGTGAGCGTCAGGATGTCGACCTCGCTGCGCAAGGCCTTCAGGGCCTCTTTCTGGCGCACGCCGAAGCGGTGCTCCTCGTCGATGACGACCAGCCCGAGGCGCTTGAACACCACGTCCTTCTGCAACAGGCGATGGGTGCCGATGATGATGTCGACCTTGCCTTCGGAGAGCTGCTGCAGCGCTTCGGCCTGCTCCTTGGCGGACTTGAAGCGCGACAGCTCGGCGATGCGGATCGGCCACTCGGCGAAGCGGTCAGCGAAGGTCTGGTAATGCTGTTCGGCTAGCAGGGTGGTCGGGCACAGCACCACCACCTGCTTGCCGTCCTGCACGGCGATGAAGGCCGCACGCAGCGCCACTTCGGTCTTGCCGAAGCCGACGTCGCCGCATACCAGGCGGTCCATCGGCCGGCCGGATTTCATGTCGGAGACGACCGCGTCGATTGCCGCCTGCTGGTCGGGCGTGGTCTCGAAGCCGAAGCCTTCGGCGAAGGCTTCCAGGTCATGCTGGCGGAAGTCGAAGCGATGACCGGGGCGGGCGGCGCGCTGCGCGTAGAGCGCCAGCAGTTCGGCCGCGGTGTCGCGCACCTGCATCGCCGCCTTCTTCTTCGCCTTTTCCCATTGTCCAGAGCCAAGGCGGTGCAGCTCGACCGCTTCCGGGTCGGCGCCGGCGTAACGGGTGATGACGTGCAGTTGCGACACCGGCACGTAGAGCTTGTCACCGCCGTTGTATTCAAGGTGCAGGAACTCGGTGTCGCCTTCACCGAGGTTCATGTGCAGCAGGCCGAGGTAGCGCCCGATGCCGTGCGAGACATGCACCACCGGGTCGCCGACCTTGAGTTCCGACAGGTCGCGCAGCCAGCCTTCCATGGTGGCGGCCTTGCGGCTGTCGCGGCGTGCGCGGCTGCGTGCGGTGGCGGCGTAGATCTCGGTTTCGGTGATGACGGCGAGCTTTGCCTTCGGCAGCACGAAGCCGCTGGCGAGCGGCGCCACGCCGAGCGCGAAACGCTCACCGGAATCCACGAAAGCGGCGAAGTCCGCGCTCGCAGCCGGCTTCAGGCCGTATTCCGCAAGGTATTCGGCCATCGTTTCGCGGCGCCCGGGCGAGTCGGCCAGCAGCAGCACGCGGCCATCGAAGCCATCGCGGAAGGCCTTCAGCTTGTGCAGCGGATCGGTCGCCTTGCGCTCCACCGCCAGCTCGGGCAGCGCGGTGGCGAGCGCATCGCCGCTGCCCTGGTTGAGGGTCAGGCGCGGGCGGCCCTGCAGCGCGATGAAGAAGGCTTCGTCGGTCAGGAAGAGTTGCTCGGGCGGCAGCACGGGTCGCGTGCGGTCGCCCTTCAGCAGATCGTGGCGCGAGCGCGTGTCACGCCAGAACTCGGAAATCGCTGCCGACACATCGCGGTGCAGCAGCACCGGCGTGTCGGCCGGAAGGTAGTCGATCAGCGTCGCCGTCTCGTCGAAGAACAGCGGCAGGTAGTACTCGATGCCGGCCGGGGCGATGCCGTTGGAGACGTCTTTGTAGATCGACGCGCGCGTCGGGTCGCCCTCGAAGGTCTCACGAAAGCGGCTGCGAAAGCGCGTGCGGCCCTTGTCGTCGAGCGGGAATTCGCGCGCCGGAAGCAGCCGGATCTCGGGAACGGGATAGACGGTGCGCTGCGTGTCCGGGTCGAAAGTCTTGATGCTCTCGATCTCGTCGTCGAAGAGATCAATGCGATAAGGCAACGGAGAGCCCATCGGGAACAGGTCGACGAGTCCGCCGCGCACCGAGAATTCGCCCGGGCTCACCACCTGGGTGACGTGCGTGTAGCCGGCGACGGCCATCTGCGCGCGAAACTGCGCGAGGTCGAGCCGCTTTCCCTGCTGCAGGAAGAAAGTGTAGGCGGCCAGATAGGACGGCGGCGCCATGCGGTAGAGCGCGGTGGAGGCAGGCACCAGCACCACGTCGGCTTCGCCGCGGCTGATCGCGTACAGCGTCGATAGCCGTTCGGAGATCAGGTCCTGGTGCGGAGAGAAACTGTCGTAGGGCAGGGTTTCCCAGTCGGGCAGCAGATGCAGGCGCAGCGCCGGCACCGCCCACTTGATCTCATCCTGCAAGCGCTGGGCATCGAGCGGATTGGCAGTGACCACCAGCAGCATGCGCCCTCGGCTGGCCAGTTGCGCGATCGCCAGTGCATCGGCGGATCCGGCCAGCGGCGGCAGGTCGAAGCGTGCGCCGGCCTTGGGCAGCGTGAGAAGGGCGAGGGAGGGCAGCAGCGAATCGAGTGGGGCAGGCATGTGCGAAGTCGGAAGCGGATGCGCGCGCCGCGCAAAGGCGAATTATAGGCGAAGCGCCTTGCCGCTCCCGACTGGCTCAAGCCGGACGGGCGACCGGCGTGTGACTGGCCAGCCAGTCCGCCGCGGCGGCTGCGGACTGCCGTGGATCGGCGGCGGAAACCTCGCGCCAGCTCGAGACCGACTTGGGAATGAGCGCGTAGGCAGCTTCGGCGATCGCGGCCTGCGGGTCGCTGCGATCGACGATGAAGCGCGTGGGTACCGTCAGCGCGCGCAACGGGGCTGCTCCAGCAAGATCCGGGCGTCCGCCCAGGCAGGCGATCGCGACGACACGTTCCGGCGGCGTCGACACGGCGCGCACCACCGCAGCACAGGCGGTTCCTGTCGCGACGAGACCGAGCGGAAGCGGGGCCAGCGGCGGCTGATGGTCGGTCCAGTCGATTGCGGCAGCAAGGCGGCTTGCAAGCAGCGAAACGTTGAAGCCTGCATCCGCGTCGCGCGCGGCCTCGTGTCTGGTCAGGAGATTCAAGCTCATGGTTGCGAAGCCTGCTTCCTGCAACGCGTTCGCAAGCCGCGACGCGTCGATGCGTGGCGGGTGATAGTTGTCGGATGCGGGCAGCAAGACCAGCCCCCGTACGTCCGGGGCGTGCGAAAGCACGCCATCCAGCCAGGCACCGCCGGCGGGAATGCTGATGAGGGTGTTACGCAGCTTCACGTTGCGTCGCTCGGGTGGCTCATGATTCGCCCGGAGCATTGCACAGGCGCGATCGACCGACAAGCGCAACGCCTGCGTCGGATGGGGCACGGTTTCAGCGCCGGTGAATCGATACGGGAATTCGTCGCGCGCCGAAAGCCCCTTCAAAAGCGGTGAAGCGACCCGCCAGCTTCGCCCCGCAGTCGGGGCAGGTACCATTTGGTGTGACGCGATAGCTGCGGATCTCGTACCAGTCGCGCACGATCAGCGGCTTGCCACAGCCGGTGCAGAACGTGGTGCCGCCTTCGACGTCGTGCACGTTGCCGGTGTAGACATGCTTCAGGCCGTTCGCGAGTGCGATCCGGCGTGCGCGGGTGAGCGTCGCAGGCGGCGTGGGCGGCACGTCGTCGAGCTTGAAGTCGGGATGGAAGGCGCTGAAATGCAGCGGCATGTCGGCGCCCAGTTCCTTGTGCACCCAGCGCGTCAGAGCGTCGAGTTCGGCGTCGGAATCGTTGTGTCCGGGGATCAGCAGCGTGGTGATCTCTACCCATACGTCGGTTTCGTGGCGTAGCCACACCAGCGTGTCGAGCACCGGCTGCAGGTGACCGCCACAGAGCTTCACGTAGAAGTCATCGGTGAAGCCTTTCAGGTCGACGTTTGCGGCATCCATCTTCGCGTAGAAGTCGCCGCGCGCCAGTTCGGTGATATAGCCGGCAGTGACGGCGACCGTCTTCAGGCCGCGGGCATGGCACGCGTCGGCGGTGTCCATCGCGTATTCCGCGAAGATCACGGGATCGTTGTAGGTGAAGGCGACGCTGGCGCAGCCGTGGTGGGCGGCGGTGTCGGCGATTTCCTGCGGCGAGGCCGCATCCATCAGCCTGTCCATGTCACGCGACTTGGAGATGTCCCAGTTCTGGCAGAACTTGCAGGCGAGGTTGCAGCCGGCCGTGCCGAAGGAGAACACGCTGGTGCCGGGGTAGAAATGGTTCAGCGGCTTCTTCTCGATCGGATCGATGCAGAAACCCGAGCTGCGGCCATAGGTGGTGAGCACAATGCCTTCGCCCTCGCGCATGCGCACGAAGCAGGCGCCGCGCTGGTCGTCATGCAGCTTGCAGTAGCGCGGACACAGGTCGCACTGGATGCGCCCGTCGTCGAGTTTGTGCCAGTAGCGTCCGGGGTGGTTCATCGCTTGCGTTGCCGACGTGTGTTCCATCACGCCTCCTTTTCCGCTTCCTCCCACTTCTCGACCGTGTAGCGTGCGGCCATCAGGCCGTCGACCGGCCGCCCTACCGGCATACCCGCCTTGCGCTTGAGCGCGGCGAGGAAGTCGGCCGGCTCGGGCAACTGCTCCCACACCTGCGGCAGGAACGTCGCGCTGCGGCAGCCTGCGAACAGGATCAGCCCGTCCTGGTGCGGACGAAGCTGGCGCAGCAGCTCGGCCTCGTCGCTGAAATCGATGAACTCCGGCTCGGACAGCAGCGACACCTCGACGTGGACGTCGTCGAACTCGTCCGCCGACAGCGGTGGAAAGCGTGGATCCTTGCTCGCAGCGGCGACGGCGTTGACGATCACATCCTCGCCCAGCGGCCGCTGTCGGCGCAGGCTGCCGATGCAGCCGCGCAACTCGCCATCCATCGTCAGGGTGACGAAAGTCGCGCCCCGCTCCCGAAGCCGCGCATCATCGTCGATGCGCGGCGCGGGTCCGCGGCGCAGGTGGTGGGCGATCGCCTGCCGTGCGAGCTGCAGCAGCCTGACGCCGAGTTCAGTGTTTTCTCGAGTCATGCGGAACCTGTTCGAAGAAGGCGATGCTCGTGTAGCCGACCACGCTGTCGCGCGGGCCGGCGGTGTCGCCGGAATTACGCAGGTCGAGCAACTGCGGCTGCAGCGCATGGCGGCGCGCGACACGGATCAGGCCGTTGATCGGCGTTGCACCGCAAGCCTGCTCGTGGTCGAGCGCGGTGCCGAGGTTCAGCACCTGATCCACCGTGGCGTTATCGATGATGCGTGCCTCACGGTAGGTGTGGAAGTGCGACAGGTCGGAGCTGATCACGATCAGGGTTTCCGGTCCGCCCCACAGGCCTTCCAGCACTTCGGCGACCGCTGCGTCGCTCGCGCCGCCCACCAGCAGCGGCACCAGCTCGAAGTTGTCGAGCACGGTCTGCAGGAAGGGTAACTGCACCTCGAGGCAATGTTCCATCGCGTGCGGTCGGTCGTCGACGACGACGTCAGGTCGTTCCTGCAATACCGTCCAGTCATTGTGGCCGATCGGCACTTCGCCCAGCGGCGTCGTGAAAGCCTGCGCGGCCGGCAGCGCGAACCCGGCCACCGGCATGCGATGCGCAGGACCGAGCAGTACCACGCGGCGGATGCGATCCCGCAGCGGCGCGATGCCGGCATAAGCGGTCGCTGCCACCGGCCCGGAATAGATGTAGCCCGCGTGCGGCACGATGATCGCCTTGGGCGGCACCACGCTTTCCAGCGGAATCGCTGCCGACAGCAACTCCGCCAGTTGGGTGCGCAGCACACGGTGGTCACTGGGATAGAAGAATCCGGCGACTGCGGCCGGGCGGACGGAAGCATTGGCCATGGCAGATGGGAGTGGGTGCGACGGAGGTTGATGCAGCCCGGAGACGTCTCCCGGCACGCGACCGGAGCGCGCCGAACGAATCCTCGAAAAACATTATAGGCGCCCTCAGCCGAGCATGCGCCATGCCACTCCAAGGCCCAGGCCTGCGGCCACCGCAGCCATCCCCGGCAGCGCACGCCAGCCCAGCCGGCCGCCGCCGATCGCGAAGGTCATCGCGCTCTTGAAGCCGAGGTTGGCGACCATCCCCAGCACGACTGCAATCACTGCCGGCTCCATCGCCAGCTTGTCGAGGGAGAACAGCCGCAGCGTGGACAGGGTGATGGCATCGACGTCGGTGAGACCCGAGACCAGCGCGAGCCCATAAAGGCCACTGTTGCCGACACGGTCCGACAGCCAGGCGGCGCACAGCAGCACGAACGCGTAGAGGGCGCCGAAGCCGACCGCGGTGCGCAACTCGGTCGGGTTGCTGGTGGCCGGCAGCACGAGTTCGCCGCCTTCACCGAGCCGCCGCCAGTGCCAGGCGATCGTGCCCACGCCGAGCACCAGCGCCGGCGCGACGGACGCCGCCAGTGTGGCGATTACGCCGGGCGCGACCACCGCCGCGATCACCGCGACCCGTACTACCATCACCAGGTTGGCGAGCAGGATGACGAGTGCGGCGACCGATGCCATCGCCGGGACGTCCCTCGCCTGGCGGGCATACACCATGGTGGTGGCGGTGCTCGAGGCGAGTCCGCCGAAGATGCCGACGAACGCGGTGCCGTAGCGCGGCCCGACGAGCTGCAGCGCCGTATAGCCCGCCAGGCTCACGCCCGAGATCAGCACGACCATCCACCAGAGCTGATAAGGGTTCAGCGCGCCATAGGGGCCCAGTTCCTCGTTGGGAAGGATGGGCAGGATCACGAGCGACAGCACGCCGAACTGCAGGATGGAGATCCAGTCGCGCGGCTGCAGCCGCGTCGCCACGCCACGTAGCTGGGTCTTGAAGTACAGCAGCACGGTCGTGCCCACCGCGAGCATGACGGCGAGCTTGGCAAAGCCCAGCCAGGTCGCCGCACCAAGGCAGTAGCAGACGAGCAGGGCAGCGACCGAAGCGGTGCCGGGGTCCGACGGGTCGGGGTGGCGCACATAGGCGGCGATGATGGTCGCGCCCACGATCAGCAGGCCGGCGACGAAGGGCGCGACGCTGCTCATCTGCTGTCCGAGCATGGCCGCCAGCGCGCCGAACATGCCGACGAGGCCGAAGGTCCGAAGCCCGGCGCGCGCCGAGGGAATGCGTTCGCGTTCCAGCCCGATCAGCATGCCGATCCCGATCGCAATCAGGAAGGCCTCGATCTGATCCGTCACCACCGATGTCGAGATTGGCATGCGCGGTTCCTCTGGCGGGCTTGCGAGCTTGGTCGGTTCGACAGGCTGCGCCCTTGCCGGTTGCAGCAAGGATACGGCGGCAACAGTCCCCGGTAGCAGGCCGCGCTCCGCGGTCCGCGCGGCGTGACGCTAGAATGCGCGCCATGCAGACATTCCACCCTCGCCACTTCGCCATCGTGCCGGCAGCGGGCAGCGGCTCGCGCATGGGCGCGAACCTGCCGAAACAGTATCTGCCCTTGCTCGGCAAGCCCCTGATCCACCATGCGCTGTCGGTGCTGTGCGCGGCACCCGAGATCGACCGCGTGTTCGTCGTGCTGTCGGTCGACGACACCGAGTGGGCACGTCACGACTGGCGCGCGCTCGGCGACAAGCTGGTGCCGCTTTTTTGCGGCGGCGCGACGCGTGCCGACAGCGTGCTTGGCGGCCTGCGCGCGATCGCGGGCGAGGCCTCGCCGTCCGACTGGGTGCTGGTGCACGATGCGGCGCGTCCCTGCCTGGCGCCGTGGCACATCGACAAGCTGATCCGTGAACTGGCGCGCGACGAAGTCGGCGGGCTGCTCGCCGTGCCGGTGGCCGACACGTTGAAGCGCGCCGACGCCGTTCAACACGTTGCCGAGACGGTACCGCGCGACAGCCTGTGGCAGGCGCAGACGCCGCAGATGTTCCGCTACGTGATGCTGCGCCGCGCCCTGGAGAGCGCCAGCGAGGTCACCGACGAGGCCAGCGCCATCGAGGCCGCCGGCCTGCGACCGCGCCTGGTGCAGGGTGACGCCACCAACCTCAAGGTGACTTATCCGCTCGACCTGCATCTGGCGGAATGGATCCTGCAAAACCGTGAAGGAGTTGATGCATGAACGTGCCGTTTCGCATCGGGCAGGGGTTCGATGTGCATGCCCTGGTTGCCGGCCGGCCGCTGATCATCGGCGGCGTGACGATTCCCCACGAGCGCGGCCTGCTCGGCCATTCGGATGCCGACGTGCTGCTGCATGCGCTCACCGATGCGCTGCTCGGCGCCGCGGGAATGGGCGACATCGGACGGCTGTTTCCCGACACCGACCAGAAGCACGCCGGCGCCGACAGCCGCGTGCTGCTGCGCGAGGCCTGGGCGTGCGTGCGTGGTGCCGGCTGGCAGGTGGTGAACGTTGACGCCACCGTCATCTGCAAGGCGCCGCGCATCCTGCCGCACGCGCCGGCGATGGTCGCCAACATCGCCGCCGATCTGGGCATGGACCCCGGCGCGATCAACATCAAGGGCAAGACCACCGAGAAGCTCGGCTTCACCGGCCGTGGCGAGGGCATCGCCGCGCAGGTCGTCGCCCTGCTGGTAAGCGCATGACGCAGCTGCAGGGCTCGGCACCCGAGCGTGATTCCGGCTCCGAGCCGCAGCGCGTGTTCTTCGCATTGTGGCCGGATGAGCTGGTCGCCGCTGCGCTGCACGCCTGCGCACGCCGCATCCACGCACAGACGGGCGGCCGCCTCATGCGGCGCGACAGCCTGCATCTCACCCTGGCCTTCCTCGGCGACCAGCCGCCCGAGCGCGTGGAAGCCCTGCGCGAGCTCGCCGCCACGTTGCGGGGAGAGGCCTTCGAGCTGCGGCTTGTGCGCGCCGGCGCCTGGCAACGCGGGCGCATCGTATGGGGCGGGCCGGAGGCCACGCCGCCGCCGCTGGCGGCGCTGGCCGACGGGCTGGCTGCAGCCTTGCGTGGCGAGGGTTTCGCAGTCGAGGCGCGGCCGTTTGCGGCGCATGTCACCCTGGTGCGCAATGGCCATCAGCCGCCACCGCGCGAGATCGATCTGCCGGTTTCGTGGCAGGTGGGAGATTTCGCCCTGATGCGCTCGCATCTCGGTGCGGAAGGGGCGCGCTACGAGTGCATCGGGCGCTGGCCGCTTTCCGGCGCTGATCAGGACTGCAGCGGGAGATGAAATCGGGGGCCAGGCGTGAAAGCGGGGCGCCAAGCGCCCCGCGGCTCCCAGGGGGGGCTATCGCCCGCCCCGTCGTCTCCTGATGAGAGACGTGTGAGAAATCAAAGAAAGATTGCGCCTGCGAGCCGTTCGCTCAGTTCGGCTTCGGTCGACTTGGTGTAGTCCTTCTCGAACCGATCGCTGATCAGTTGCGCGGTCGGCCCATCGATCACCCCGTTGAGGATGCCCATGAACGAGGGCGGCGCAACGACGATGGCGCGCTTGAAGGCGTTGGCGGCGCGCCCTTGGTACAGCTCCTGGGCAATCTTCTGGGCAAAGACCTTCGCTTCGTGCTGCTTGGGTTCCGTTTGTGGCCGCATCGTTCCACCGCCTGTTCCGTTCGTCCCCATGCTGCCGGGGCGGTCGCTGACGAGTTCGGAATTCTTTTGCCGGCTTTCCGGGTGGATCAACTCCTTGACGAGCTGCAGGCCCTTGTTGGGGCCGAGGTTCGCATACAGCTTCGCCAGGCTGGCGTTGGCAACCAGAATCCAGGTAATGGCCATGAGACACCCTCCGTTCCACATTGAGGAAAGACACCAGCCGCGGCCTCCCGCCGCGGGCAGCGCCAACTGAAGATTAGCCACTGCGATCCGGCCTGCCAACGAGCTTTGTTGCCGCCATGTGAAACGCCGTTGCGCGTACGGCGTGGGCACGCCGCTAAGCCTGTGGCGGCGCGGCCTTCCGAACACGGGCCATTTCATCGAGGCGGCGTTCGCCTGCGGCAGGATCGCTTCCGTAGAAGGCGGCAAGCTGGGCATACACGTCCGGGTGGTCCTCGGACAGGATCGCAGGGGTCTCGAAAAAGGCTTCGGAGGCGACAGCGAAGAATTCGCCTGGACTCTCCGCCGCATAAGGGTCGAGCACGGTGTCGCGCCCGGCATCGACGTCGTCGCAGAAGGCCTCGTAGGCGGACGAGAAGACGCCGGCCCAGGCCTCGCGCGACATCCCCGCGGGTAGGCGTGGAAAGCCGTCGGCGCCGCCGTTCTCCATGTCGAGCTTGTGCGCGAACTCGTGGATCACCACATTCACGCCGTCGGGGGCAAGGTGCCCGGGAAACCACGACAGCACCACCGGCCCGCCTTCCCAGGCCTCGCCCAACACCTCGTCGTCGTACTCGTGCACGACGCCATCCTCGTCCATCTCGTGGCGCGGAATGACGAAATCTCCCGGATACACGATCACGCCCACCCAACTCCGGTAGGCATCCAGTCCCTTGTTCAGGATCGGCAGGCAGGCCTGCAGCGCGATGCCGAGCAGCATTTCGTCGGTGAGCCGCAGGCCCTGCGCGCCGTGGAATTCCTTTTCCGCCAGGAAGCCGCGCGCCAGATCACGCAGGCGCAGACGCTCATCCGCACCGAGAAAGTCGAGGAAGGGCAGGGCGGCTTCGACGCGGCGCCACAGGGCGTCGGGAATGGACGGAGGCGGGCGCTTGAGGCCCAGCCATTGCTGGAGCTTGGCGAACATCGAGACAGTGGATCGGTCGTGGAGAACGGGAAGAATCGCCGGCCGGTTTCATGTGGGAGCGGGCCTGACCGCGATCCGCTGCAGGGACTCCCCGACAGATCATCGCACGCTGTCGACGGCTGCGGCACCCCGGCGATGTGGGATAATTCGTCCATGGTTTCAGTCACTCACGCAATTTCCCAGGGCGATACCGCCGCCCCCGTCGAGCTGCTGTCCGAAGGATTGTCGGAGGTCGAAGCTGCGCGCGTCCGCGATGCGCTCGATTTCGCCGCCGAACTCTATGCCGACCGGACGCTCGGCACCGGCGAATCCACCTGGACCCATGCCGTCGGCTCCGCGCTCATCGCGGCGTCGCTCAGGCTCGACGCTGAGACGCGAATTGCCGCGCTGCTGTTTGCCGCATGCGCCTACCGCGACGACGTGCTGGAGGCAATCGAGGCCCGCTTCGGCGAGGGCGTGGCGCATCTTGTCGATGGCCTCGACCGCCTCAATGGCCTGCGTCTCGTCACCCGCATGACGGCCACCGCCACTGCGCCCGAGATCCGCGCGCAGACCGAAGTGCTGCGCAAGATGCTGCTCGCCATGGTCGAGGATATCCGCGTCGTGCTGGTGCGGCTGGCTTCGCGCACGCAGACGCTGCGCTACTACACCGACGTCAAGGACGACGCACGTGTCGACGTGGCGCGCGAAAGCCTCGACATCTATGCGCCGCTCGCCAACCGGCTCGGTGTGTGGCAACTGAAGTGGGAACTGGAGGACCTCTCCTTCCGCTTCATCGAGCCCGAGACCTACAAGCGCATCGCGAAGATGCTCGACGAGCGCCGCGTCGAGCGCCAGGAGTTCATCGACAACGCCATCGCACGGCTGCGCCGCGAGCTGGCGGCGGTCGGCATCAGGGCCGAGATCTACGGCCGGCCCAAGCACATCTACAGCATCTACAACAAGATGCGCGCCAAGCGGCTGGATTTCTCGCAGGTCTACGACATCCGGGCGCTGCGCGTGCTGGTCGACGAGGTGAAGGACTGCTACACGGTGCTGGGCATCGTGCACCAGATCTGGCAGCCGATCAGCAAGGAGTTCGACGACTACATCACCAAGCCCAAGGGCAACAACTATCAGTCGTTGCACACCGCGGTGCTGGCGGGCGACGGCCGCGCGCTGGAGGTGCAGATCCGCACCCACGACATGCACAAGCACGCCGAGCTGGGCGTGGCCGCGCACTGGCGCTACAAGGAAGGCGCGCACAAGGGGAGCGACTACGACGAGAAGATCGCGCTGCTGCGCAGCCTGCTGTCGTGGCGCGACGAGGTCGCAGATTCCGCGCACTGGCTGGAGCAATACCGCCGCGCCTCGCTCGACGACACCCTGTACGTGCTGACGCCGCAGGGCAAGGTCATCGACCTGCCGCGCGGCGCCACGCCGGTCGATTTCGCCTACCGCCTGCACACCAACCTTGGCCACCGCTGCCGCGGTGCGAAGGTGGATGGCCACCTGGTGCCCCTCAACACCCGGCTCGAGAACGGCCAGACGGTCGAGATCAACACGGTGAAGGAGGGCGGGCCGTCGCGCGACTGGCTCGATGCGCGCCAGGGCTATGTCGCCACCTCGCGCGCGCGCAACAAGATCAAGCAGTATTTCGCCCAGTTGGACGAAGAGGAACTGCTCGCGCGCGGGCGCAGCTTCGTCACCAAGGAGATGCAGCGCGACGGCCATGCCCACGCCAACATCGACGGCCTCGCCGAGCGTATGGGCTTCAAGAACGCGGAGGCGCTGTTCCTTGCCGCCGGCCGCGGCGAAGTCGGGCCGCGCTCGGTGCAGGTGGCGCTGCGCGAAGGCAGTGCTCCGGCCGAAGTCGAGGCCGAACCGGAGATCGTCGTCGGCCGCAGCCGCTCGGGCGACAACTCCGACAAGATCCTCATCGTCGGCGTTGGCAAGCTGATGACTTCGCTGTCGCGCTGCTGCAAGCCGGCGCCGCCCGACGCCATCGAAGGCTTCGTCACCCGCGGCCGTGGCATCTCGATCCACCGCGTGGATTGCCACGACTTCCAGCAACTCGCCCTGCGCCACCCCGAGCGGGTGATCCAGGCCGAATGGGGCGACCGCGCCTTCGACAACAAGCAGGCGGTGTATCAGGTCGATATCGCCGTCGAAGCCAGCGACCGCCAGGGCCTGCTGCGCGACATCTCCGAAGTGCTGTCGCGCGAAAAGCTCAACGTCATCGCCGTCAACACCCTCACCAAGCGCGGCACCGCCTACATGCGCTTCACCATGGAAGTGGGCGGCGTGCAGCAGATGCAGCGCGCCGTCACGCTGATCCGCGAAGTGCCTGGCGTGGTGGACGTGCAGCGGAAGTAGGGCTGCTCGGAAGCGGCCGGCCCGCGGCGCGGGGCCTTGAGCGGCGTAACAGGCCCTGAACGCGGCACGGTGAGGCGCTAAGCATGCGTCGCCAGATCATGCAACAGCGTGATCTGCGCCGCACGGCGTACCCCGCGCGCTGTCTTGCGGCGGTAGCAGCCGTTGGGCAGCATTTCCCAGGCCTGGGCGTTGTCGGCGATGTAGGGGCGCAGGCCCTCGCGGATCACTCGACGCTTGATGCGCGCGTCGAGGATCGGAAAGGCGATCTCGATGCGGCGGAAGAAGTTGCGATCCATCCAGTCGGCGCTCGACAGATACACCTGTTCCTCGCCGTCGGCGCGGAAGTAGAAGATGCGGTGGTGCTCGAGGAAGCGGCCGATCACCGAGCGCACGCGGATGTTGTCCGACAGGCCGGGGACGCCGGGGCGCAGGGCGCAGGGGCCGCGCACGATGAGGTCGATCTCGACCCCGGCCTGCGACGCCTCGTAGAGTGCTTCGATGGTTTCGGGTTCGAGGAGCGCGTTCATCTTGGCGATGACGCGCGCCTTGCGGCCCTCGCGCGCGACGGCCGCCTCGCGCCGGATGGCGGCCACCACCTTGGGCTGCAGCGTGAAGGGCGCCTGCCACAGGTGGCGCAGCTCGGTCGCCTGGCCAAGGCCCGTGAGCTGCTTGAACACGGTGGCGACGTCCTCGCCGATTTCCGGGCTGCTGGTGAGGAGGCCGAAGTCGGTATAAAGGCGGGTGGTGCGCGGGTGGTAGTTACCGGTGCCCAGATGCACATAGTGGCGCAGGCCGCTGTCTTCGCGCCGCACCACCATCAGCAGCTTGGCATGCGTCTTGTAGCCGAACACGCCGTAGATGACGTGCGCGCCGACTTCTTCCAGCCGGTTTGCCCAGGTGATGTTGGCCTCCTCGTCGAAGCGGGCCATCAGCTCCAGCACGACGGTGACTTCCTTGCCCTTCTGCGCCGCGCGTACCAAGTGTTCCATCAGCACCGAGTCGGTGCCGGTGCGATAGACCGTCATCTTGATCGCCAGCACCTGCGGGTCGTCCGCGGCGGTGCGCAGCAGGTCGATCACCGGGGCGAAGCTCTGGAAGGGGTGGTGCAGCAGGATGTCCTGCCTGCGGATGGCGTCGAAGATCTCCTGCCGCTTGTCGAGGCCTTTCGGAATGCCGGGGGCGAAGGGCTGGTACTTGAGATCCGGGCGTTCGACCCAGTCGGGCACTTGCATCAGCCGCACCAGATTGACGATGCCCGGCGTGCGATAGAGGTCTCCGCGCCCGAGATGGAAATGCTCGACGAGGAAATCGGCCATCTCCGCAGAGCAGTTGTCGGCCACTTCCAGGCGCACGGCATCGCCATAATGGCGCTGCTGCAGTTCGCCCTTCAGCGTGGTGCGCAGGTCCTTCACCTCTTCTTCATCCACGAACAGGTCGGAATTGCGCGTGACGCGGAACTGGTAGCAGCCCAGCACC
This sequence comes from Pseudomonadota bacterium, assembly GCA_018240585.1. Classification (GTDB taxonomy): domain Bacteria; phylum Pseudomonadota; class Gammaproteobacteria; order Burkholderiales; family Rhodocyclaceae; genus Thauera. The sequence goes on from JAFEFM010000453.1 coordinate 32,561, forward strand.
TGCATCCCCGCGAACAGCTCGCCCACGTGCGCGTGCAGCACCGACGACAGGAACACGAAGCTGTATTCCTGCTCGCAGATCTCGCGTGGCAGGCGGATCACCCGCGGCAGTGCGCGCGGCGCCTGCACGATGGCGGCGCCCGAGTCGCGGCCGAAGGCATCGAGCCCGTCCAGTTCCACCGCGAAGTTGAGGCTCTTGTTCAGCACGCGCGGGAAGGGGTGCGCCGGATCGAGCCCGATGGGCGTGAGTACTGGCATGACTTCGCGCAGGAAGTACTCGCGAATCCACTCGCGCTGGGCGTCGGTCCACAGGTTGCGGCGCAGGAAGGCGACGCCTTCCTTGTCGAGCGCAGGAAGGATGTCCTCGTTGAGCAGTGCGTACTGCTCGGCGATGAGCTTGTGCACCTCATCGCTGAGGCGCGCCAGCAGGTCGGTCGGTGCGATGCCGTCGATGCCGCCCTTGCGATCGCCGATGCGGATCTGCTCCTTGATGCCGGAGACGCGGATCTCGAAGAACTCGTCGAGGTTGCTGGAGACGATGCAGATGAAACGCAAGCGTTCGAGCAGCGGCACGGATGGGTCCGCTGCCTGCGCGAGCACCCGGCGCTGGAACTGCAGCAGCGACAGCTCGCGATTGATGAAGTGTTCGGCAGGGTATTTGATGATCTCGCTTTGCGGGCGCATGCTGGGTCCGTGGGAGGAATGCTTCAAGTGATTATGTGACATTTTCGTTGCGTCTTGATGACAGGCGGGCAGCCGTTTCGACCCCGGCGCGACGGCATGAAAAGCATCGCCACTGCGGACGGCAGGCTGCAGCGGGGGTGCTAGAATTCCCGGCCTTAGCGCGATGCACCGTCCGAACATGATGCGAGATCTGATTGCCGCTATCGACCTGGGTTCCAACAGCTTCCGGCTTCAGGTCGGTCGCATCGTCAATGACCAGATCTACCCGCTCGATGGCCTGAAGGAGCCGGTGCGCCTGGCGGCGGGCCTGTCGCCGGAAAAGTGGCTGGATATGGCCGCCCAGCAGCGCGGCGTGACCGCGCTGCAGCGTTTTCACGAGCGTCTGCACGATTTCAAGCCCGACGGGGTGCGTGCGGTGGCCACCAACACTTTGCGCGTGGCCAAGAACGCGGCCGAATTCCTGATCCGGGCCGAGGCCGCGCTCGGCTTCCCGATCGAGGTGATCGCGGGACGGGAGGAGGCGCGCCTGATCTATGTCGGCGTGGCGCATACCTTGCCCGATCCGCATCGCCAGCAACTGGTGGTGGACATCGGTGGTGGTTCGACCGAGCTCATCATTGGCAAGAGCTTCGAGCCGCTGCAGCTCGAATCCTTGTACATGGGGTGCGTCGGCTACAGCCTGCGCTACTTTCCGGACGGCCGCATCGACAAGCGCGGGCTGAAGGAGGCAGAACTGGCCGCGCGGCGCGAATTGCAGACCATCGGCCAGGCGTATCGCGAAACCGGCTGGGAGGAAGCGGTGGGCTCCAGTGGCTCGGCCAAGGCGATTGCCGAGGTGCTGGAGCAGAACGGACTGTCACCGCGGGGGATCACCCGCGACGGCCTCGAGCGGCTGAAGGCGATGCTGCTGAAGGCGGGAAACGTCGGCAACCTGAATCTGGCGGGATTGAAGGGCGACCGCTTGCCGGTGTTCCTCGGCGGATTCGCGATCATGAGCGCGGTGTTCAAGGAACTCGATCTCGAGCAGATGGTTTTTTCCGACGGCGCGCTGCGGCTCGGCGTGCTGTATGACCTGCTGGGGCGCTATCACCATCATGATCTGCGCGATGCCACGGTGCAGGCCTTCGTGCGGCGCTACGGCGTCGATGTGCGCCAGGCCGAACAGGTGGCAGATACCGCCTGTCATCTGCTGGTCCAGGTGGCACCGGAGACCGCGGCAAAGGGCAGCGACGACCGCCGCTTCCTGCGCTGGGCGGCGCTGCTGCACGAGATCGGCATCTCGGTCGCGCATTCCAGCTATCACAAGCACAGTGCCTACATCCTGGCCAATGCGGACATGCCGGGTTTTTCGCGCATGGACCAGGGACGCCTTGCGCGCCTGGTGCTCGCGCACCGCGGCAAGCTGGAGCGGGTCGGCGGAATCGATCCGGCGAGCCCGGACTGGCTGCTGATCGCCTGCCTGCGCCTGGCAGTGGTGGTGCATCGGGCGCGCGACGCGCGCGGCATTCCGCCCATCACGCTGGCACGCGAGGGCCGCGGGTTCTCGGTGAACACGTCCGCCGGCTGGCTGCAGAAGTTGCCGCTGACCGCAGCGGCGCTCGACGAGGAGCAGCGGCAGTGGATTTCGCTGGGGCGCGGCCTCTACGTGCGCGCGCTGACCGCGCGCAGCGCCGCCTGATCTCCGATGGCTGAGCGCCGGCCGGGCGCCGAGCCCGCGGTCCGTGTCGCTGCGGACGGGAGGGTGCTGCTTTCCGGAGACTGGACCTTGCGTGCGCTGTCCGCCGGCCTGCCTGGCCTGCGCGCTCAGCTTGCGCAGTTGCCGCCAGTCGCGCGCTGGGATTTCACCGCGGTGCAGCGTCTGGACAGCTTCGGCGCCGTGCTGCTCTGGCACGCGTGGAACCGGCAATGGCCGGCGACCGAAGGGCTGGCCGACGCGCAGCTGCGAGTGATCGACCGCATTGCCGGCAGTTCCGGGAAACTGCCCGCCAGCCGGGCGCGTTTTGGCATCGTGGACGCGATCGTCCTGCTCGGCGGCGCGCTGCTGGGATTTCGCGGGCATGCGCTGGGTTTCGTCGCGTTGTTCGGGCAGATCTTCCTCGAACTCGCGCATGTGCTGCGTTACCCGCGTGAGTGGCCGCTGCGCGAGGTGTCGGCAAACATCCACAAGGTCGGGGTGAAGGCCATGCCGGTGACGGCGCTGGTCGGCTTCCTGATCGGCGTCGTGCTGTCCTACCTGTCGGCGCTGCAGTTGAAGATCTTCGGCGCCGACACCTTCATCGTGAACATCCTCGGCCTGGGCATCATCCGCGAGCTGGGGCCGGTGCTGGTGTCGGTGCTGGTGGCGGGGCGCTCCGGTTCGGCGATGACTGCGCAACTGGGCGTGATGCGGGTGACCGAGGAAATCGACGCGCTGGCGGCGATGGGCATCTCGCGCGGCTTGCGGCTGGTGCTGCCCAAGGTGTTGGCGTTGACGCTGGCGATGCCCTTGCTGGTGCTGTGGACGTCGGCGGTGGCGCTGCTGGGCGGCTGGGTGTCGGCCTGGGTCGAACTCGATCTCTCGCTGGGCTTCTTCGTGCAGACGCTGCCAGCGGTGGTGCCGATCACCAACCTCTACATCGGCCTCGCCAAGGGTGCGGTCTTCGGTTTCCTGATCGCGCTGATCGCGTGCCATTTTGGCCTGCGGGTGCGGCCCAACACCGAGAGCCTCTCGGTGAACACCACGGCGTCGGTGGTGACCGCAATCACCATGGTGATCCTGGCCGATGCGGTGTTCGCCATTGCCACCCGCTCGATCGGGGTGCCCACATGAGCGCGGTGCCGGTCGTGGCGTTGCACGACATCGTCACCCGCTTCGGCGCGAATCTGGTGCATGACGGCCTCAGCCTGGAGATCCCGGCGGGCGAGATCGTCGCGCTGGTGGGCGGTTCCGGCAGCGGCAAGACGACCCTGCTGCGCCACATCATCGGCCTGACGCGGCCGGCGGGCGGCACGGTGAGGCTCTTCGGCGAAGGCCTGCGCGAGGGGAGCATCCACGAGCGCATCGCACGCCAGCGTCGTTTCGGCGTACTGTTCCAGCAGGGCGCGTTGTTTTCGGCGCTCACCGTAGGCGAGAACATCGCCTTTCCGCTGAAGGAGCTCGGTGTGGCGACCGCGGCGGAGTTGCGCGACCTGGTGGTACTGAAGCTGGCGATGGTCGAGATGGAGCCCGAGCATGCGGCCCTGATGCCGGCTGAACTGTCGGGCGGCATGATCAAGCGCGCGGCGCTGGCGCGCGCGCTGGCGCTGGAGCCCGAGCTCCTGCTGCTCGACGAGCCGACGGCTGGGCTGGACCCCGATCGCAGCGCAGCCTTCGTGCGCCTGATCCGCTCGCTGCACCACGAGCTGGGGCTGACCGTGGTGCTGGTGACGCACGACGTCGACACGCTGGCTGCCCTGGCGACAAGGATCGCCGTGCTGGCGGAGCGGCGCATCATAAGCTTCGCATCGCTGGAGGAGACCTTGAAACAGGATCATCCCTTCATCAGGCGCTTTTTCCTGGGCGAGCATGGACGCAACGCGCTGACTCGCCAAGGAGGGAATCACTGACATGGAAAATCGCGCCCATGCACTGGCCGCCGGGCTGTTCGCGCTCTTGCTCGGCGCGGGGGTGGTCCTTGCGCTGTGGTGGTTTTCGCAGAACCGCGAGCCGATGCGTGAATACATCCTGGTGTCGAAGGGCACGGTCAATGGCCTGAACCTGCAGGCCCGGGTGCGCTACCGGGGGATGGCGGCCGGCAGCGTGACCGATATCGGCATCGACCCGGCGGATCCGCGCAACCTTCTGGTGCGCATCCGCTTGCGCGAGAACTTGCCGGTCACGCGCGGCACGCGCGCAACGCTGGGCACGCAGGGGGTGACCGGGCTGGCCTTCATCCAGCTCGACGATCGTGGAAGCGACCCGACGCCGCTCACGGATGATGGCTCGGGGCCGCCGCGCATCGCGCTCGAACCCGGTCTGATCGACCAGATCAGCGACCGCGCACTGCAGACGGCCGAGCGTGTGCGGGTGGTGGCAGACCGGTTGGCCAACCTGTTCGACGACCAGAGCGTGGCGCGGCTCGGCCGCACGCTGGCGCACCTCGAATCGGCAGCGTCCGGAATGGATCGCAGCTTTGCGCAGTTGCCAGCAACGGTCGGGGCGCTGCGCAGCGCGCTGAGTCCGCAGAACATGGAGAAGCTCTCGGCGACGCTTGCCAATCTGGAGGCGGCCAGTCGCGAAGCAGCGCCTGCAGCGGGTGAGATCCGCGCGCTCGTCGCCCGCATCGATCAGCTGACGCAGCGAGTGGACAAGGTCGCCAGCGTGGCCGGCGAGGGCCTGGCGGAAGGCACGCTGCCGCAGGTCGACGAATTGCTCCGCGAGCTGACGACCACTTCACGTCGCCTCGGGCGCGTGCTGGAGGAGGTCGAGACGCAGCCGCAAGTGCTGCTGGCCGGGCGCGAGGCCGGCGAGCCGGGGCCGGGCGAGGAAGGCTATATGCCGGGAGGCAAGTGAATGAAGGATGCAAGCAGATGCGCCCAGCCGGCCCGCGCGCGGCATTGGCACCGTCTCCGGCGTTTCGCCTGCGCGGCCTGGGTTGCGTCTTCGCTGGGAGGTTGCGCCGGGCTGCAGTCGCCACCCCTCGCACTCTATGATTTGGGGCTGCTCGAGCCGATTGCCGTTCCGGCCACGCTGGCGCCGGCCCGTCTCGAGGTGCTGGCTCCGAGCTGGCTCAGTGGCAGCGCCATGCAATACCGACTGGCCTGGAAGCAGCCCGAGCGCCGCCGCAGCTTTGTAGAGAGCCGCTGGGCGGCGCCACCGGCCGACATGCTGTCGCAATCCCTGACGCGGGCGTTGCGCCCTGCCCACGGCGAGGTCGCGGCGTCTCGCTGTCGCCTGAAGGTGGAGCTGGACGAGTTCGTGCAGGTGTTCGAGACCGCGCAGGACAGTCACGTCGAACTCGTTGCGCGTGCCCGCCTGCTGCCGTCTCGTGGCGAGCTGCCGCTGGTCGAGCGGGACTTCAGCCGGCGCGATGTGGCAGACACCCCCGATGCCGAAGGCGGCGTCCGCGCCGCCCGCAATGCGGTGCGCGGAATGGCAGCCGAGCTGGCCGAGTGGCTCGTCGAACTTGACCGCAGCGGCATGCGGGGATTGAATAACGGCGGACGTTGCGCGCCGTCATGATGTTTGCATGGGGACGACGTTCGTCCGTTCTATAAAAGAGGGAGCAAGCATGACCGAGAACAAGCAATCGCCCTATGATCAGGGGCTGGACAAGAATGCCGCGAATTACGTGCCGCTGACGCCGCTGACCTTCATCCAGCGCAGCGCCTACGTGTATCCGGACCGCCTCGCCGTCGTCCATGGCAAGCGACGATTCACCTGGTCGGAGAGCTACGAGCGCTGCCGCCGCCTGGCGTCGGCCCTGAAGCAACTGGGCGTGGGCAAGAACGACACGGTTGCCGTGGTCCTCAACAACACGCCGGAGATGTTCGAATGCCACTTCGGCGTGCCCGCCTGCGGCGCGGTGCTGAACACCGTCAACACCCGCCTCGATGCGGAAGCGGTCGCCTTCATCCTGAACCACGGTGAGGCCAAGGTGCTGATCACCGACCGCGAGTACGCGCGCGTGATGAAGAAGGCGGTCGAGCTCGCCGACCGCCCCGACATGATCGTGATCGACGTCGACGATCCGGAGTACACCGGCCCGGGCGATCGCATCGGCACGCTGGAGTACGAGGCGCTGCTCGCGTCGGGCAGCGAGGACTTCGTCTTCGAGCAGCCCGCCGACGAGTGGGAAGCCATCTCGCTGAACTACACGTCCGGCACCACCGGCAATCCCAAGGGCGTGGTTTACCACCACCGCGGCGCCTATCTCAACGCGATGTCGAATATCGTGTCGTGGGGCATGCCGCCGCACTCGACCTATCTGTGGACGTTGCCGATGTTCCACTGCAACGGCTGGTGTTTCGCGTGGACGATGGCAGCCAATGCGGGCGTCAACGTCTGCCTGCGCCGCGTCGATCCGCGGCTGATCTTCGACGCGATCCGCGAGCACGGCGTCACCCATTATTGCGGCGCCCCCATCGTGCATTCCATGCTGGCAAACTCGCCCGAGGAGTGGCGCAAGGGCATCAACCACAAGGTGTATGGCCTCATCGCCGCGGCACCTCCTCCGGCGGCGGTGATCGAGGGCATGGCGAAGATCGGCTTCGACATCACCCATGTGTACGGCCTGACGGAAACCTACGGTCCTGCCTCGGTGTGCGCCAAGCACGACGAGTGGAAGGATCTGCCGCTGGCTGACCAGGTGACGCTGAACGGACGCCAGGGCGTGCGCTACCACGCCCAGGAAGGCATCACAGTGCTCGATCCGAACACGATGGATCCGGTGCCGTGGGACGGCGAGACCATGGGCGAGATCATGTTCCGTGGCAACCTGGTGATGAAGGGCTACCTGAAGAACCCGACGGCGACCGCGGAGTCCTTCCACGGTGGCTGGTATCACACCGGCGATCTTGCGGTGATGCAGCCCGACGGCTACGTCAAGATCAAGGACCGCTCCAAGGACATCATCATCTCGGGTGGCGAGAACATCTCGTCGATCGAAGTGGAGGATGCGCTCTACAAGCATCCGGCCGTGATGGCTGCGGCGGTGGTGGCGCTTCCCGATCCGAAATGGGGCGAAGTGCCGTGCGCCTTCGTCGAGCTGCGCGATGGCGTCGAGGCGACCACCGACGAGATCGTCGCCCATTGCCGCGAGCATCTCGCCGGCTTCAAGGTGCCCAAGAAGGTCATCTTCGGCGAAGTGCCGAAGACTTCGACCGGCAAGATCCAGAAGTTCGTGCTGCGCGAGAAGGCGAAGTCGACCGCTTCGTTCGAGTGATGCAGGCGGGCTGAGCCCGCGTTGACGGATGGCCGTTCTGGGAGCGACGCGCTACCATGAACGGCCATTGACGTTAACGTAAACCAAAAGCCGAGGAGGAGACATGAGCACCACCGAACACCGTACCGACGAACCCATGCTGCTGCGCCAGGACGTGGGTGGCGTGGCCACGCTGACGCTGAATCGTCCCGCACAGTTCAATGCGCTGTCCTCGGCCATGCTGGAGGCGCTGCTGGCCGAAGTGGAACACATCGCCGGGGACGAATCGGTGCGGGTGGTCGTGCTGGCTGGTGCGGGCAAGGCCTTCTGCGCCGGGCACGATCTCAAGGAGATGCGCAGCAACCACACGCTCGCCTTCCAGCAAGGCCTGTTCCGCCTGTGCGGCAAGCTCATGATGAAACTGACCGAGTTGCCGCAGCCGGTGATTGCCCGCGTCCATGGCATCGCCACTGCAGCCGGCTGCCAGCTCGTGTCGATGTGCGATCTGGCGGTCGCGGCGGACGTATCGCGTTTCGCCGTGTCCGGGATCAACGTCGGCCTGTTCTGTTCCACGCCCAGCGTCGGGCTGTCGCGCAACATGGGGCGCAAGCAGGCTTTCGAGATGCTGGTGACGGGGGACTTCATCGATGCGCAGGAGGCGCAGCGGCGTGGCCTGATCAACCGCGTCGTACCGCTCGAGGCGCTCGACGGCGAGGTGGAGCGCTTGTGCGCGTCCATCGTCGCCAAGTCCCCGGTGGCGATCCGCATGGGCAAGCAGATGTTCTACCGCCAGCTCGAGATGGGCCTGGATGCGGCCTATCAGATGGCCTCGGAAACGATGGCCTGCAACATGATGAGCGAGGACGCGGCCGAAGGGATCGACGCCTTCATGGCCAAGCGCAAGCCGCAGTGGAAGGGCTGCTGAGCCGGCGCCGATCCGGGCAGGCGCGGCGAACATGTTCATCGATACCCACATCCACCTCGATGCGGCGGAATTCGACGCCGACCGCGAGCAGGTGATGGCGGTCGCGCGCGCGGCCGGCGTCGATCGCTTCATCGTTCCCGCGGTGGATGTGGCGAGCTTCGACCGCGTGGCGGCCCTGTCCGCGACGCATGTGGATGTGCATCACGCCTATGGCATCCATCCCATGTATGTGATGCAGGCGCGCGACACGGACCTCGACGTGCTCGACGGGCGCCTCGCACAGGGTGACGCCATTGCGGTAGGCGAAATCGGACTGGACTTCTTCGTGCCCGGTCTCGATCTCGCGCTGCAGGAACGCTTCTTCGTCGCACAACTGCGTCTCGCGCGCGAACATGGGCTGCCGGTGATCCTGCACGTGCGCCGCGCGGTGGACCAGATCCTCAAGCATCTGCGGCGCATCGAAGTTTGCGGTGGCATCGCGCACGCCTTCAACGGTAGCCGCCAGCAGGCCGCAACGTTCAGCGCGCTGGGGTTCAAGCTCGGCTTTGGTGGCGCGATGTCGTTCGACGGCTCGAGCCGCATCCGCAGGCTCGCGGCCGAGCTGCCGCTGGAGTCGATCGTGCTGGAGACGGACGCGCCCGACATTCCGCCCGCTTGGGCACTGCGCCAGCGCAATGAGCCGGCAAACCTCGCCCGATTTGCGAACATCCTGGCCGAACTGCGCGGCGTTCAGGTGGAGGAGGTGGCCCGTGCCACTTCGCACAACGCAGCGGCCGTGTTTCCACGCCTCGGCGCGGAGCGTTAGCGGTGTAGAGCGCTTGCTAGAAGAGGGGTACTGCGTGCTGCGGGAGCGGGCCGCGGCAACGGGATCGATCGACGTCAGGCCGCCGACGCGGCGTCGCGCGTGCTGCGTGCGATGGTGTCGGCAATGTCGCGCTTGAGGCGCGGGATGTCGGGGTGGAACTTGTCGTACAGCATCAGCGACAGGCCGAACACGTAGGCGTAGAGCAGCATCGAGTGGCTGGATGCCTCTTCCTGCGACAGGCCACAGGCCAGGAACAGCTCGCGAGTGCATCGTAGTCGGGTGTCATCGACTTCGGCCACGATCGCGGCCGCCTCGGCGTCGCGCCGTGCCCAGTCCCGCACCGCCAGCTCGATGGCCACACCCCGCCGGTTTCGGCTGGTGCTGTAGACGTCGATGACGTGGTAGATCTGCGCCAGTTCGTGGCCGGGCTGGGCGCGCGTCTGCTTGAGGATGTCGCGGATCCGACCTTCCTTCCATTCGCCGAGGACCGCCATCAGCAGATCGCGCCGATCCTGGAAATGCCAGTAGAAGCTGCCCTTCGTCACCTTCAGGCGCTTGGCCAGCACTTCGACGCGCAGGCCGGCGACGCCTTCCTCGGCCATGACTTCGAACGCCGATGCGATCCAGGCCTGCCGGTCGAGCTGAGGTCTCTTCTGCTTGATTTCGTTTTCCATACGGGTAAGTATTGACGATTTATTGTCCATACGCTACCGTATGCAAACCATACTTCACCGTATGGATAGCCCCGCCTGGACGAGTCGATGCTCAAGCATGCCAAGCGGTGACATAATCCCGAGGTCGGCCGCCCGGGTGGGCGGCATGGGCTGACGAAAAACACAACCTGAGGAGCACGGCAGAGTGAAGATTCTTGTTCCCGTCAAACGCGTGGTCGATTACAACGTCAAGGTCCGGGTGAAGGCCGATGGCACGGGCGTGGATATCGCCAACGTCAAGATGAGCATGAACCCGTTCGACGAGATCGCGGTGGAAGAGGCGGTGCGGCTGAAGGAGGCGGGCGTGGCGACCGAAGTCGTCGCGGTGTCGTGCGGCGTGACCGCCTGCCAGGAGACCCTGCGCGCGGCGATGGCGATCGGTGCCGACCGCGGCATCATGGTCGAGAGCGACGTCGAACTGCAGCCGCTGGCCGTCGCCAAGCTGCTCAAGGCAGTGGCGGACAAGGAAGGCCCGAACCTCGTGATCTGCGGCAAACAGGCGATCGACGACGACGCCAACCAGACCGGACAGATGCTGGCCGCGCTGCTGGGCTGGCCGCAGGCCACCTTCGCCTCCAAGGTGACCTTGGCGGACGGCAAGGCTTCGGTCACGCGCGAGATCGACGGTGGCCTCGAGACGCTTTCGGTCAGGCTGCCGGCGGTGGTGACCACCGACCTGCGCCTGAACGAGCCGCGCTATGCGACGCTGCCCAACATCATGAAGGCGAAGAAGAAGCCGCTCGACACCGTCAAGCCGGCCGACCTGGGCGTGGACGTGACGCCGCGCCTGACCACCCTGAAAGTGGCCGAGCCGCCCAAGCGCAGTGCTGGAGTGCGGGTGGCCGACGTGGCCCAACTGGTCGAAAAACTGAAGAACGAAGCGAAGGTGATCTGACATGGCGATCCTGGTTATTGCGGAACACGACAACCACTCGATCAAGGCGGCCACGCTCAACACCGTCGGCGCGGCGGCGAAGATCGGTGGCGACGTTCACGTGCTGGTGGCCGGTGCCGGCTGCGGCGCGGCGGGCGAGGCTGCCGCGAAGATCGCCGGCGTGACCAAGGTGCTGGTGGCCGATGCCGCGCACTACGACGCGCAAACCGCCGAGAACGTCGCTGAGCTCGTGAAGAATCTCGCGGGCAGCTACAGCCACGTGCTGGCGCCTGCCACATCTGCGGGCAAGAACATGTTGCCGCGCGTCGCGGCGCAACTGGACGTGGCGCAGATCTCGGACATCGTCGGCGTGGAGTCGGCCGACACCTTCGTGCGCCCGATCTATGCCGGCAACGCGCTGGCCACGGTGAAGAGCGCCGATGCGCTGAAGATCATCACCGTGCGTACGACCGCCTTCGAGGCCGTTGCGGCCGAGGGTGGCGCAGCGGCGGTCGAGGCTGTGGCGGCGGGCGCGGATCTGGGCCTGACCCAGCTCGTGGGTCGGGAGATCACCAAGAGCGCGCGTCCGGAGCTGGGCGCGGCGAAGATCATCGTGTCGGGTGGCCGCGGCGTTGGCAGTGGCGAGAACTACCATGCGCTGCTCGAGCCGCTGGCCGACAAGCTGGGTGCAGCGCTGGGCGCCAGCCGTGCGGCGGTCGATGCGGGCTATGTCCCCAACGACTACCAGGTCGGCCAGACCGGCAAGATCGTGGCGCCGCAGCTCTATGTCGCAGTCGGTATCTCGGGCGCGATACAGCACCTCGCGGGCATGAAGGACTCCAAGGTGATCGTGGCGATCAACAAGGATCCGGAGGCGCCGATCTTCCAGGTGGCCGACTACGGCCTCGTGGGCGATCTGTTCCAGGTGGTGCCCGAACTGACCGCTTCCCTGGGTTGAGGTTTCCCGCGTGCGCCGGGCGGCG
>JAFEFM010000454.1 GCA_018240585.1 Pseudomonadota bacterium
CAAGCGCGAGATCCGCGTCGAGACGCGCGCCGGCATCATCGCGCCGCGCCTGCGCGAGGACGGGCTGGTGACGGTGGACATGGGCGTGCCGGTGCTGAAGCCGGCCGACGTTCCCTTCGTGTCCGAGTCCGATGCGGTGGTGCAGCCGCTGCAGGTCGGCGCCGACGTGGTGGCGATCACCGCGGTGTCGATGGGCAATCCGCACGCGGTGCAGGTGGTGGCCGACGTCGATGCCGCGCCGGTCGTCGCACAGGGGGCGCTGATCGAGCGCCACGAGCGCTTCCCGGCGCGCGTCAACGCAGGCTTCATGCAGGTGGTCGATGACCATCACATCCGTCTGCGCGTGTTCGAGCGCGGGGCGGGCGAAACGCTCGCCTGCGGCACCGGCGCCTGCGCGGCGGTGGTCGCCGGCATCCTGCGCGGTCTGCTGGAATCGCCGGTGCGTGTGGACACCCGCGGCGGCGCGCTGGAGATCGCCTGGGCGGGCGAGGGCGCGCCGGTGCTGATGACGGGCCCCGCGGTGACCGTGTTCGAGGGCGAGTTGGAACTCGCCTGAGCCCGCGTCGAACTTTCTGCCATTTCCTGCCGGAACTGATCCGGCCTTGATCCGGGCCTGCCGCGCCCGGCTGGAGCTGCCTCGATGAATGCCGAAGACGTCGCCCGCTACCTGCGCGACAACCCCGATTTCCTCAGCGAGCATGGCGAGCTGTTCACCCGCCTGACGGTGCCGCATCCGACCCACGGCGGGCAGGCGATCTCGCTGGCCGAGCGGCAGTTGCACGCGCTGCGCGACAAGATCGGCCAGCTCGAGCAGAAGCTGTCAGAACTGATCCGCTTCGGCGAGGAAAACGACGACATCAGCGAGAAGGTGCACCGCCTCGCGGTGGTGCTGCTCGAGGCGCGAAGCCTGGCCGGCGTGCAGCATGCGGTGCTTACCAGCCTGCAGGACGATTTCTCCGTGCCGCACGTCGCGCTGCGCCTGTGGCGCGACGTGGTAGCGGAGGATGCCGGCGTCGCGCTCGGCCAGGCCCTCCGCAATCACGTCGAAAGCCTGCGCCATCCCTACTGCGGCGCGCCGGACAGCATCGAGGTGCTGAGCTGGTTCGGCGAAGCCGCACCGCATGTACGCTCCATCGCGCTCATCGCGCTGCGCCATCGCGGCGAGACGGTGGGCGCGCTGGCCCTGGGCAGTGCCGAGTCCGGGCGTTTCTATCCGGAAATGGGCACGCTCTACCTTGGCCGCATCGGTGACCTGGTGGCGGCCGCCTTGACGTGCGTGAGCGCCTGAACCAGGACCCCGGGGCGGTTGCCCTGCCACCGGCCGGCGAGGAGTGGCTCGCCTGGCTGGCGACGCAGCGGCGTGCCGCGCCATTGACGCTGCAGGCCTACCGCAAGGATCTGGCCGCGCTGCATCGGCTCGCCGATGGGCGCGATGCTGCCCTGCTTACCCCGCACGACATCCGCCGCTTCATCGGCCGCCTGCACGCGGAAGGCCTGTCAGGGCGATCCATCGCGCGCTGCCTGTCGGCCTGGCGCGGCCTGTATCGCTGGCTGATCCGCCACCGTGGCCTGCGCGCAAACCCGGTCGACGGCCTGCGCGCGCCGAAATCGCCGTCGCGTCTGCCGCGTGTGCTGTCGCCGGACCAGGCGCAGGCGCTGCTCGATCCGGCGCCCGACAGCCTGCTCGAAATCCGCGACCTGGCGATGTTCGAGCTGTTCTACTCGTCCGGCCTGCGGCTGGCCGAGCTGGCTGCGCTCGATGTGGGCAAGGGTCTGGATGCGGCCGAAGGCATGGTCACGGTCACCGGCAAGCGCGGCCGCAGCCGCAGCGTGCCGGTGGGGGAAAAGGCATGGGCCGCGTTGCGCGCCTGGTCCGTGGCGCGCGCACAACTGCCCTGCGCGGCGGAACCTGCGCTCTTCGTCACCCGTAGCGGTCGGCGCATGAGCCCGAGCGCCATCCGCAGCCGGCTGGCGCTGCGCGCCAGCAGCCTGGGCCTGGGCGTGCACGTGCATCCGCACATGCTGCGCCACAGCTTCGCCAGCCACCTGCTGCAGTCGAGCGGCGACCTGCGCGCGGTGCAGGAACTGCTCGGCCACGCCAGCATCCGCAGCACCCAGGTCTACACCCATCTCGACTTCCAGCATCTCGCCAAGGTGTATGACGCGGCGCATCCAAGGGCAAAAAAGGGCGACCCCGCTGCATAAGAAGTATCGAAGGACCCACTTTGGGCACTTCCTCACATGGGCGGCCGGCTGCCCTCGGATATCCTTGCAGGCAAACATCAGTACATGATCGATACCTAATAACAAAGGCACGATTCGCGGTCGGTGGGTCAAGCACGCACCGTTTTTTACCGTAAAGGCCGACATGCCCATCAGAAATCACAAGAATGCAGCCGTGCCCCGTGCATCCGGGGCAGAACCGGCCTGCGCCAATGACGTTTCACCCGCGCGCCTTATCAAGCCGGTCGCGCTGCTGCTCGCACGACACGAGATCCGCAACCTCAAACGCTGGTTCGAGGAGTTCGATCGCGACATCCTGCTGCCCATCCTGCTCGGCGAAATCGCGCTGTACAACATCGGCGCCCTGGAAAACGGCGCTCACGGCCCGCAGGTCGATGAGTCCGCCGCCGGCTCGCAAGAGTGTCTGTTGCGTCCCTGCAACGCCTATTCGATCGCTGCCGCCACCGGCCTGCCGCGTGAGACGGTGCGGCGCAAGATCGCCCGCCTGATCGAGCTGGGCTGGATCAGCCGGCGCGAGAATGGCCACCTGTTCGTCACGCGTGAAGCGCTGACTCACTTCGGTTCGCTGCTCGCTTCGCGCCAGCTTGGCGAGATCGTCGAGACGGCGGATCGGGCGCGGCGGCTGCTGGGCGAGTGAGGCGACGCGCGGTGCCCATGCATCGGACAGGGTTGGCCGGGAGCGCTCACTGCCGCTGCGCGGCAGGCGGGCGATAGTCCGGATTGGGGACCGGTTCGGCCTTCATCAGCGCGCCGGCGATCAGTGCCAGGGCCAGCGCCAGCAGCATGAAGTGACGGCGTTGCGCCGCGGGACCGGGCAGGCGGCGCCGCTCGCTGTAATAGAAATTGTGCAGGTAGTTCGCGCCCGCTGCAGCCGTGGCGAGCAGGCCGCCGCCCAGCAGGCGCGAGGCGGTGGCGCCGAACTGCCAGCCGCTTGCCGGGTTCCAGCGGTCGGGCATGAAGAAATCCGGCCCTTGTGTCAGCAGATAGCTGCCGCCGAGCAGGCACAGCATGAACATCACCACCTGAAGGCTGCGCATGGGGCGCGGCGCTACTGCGCGAACAGGTCGTCGCCACCTGCGCGCGGCGGTGCCAGGCCGAAATGCCGCCAGATCGAATGCGTCGCCATGCGTCCGCGCGGCGTGCGCTGCAGGTAGCCCTGCTGGATCAAGTAGGGCTCGATGACGTCCTCGATGGTGTCGGTCGATTCGCCGATTGCTGCGGCGATGTTGTCCAGGCCGACCGGCCCGCCGCCGAACTTCTCCAGCATCGCGCCGAGCAGCTTGCGGTCCATCAGGTCCAGGCCGAGCGAATCCACGTCCAGCATCTTCAGCGCCGCATCGGCCACCCCGCTGCTGATGTGGCCGCTGGCCTTGACCTCGGCATAGTCGCGCACGCGCCGCAGCAGGCGGTTGGCGATGCGCGGCGTGCCGCGCGCGCGGCGCGCGATTTCCAGCGCCCCGGCGTCGTCGATGGCGACGTTGAGCAGGCGCGCCGAGCGGCTGACGATGAACGCCAGTTCCTCCGGCGTGTAGAACTCCAGCCGCGACACGATGCCGAAGCGGTCGCGCAGCGGGTTGGTCAGCATGCCGGCGCGGGTGGTGGCGCCGACCAGGGTGAAGGGCGGCAGGTCGAGCTTCACCGAGCGCGCCGCGGGGCCTTCACCGATCATGATGTCGATCTGGAAGTCCTCCAGCGCCGGGTAGAGGATCTCCTCCACCACCGGCGACAGGCGGTGGATCTCGTCGATGAACAGCACGTCGTGCGGTTCGAGGTTGGTGAGCAGCGCGGCGAGGTCGCCGGCGCGCTCCAGCACCGGGCCGGAGGTCTGGCGCAGGTTCACCCCCATCTCGGCGGCGACGATGTGGGCCAGCGTGGTCTTGCCCAGGCCGGGCGGGCCGAACAGCAGCACGTGGTCGAGCGCTTCCTGGCGCCGTCGCGCGGCCTGGATGAAGATCTCGAGCTGCTCGCGGATCTTGCTCTGGCCGACGTATTCGGCCAGGCGCTTGGGGCGCAGCGCACGCTCGATCGCGTCTTCCTGGCGGTCCGCCGGCTGGGCGGAAATCAGGCGCTCGGGCGTGCCGGCGCGCAGCTTGTCGGTTTCGATCATGGCTGTGGTGATGCTGCAGTCTGCATGGTGGCAGCGGACCCGGCTGCGAGTGCACAGCGATCGCGGCGCGGTCCGCTCCTGCGGGAAGAAGGCGCGTGGGGGCTCATGCCTTCGACAACGCTTTCAGCGCATGGCGGATGCCCTCGGACACGCCCGTGTCCTCGGCCAGGTTCTTCATCGCGCCGAGCGCCTCGCGTTCGTTGTAGCCCAGCGCCAGCAGGGCGTTGAGGATGTCGCTCCTGGCGTCCGGCGCTGCGTCGGGCAGGGCGGCGAGGCGCGCGCCGGCGACGCTGGGCAGCGCCATGCCGAGCTTGTCGCGCAGTTCCAGCAGCAGGCGTTCGGCGGTCTTCTTGCCGATGCCGGGAATCTTCACCAGTCGCCCGGCTTCCTGCAGCGCCACCGCCTGCGCGAGATCATTCACCGACAGCCCGGACAGCACCGCCAGCGCCATGCGCGCGCCGATGCCCGACACCTTGAGCAACTGGCGGAAAGTGGCACGCTCTTCGTCGGTGGCGAAGCCGAACAGGAAGTGCCCGTCCTCGCGCACGACGAAGTGGGTGCGCAGGCTCACCTGCGCGCCGACGGCCGGCAAGCCGTAGAAGGTGCTCATCGGCACGTCCAGCTCGTAGCCGACGCCGTGCACGTCGACGAGGATCTGTGGCGGGTTCTTTTCCAGCAGGGTGCCGGTGAGGCGTCCGATCATGATGTTCCGGGCGAGGCTGTTTGCGCGAAGTCTACCAGCGCGCGCCGATGCTTACGCGGGGAAAGTGAATCTTTGTACAGCGGTGCACGCGATGGATCGGGGGGCGGGTGTCAGCGCCCCCACGCCAGCGCGGCGGCGAGGATCAGGCCATGCAGGTTGGTGGCGAGGATCGTGCGCTTGATTGCCGGCGCCAGTGCCGGCGGGTCCTCCGCGTGGTGCAGCAGCTCGCGTGCCGCGGAAAACGACAGCACCAGCGTCATCGCCGCCGCCGCCGTGCGCTGTGGCAGCACCTCGCGGGCGATCATCGCCACCAGCCAGCCGTAGGCGAAGATGGCGATCAGCAGATAGCCCCATTTCGCCACCTGCGGACCGAGCCGCACCACCAGCGTGCGCTTCGCGGCTGCGGCATCGCCGTCGTGGTCGGGGAACTGGTTGATGAACAGCAGGTTCGCCACCAGCAGCGCGTAGGACAAGCCTGCTGCCAGCGGCAGCGCAGCGAAGTCGTGGCGCTGCACGTAGTCGCTGCCGACGACCACCAGCAGCCAGCCGGCGGCGATGGCCAGCTCGCCCAGGCCGCGGCTCATCAGCGCCAGCGGCGGCGCGGAGTAGGCCCAGCCGACGACCAGGCCCGCCGCGCCGATGGCCAGCAGCCCCGCGCCCGCCTGCCAGGCGAGCAGCAGCCCGGCCGGCACCACGGCGGCGAGCAGCAGGTAGCCGTAGCGGCCGACCGCACGCTCGCTCAGCACGCCGTTCTGGATGAAGCGGCTGCCGCCGGTGAAGGGAAACAGGCGGCGGGTGTTGGCCGCGTCGGCGCCATTGCGCGCATCGTGGTAATCGTTGATGACATTCACGCCGGCATGCACGACCAGGGCCAGCAGCACCGTGCCCAGCGCCGTCAGCGCATCGATGCCCACGCCGTCGCGGTGCGCGGCGGCGAGCCCGATCAGGCAGCCGACCAGCGTCACCGTCAGGAAGGCCGGCCGTGTCGCGGCGAAGTAGCGCACGAGTCCGCTGCGCAACTGCGCGGCCTGTGGTTCGCGTGGGTGTGCGTCCGAGATCACGGCGCGGCTACAGCAGCACGATGTCGAACTGTTCCTGCGTGTAGCTCGCCTCGGCGTGCAGCGAGATCTTCTTGTCGATGAAGTCCGACAACATCGCCAGCGACTGGCTTTCTTCATCCAGGAACAGGTCGATCACGTCCGGTCCGGCGAGCACGCGGAACTCCTTGGCATTGAACTGACGTGCCTCGCGCAGCAGTTCGCGCAGGATCTCGTAGGCGACCGTGCGCGCGGTCTTCACCTCGCCGCGTCCGCCGCAGGTGGGGCAGGGCTCGCACAGCAGATGGGCGAGCGATTCGCGGGTGCGCTTGCGCGTCATCTCCACCAGGCCGAGCGCGGTGAAGCCGTTGATGCTCATTTTGGTGTGATCGCGCGACAAGGCCTTGCGGAACTCGTCGAGCACCATCTCGCGGTGCTCGACGTTCTCCATGTCGATGAAGTCGATGATGATGATGCCGCCGAGGTTGCGCAGTCGCAGTTGGCGCGCGATGGCGTGGGTGGCCTCGAGGTTGGTCTTGAAGATGGTGTCGTCGAAGTTGCGCGCGCCGACGAAGCCGCCGGTGTTCACGTCGACGGTGGTCATCGCCTCGGTCTGGTCGATGATCAGGTAGCCGCCGGACTTGAGATCCACCCGGCGCGCGAGCGCCTTCTGGATCTCCTCCTCCACGTTGTAGAGGTCGAACAGCGGGCGGTCGCCGCTGTAGTGCTCAAGCAGCGGCAGCACCTTGGGCGTGTATTCGGCGGCGAAGGCGCTGAGCTTGTGGAAGTTCTCGCGCGAATCGATGCGGATGCGGCTGGTGTCGTCGGTGACCAGGTCGCGCAGCGTGCGCTGGCCCAGGCCGAGATCCTCGTGCAGCACCTTGGGCGGAAAGGCGCCGGTGGTGCTGTTGCCGATCTCGCGCCACAGCTTGCGCAGGTAGGCGATGTCGGCGGCGAGCTCGTCGTCGGAGGCGGATTCGGCCATCGTGCGCACGATGAAGCCGCCCGGCTCGTCGGCTGGCACCAGGCGGGTGAGCCGCGCACGCAGCGCCTCCCGCTCGGCCTCGTCCTCGATGCGCTGCGAGATGCCGATGTGCTTCTCCTGCGGCAGGTACACCAGCAGCCGGCCGGCGATGCTGATCTGCGTGGACAGCCGCGCGCCCTTGGTGCCGATCGGATCCTTCAGCACCTGCACCATCAGGCTCTGTCCCTCGGCCAGGATCTTCTCGATCGGCCGCGCGCCCTCGCCGTTCTGGCGGTCGCTCCAGATGTCGGCGACGTGCAGGAAGGCGGTGCGCTCCAGGCCGATGTCGATGAACGCCGACTGCATGCCCGGCAGCACCCGCACCACCTTGCCGAGGTAGATGTTGCCGACGATGCCGCGGCTCGCGGTGCGTTCGACGTGCAGCTCCTGCACGACGCCCTGTTCGACGATGGCCACCCGCGTTTCCTGCGGAGTGCAGTTGATGAGGAATTCGAGGCTCATGGTGCGCTGGGACAATGGGAAATGCGCAATGGCGCACGCGTGGCTTGCGTGCACCATTGCGCATGGCTCATCGTGGGCGCGGGCCGGCGCCGGTCCTGTTGCGACCGCGCGCGAGGCTACAGAGGATAGCCGAAGGCGTCGAGCAATTGCGCGGTTTCGAACAGCGGCAGGCCCATGATCCCGGAGTAGCTGCCGCGGATCTGCTCGATGAAGATCGCCGCGTGGCCCTGGATGCCGTAGGCGCCGGCCTTGTCCATCGGCTCGCCGGTGGCGATGTAATGGCGGATGTCGTGCTCGCTGAGGCTGCGGAAGCGCACATCGCTCACCGACAGGCGGCTGCGCGTGCGTTCGCCGTCGCTGATCGCCACCGCGGTCAGCACGCGGTGGCTGCGTCCTGAAAGCCGCTGAAGAATGGCGTGGGCATCGACCGCGTCGGCCGGCTTGCCGACGATCTCGCCATCGACCTCGAGCGTGGTGTCGGCCGACAGCACCGGCTGGCGCAGCATCTTGCGCCACAGCACGCGCCGCACGCCCGCCTGGGCCTTGGTCAGCGCGATGCGCTCGACATAGCGCTCGACGTCCTCGTCGGGCAGCGGGGATTCATCGACATCGGCGTCCTCGCCGCGCTCGCCGGCGCGGAAGGTCAGCACATCGAAATGCACGCCGATCTGCCGCAGCAGTTCGCGGCGGCGCGGGCTCTTGGAAGCGAGGTAGATGCGTGGAGGATTCATTTGCGAGCGGCTTGCTGTGCGACTGCGATTCTGGCCTATTCTCGATGGTAAGGATGGTTGCGCAGCACCGTCCAGGCGCGATACAGCGCCTCGGCCAGCAGCGGCCGCACCAGGGCGTGGGGCAGGGTCAGGCTGGATAGGCGGATGGCTTCGTGCGCGCTGGCCTTGAAGGCCGGCGCCAGGCCGTCCGGGCCGCCGACGACGAGCGCCACATCCTGGCCTTCGCCCTGCCACGCCTCCAGACGGCGGGCCAGCGCCATCGTCGTGAGGTCGGCGCCGCGTTCATCCAGGATCACGCGGCGGCAGCGCGGCGGCAGTGCCGCTTCGATGCGCGCCGCCTCGGCCGCCATCATCGCGTCAACCGTCTTGCCGGCGTTGCGCGGCTCGGCCTTCACCTCGACGAGTTGCAGCGGAAGCTCGCGCGGCATGCGGCGGGCGAACTCGTCGAAGCCGGCCTCCACCCAGGACGGCATGCGATGACCGACGGCGACAACGTAGAGCTTCATGCGTGATGCCGTGCCGCTCGGGGCCGCAGCGGCGGAATCAGGCCGCGGTGCGCCGGCTCGCCGGCGTCGTCGACCACAGCTCCTCGAGCTTGTAATACGCGCGCACTGCCGGCTGCATGATGTGCACGACGATGCTGCCGAGATCCACCAGCACCCATTCGCCGCTGTCCTCGCCCTCCACGCTGATCACCTCGCCGCCGGCTTCTTTCACCTTGTCGACGACGTTGCGCGCGAGCGCCCGCGTCTGGCGGCCGGATTCGGCACTCGCAACGACGATGGCGTCGAACAGCGCGGTGACCTTGCTGGTGTCGATGGTTTCGATGTCGCGCGCCTTGATGTCCTCGAGGGCGGAAATGACGATCTGGTGCAACTGGGGTGTGTCCATGGAGTGTCTGCTTGGGGGTCAGCGATAGAGGTTGTGCGAATCAATATAGTCGAGAACCGCGTCGGGCAGCAGGTAACGGGCGCTGTGGCCGTTGCGCAGCAGGTCGCGGATCAGCGACGCGGAGATCGCCAGCGGCGTCATGTCGAACGGAATGACGCGGCCGGCCGGCTGGCACTGCAAGTCTGCCGCGTCGTTGGTGACGCGCCCGCCGCAGGCCGCATCCAGCTCGGGCGAATGCACCGACGGCCAGCGCCGGCCGTGCGGTGCATAGCCCGGGCGGTTGGCCACGGCGACGTGGGCGAACGCGAAGATTTCGCTCCAGCGGTGCCAGGTCGGCAGGCCGGCGAAGGCGTCGGCACCGAGGATCAGCACCAGCGGCCGCTGCGGGCCGAGCTCGGCGCGCAGGCGTTCCAGGGTCAGCACGGTGTAGCTCTTCTGCGCTGAGCGCACCTCGCCGTCGTCGATCTCCAGGCCAGGATTGCCCGCGACCGCCAGATGCGCCATCGCCAGGCGGTCGTCGGCGGTGGAGCCGGGGGCGCCGCGGTGCGGCGGCTGGCCGGCCGGGATCAGGCGCACGCGCGCCAGCGACAGCGCCTCGCGCGCTTCCTCGGCAAGGCGCAGGTGGGCGAAGTGGATGGGGTCGAAGGTGCCGCCGAGCACACCGAGCGGACCGGCGGCGTTGCCGCCCGCGCGCACTTCAGCCTGCATTGCCGGGGTGGTCCTCGGGCGGCGTGTCGCCGGGCACGGCAGTCGCCAGGACATCGCCCGGCAGGCCGAACACCTCGCGCGCATTCACATAGAAACTGGCGAACACCACCGGTACCAGCACCAGCGGCACGGGAACCGACAGCAGGGTGGCCAGCGTCGGCGACACCATGCCGATCACCCCGACGATCAGTCCGGGCAGCAGCGCGCCGAACACCGCCAGCGCGATCGAATAGGCCAGGAAAGGGCGCCAGTTGCGCAGGCAGGCGTAGAAGCTGAAGAACAGCGCCTTCGCCGCCGGCAGCTTCCACCAGCCGGCCAGCAGCGGCGCAAACCAGTAGGCCATCATCACCGGCGTCGACAGCACCAGTGCCACGATCAGCGAGAGGGTCAGCGCCGGTTCGGCTGCCGCGGCCTCGTCGATCTTGCCGCCGGTCATCACCCGCATCAGCGTGCCGCCATCCACCAGCGTGGTCAGGAACAGCACCGCGAAGCTCGCCACCAGGTAGAGGCCGCCGATCTTGATCAGCTCGGGCAGGTTGCCCTTGAAGCCGGAGAACAGCACGTCGGGGCCGACCTTGCGCCCGCCGTCCACCGCGCGGCAGGCGTTGAGCACGCCGAGCGACAGCACCGGCATCAGCAGCGAGGCGATGGCCTGGCCGATGAAAGGGAACATGCTGACGACGAGCAGCGCCAGCAGGTAGCCGAAGGCGGCGAAGGTCAGCAGGGCGGGGTTGCGCAGCCACAGCGCGAGGCCGTCGCGCAGCCAGGCCCAGCCGCGCTGCATGGGAA
>JAFEFM010000455.1 GCA_018240585.1 Pseudomonadota bacterium
CCCGATCGTCACCGTCGTGGGGCTGGAGTTCGGCTCGCTGATCGCGTTCTCGGTGGTCACCGAATCGATCTTCGCCTGGCCGGGCATGGGCAAGCTGCTGCTGGATTCCATCACCCAGCTCGACCGTCCGGTGGTGGTGGCCTACCTGCTGCTGGTCGTCACACTGTACGTGCTCATCAACCTGGTGGTCGACCTGCTGTATGCGGCGCTCGATCCGCGGGTGCGGCTGGCCGGAGCAAGGCCATGAGCGAGACGTCGCCCCGACCGGCCGCCTCCCCTGCCGATTCCGAAGTCGAGCGTCCGCTGCGCCGCGTGGTGCGTGCGTATGCCGAGAGCCGCGTCGCGCTGTTCGGCCTCGCGCTGCTGCTGGCCATCGTGCTGGCGGCGCTGCTCGCGCCCTGGCTGGCGCCGCAGAACCCCTACGACCTGATGCAGCTCGACATGCTCGACGGCCGCCTGCCGCCAGGCAGCGCGAGCGGCGACGGGCAGCTCACCTATCTGCTCGGCACCGACGAGCAGGGCCGCGACATGCTGTCGGCCATTCTTTACGGGCTGCGCATCAGCGTCGGCGTCGGCGTGGTGGCGACGCTGCTGGCGCTGGCGATCGGCATGGCGCTGGGGCTGGCGGCGGGCTATTTCGGCGGGCGCTTCGACGCCGTCCTGATGCGCATCGCCGACATCCAGTTGTCCTTCCCGTCCATCCTGGTGGCGATGATCCTGCTCGCGCTGTTCGGCCAGGGCATCGACAAGATCGTCATCGCGCTGGTGGCGGCGCAGTGGGCCTACTACGCCCGCACCACGCGCAGCGCCGCGCTGGTCGAGGGGCGCAAGGAATACATCGAGGCGGCACGCCTGCTCGGGTTGTCGACGGCACGCATCCTGTTCCGCCACCTGCTGCCCAACTGCCTGCCGCCGCTGATCGTGGTCGCCGCGCTGCAGGTAGCCGCGGCGATCGCACTGGAGGCGACGCTGTCCTTCCTCGGCCTCGGCCTGCCGGTGACCGAACCGTCGCTCGGGCTGCTGATCGCCAACGGCTTCCAGTACCTCTACTCCGGCCGCTACTGGATCAGCGTGTTTCCCGGCGTGGCGCTGCTGCTGCTGATCCTCGCGATCAACCTCGTCGCCGACCAGTTGCGCGACGTGCTCAACCCGAGGCTGCAATCGCAATGAACCCGCAACACGAGCCCACCCTGGTCGTGGACCGCCTCACCACCCGTTTCGCCGGCCGCGGCGGCTCGGTGGCGGCCGTCGATGAGGTCAGCTTCCACGTCGCGCCCGGCGAGGTGCTGGGCCTGGTGGGCGAATCCGGCTCGGGCAAGTCGATGACCGGCTTTTCCATCCTCGGCCTGGTCGATCCGCCGGGGGAGATCGCCGCGGGCAGCATCCGCCTGAAAGGTCGCGAGCTGCGCGGCCTGCCGGCGCGCGAATGGCGCGCGCTGCGGGGCGATCGCATCGCGATGATCTTCCAGGATCCGATGATGACGCTGAATCCGGTGCTGCGCATCGACACACAGATGATCGAGACGGTGCGCGCGCACCGCCGCATCAGCCGCGATGCCGCGCGCGCGCTGGCGCGCGACGCACTTGCCCGCGTCGGCATTCCGTCGCCGGACGAGCGCCTGCGCGCCTATCCGCACCAGCTCTCCGGCGGCATGCGCCAGCGGGTGGCGATCGCCATCGCGCTGCTGAATGCGCCCGATCTCATCATTGCCGACGAACCCACCACCGCGCTCGACGTCACGATCCAGGCGCAGATCCTGTTCGAGATGCAGACCCTGTGCCGCGAATCCGGCACCGCGCTGATCTGGATCACGCACGACCTCGCCGTGGTCGCCGGCCTGGCCGACCGGGTGTGCGTGATGTACGCGGGCCGCATCGTCGAGCAGGGCGGCACCGCGCAGGTGCTGGAGACGCCCGCCCACCCCTACACCCGCGGGCTGCTCGACTCCACGCCCGCGGCGAACGCGCAGCCAGACGCAACCGGACGCCCGCAGCCGCTGCGCCAGATCCCCGGCATGGCGCCGTCGCTGAAGGAACTCCCCGCAGGCTGCGCCTTCCGCCCGCGCTGCACACGCGCCAGCGACCTTTGCGGACAGGTGCCGCCCGCGGTTGAACTGGCGCCCGGCCATGTCGCACGCTGCTTCCATCCGCTACCGACTGTGCCCGAGGTGAAGCCATGAGCGCACAGCAACCGGCGCAAACTGCCGCCCTGCAGGAAGCGCCCGTAAAGGCACCGGCGAGCGGGTCGCCCCGCGCCCCGCTGCTCGAGCTGAGGGACATCCGCAAGATTTTCGGCGCCCGGCCCGACTGGCTCGAGCGCCTCGGCCAGCGTCTGGGCTGGCTGCAGCCCGCCGCGACGGTGCAGGCGCTGGACGGCGTCAGCCTCTCCATTGCCCACGGCGAAGTCGTCGGGCTGGTGGGCGAATCCGGCTGCGGCAAGTCCACCCTGGGCCGCATTGCCGTCGGCCTGCACGCACCGAGCAGCGGCAAGCGGCTGTGGCGCGGTACCGACCTCGACGCGCTGTCCGACGCCGAGCGCCGCCGTGTCGGCCTGGGCATCCAGATGATCTTCCAGGACCCTTATGCCTCGCTCAACCCGCGCCTGCGCGTGCGCGACCTGCTGGCCGAGGCGCCGCGCGTGCATGGCCTGATCGATCGCCCCTCGGAGACCGACTACGTCGCCGCGCTGCTGCGCCAGGTCGGCCTCGACCCGGCAATGGCCGGGCGCTTCCCGCACCAGTTCTCGGGCGGCCAGCGCGCCCGCGTAGGCATCGCCCGCGCGCTCGCGGTGAAGCCCGAATTCCTGGTCTGCGACGAGGCTGTGGCGGCACTCGACGTGTCGGTCCAAGCCCAGGTGCTGAACCTCTTCATGCGGCTGCGCGAAGAACTCGGCCTCACCTATCTGTTCATCAGCCACGACCTCGGCGTGGTCCGCCACCTGTCCGACCGCGTAGCGATCATGTACCTTGGACGCATCGTCGAAAGCGCGCCCAGCGCCGAAATCTTCAGCCGCCCCGCCCACCCCTACACCCAGGGCCTGCTCGCCGAGGCGCCGACGCTGAAGGTGGAAAAGAAGCGCTTCCTCGCCATCCAGGGCGAACTCCCCTCCCCGCTCGCCCCGCCGCCAGGCTGCCACTTCCATCCGCGATGCCCGTATGCGTTCGAGCGCTGCAGGTTTGAAGTGCCGAATCTGGCCGAAATCGCCCCTGGACACGTGTCAGCGTGTCATTTGAACAGCGCTTGAGAGGCGCCCGATGCCTATCCGCATCGCCGGAACGCTTGCACGCAAGCTTCGCTCGCGGCCCCGCTCACACGATACACCCGACGTGATGGAGCGGACCTTTCAGCGCGATCTCGCATGACAGCATCCGTCCGCCGTGCAGTTCATTCGATCTGCATGTGCCTCACAATTAGATCCGCTGCCAGAGCGAAGCCGAGCAAGCCGACGATCAGATTGATCTTCAGGCCCCAGCGAGCGTCATACCCTGCGGGGAACTCCGCGGGAGCGAGCGTCCTCAGGACTCGGGCATACTGGCGCGCAGAATATGCCGCGCAGATCGCCCCAAGCAAAACGAACGCAAGACCGAGGATGAAAGTCGTCGCGACCGACGTGGCGGGCACGTGGCCATATCCCATCGCCCTGAGCAGAATTCCGGTGCGTTCGAGCACGAAACCGAAGGCGATCAACGCAAGACTCGTCCTGTTCCATGCAAGCAGCGTGCGTTCTGCCGCAAACAGGACTCGGGGATCATTCAGCGCAGACAAGACCGCTCCTCTCTGAAAATCTGCTTCGGTGAGCCACTGAAGTGAGCACCCGGCGAACCCATCTTGCCGTTTCGCTCAGGCGCAGGCGACTGGCTGCCACCGGTGCGGCAGCAACTCGCCGATCTTGCTGTAGGGCTGAGTCGGCACGCTGAAACCAAGGAAGGATAACCGAAGAGATCGAACAGACCTGACGAACAAAAAAAGCCCGACGTGTGTGCCGTTAAGCATTTCCTGGCACGCAATCAAGCATAAAGTGGCCAAGAACGACCGAACTCACGACCACAAACAGCCTGAAAAGCGGCCTGCAGACGCCTCCTCCAGCCGTCCGCGACCGCCGGAGAAGCATATCTTGGCCAAACAGCACGAAATAAAGCAAGTCGTGGCCAAGAAAATCTCTTGGAACCTCAGGCACTTTTTGCCGTTTTCGGCACTTGGTGGCATGAGACACCACTCCCGAAGATCAGCCGACGAGCAGGGTTCCCAATTCTCGGCACTCCAGAGGCCAGGCACAGAGGATAGTGGAACGCGGTCGCTCCCTCTCAGGTCACCAAGGGCGGGCTAAACGGATTGCTGCTCCGCACCCCGGTCGACCTGAAGTCTTCCGTGTTGCGCGTAACGACGGTCAGGTCGTAGATGAGAGCGATGGCGGCAATCTGCTTGTCGATAGGATGCTGGGAACTCGGTGACATCAGTCGGCCCCAGAGCTGAGCACAGTCGAGGTCAAAGCCCAGAATCCGGTCTGCATAGTCAGCGACCACCATATCCAGCCAGGCTTCGAGTCGCGCGGCCTGCTCGCGGTGACCGCGGTTACGGATGTTCTCGAGGCCCCGGCGAATCTCACCGATGGTCTGCACCGACAGATAGATGTCCTCCGCGGCCAGAGTGTCGAAAAAGGCGGTCACGCCCGGATTGGCACGCCCACCCTTTCGCAGCTCGCTGATGATGTTGGTGTCGAGCAGGTACATCAGCCCTGCCTGAGGTTGAAGTCTTCATCGGTACCCACGTCCGGCATGCTGGCCAGAACGTCTTTGAAGGTCCGCCGCGCAGGTCGCGCAAGCGCTGCCCGCAGGATTTCCCGATGCTCCGCCTCAGCGCTTCGACCGTGCCGCGCCGCCGCCTCTTTCAAAGCCTGCGCGACCGCAGGTTCGATGTTACGAACGACAAGATTAGTCGCCATCACGCTCTCCTGACCATTGCAGTGCTTGCATTATAGCGAACGCCGCAATCATTGCAATCATCATCAACGCCACAGGCTTGTCAGGACGCTGAAATCACTTACAAACGCGCGGGGCCAAGAATGTAGCCGCACTCCGTGTCCCCGTACGTCACGCTTTGGCCCACCGAACCCATACTCGGCAGCTCAATGCTTCGCACAAGCACACGACTACCGACTCGGTCGGGTGGCCTTCGTGATCCAGGCGGCAACGGTCGTGCGCGTCGGCTCGGTGAGTTCGAACTGCACAGGCCGCTGCGTCTTCCTTTGGACGACCATCGCGCGTGAAAGCACTTGGTTTCCATACGTCACGTCGCGCACCCGCAGGCTGACGAGGTCGCAGCCTCAGAGCTTGCTGTCGATCGCGAGATTGAACATGGCGAGGTCGCGCACTGCGTGCGCGTTCTGCAGATGGATACGAATGGCCCAGATGTCTTTGGGTTTGAGCAGTGCCTTCTGGCCAACCAGCTTTCTCTTGTTCCAGGCTTCCCGATGTTCGGGGGTTTCCATGATCGGCTCCTTGCCGTTGATCGGAGCCTGATTCTTGAACTCGTGGCGTTCGGCTGCCATCGGGGGAGGTGCCGACCGCGTACGACTCGGCCAGAGGACGGGTGATTTTAACCACCAGCGGTTAGATGAGCGCCTGCTCAACATCGGCGCTTTGCAACGCATGGCGCTTACCGCGTGTCCTCAGTGCCTTGGCCAGTTCCAGATCGCGGGGACATCCCGGGCGTGGTGCAGGATGCGCGCCACTGTGATCCCATCGTCCTCGACAAAATAAAATAGGGTGTAGGGCGTCGACGTTGGCCAACTGCGTAGGCCGACCGCCAGTTCGTCCCGAGTCCGCCCCATTTGCGGCTGCAAGAGCAGCGTTCGCGAATCAGCTTGGATCTGATCGAGTAACCGGTCGGCGGCCTCGACGCTGTCCTCGGCGATGAAAAGCCAAGCCTCGAGCAAATCGTTTTCCGCACTGGCGGAATGTCGAACCTTGCTCACACTGTCGCTACGCCGGTCGCCGAGCTGCCAGTGTTGCCCGGCCGCGTTGCTTGATCTCGTTCATGTCGAGCTCGCGCACCCGGCCCGCCTCGATGTCGGCGACGCCTTGAGCGATGTCGGCTTTCAGGCTGGCAAGGTTGGCCGCCTGCACGCCCTGGTAGGCCTCGAACAATCGCAATGCTTCGCGGATGACTTCACTCGCAGAGCTGTAGAGGCCAGACTCCACGTGCTGGCGGACCCGGTTTTCCAGCTCTGGGGGTAAGGAGACGTTGAGGGACATGGCGTGCTCCAGGTAATGTCAAGCAATGGCATATTTTGCCACTAAACCGGCTGCCTGTGCGCTTGACAGCGCGCTCCCGTCGCCTCGACGAGCCCCGCTGTGTTCGACTAGCCGGTTCAGGACCTGCCCCGTGCACACGGACATGACCGAAGCCCTTCCAGGGCAGGAGTTCCTTGGTCGCGGGACGTCAGGTGAGCGACAGGTTTTTGTCGCATTGCGGCTGCAAACGCAGCGGCTGGCGAATGGCAGGTGCGGCCGACGATCCGATTTTCGTACCCGACACGCCTCACCCGCCGAACTCGAAAAATCATCACGACACTCGAATTTTCCTCACAGCATCGAGCTTTCGCAGCACTCGAGTCGAAAAGCACGAAAACCTACCCCTCCTCGGCCCCCTCGCTCGCGCTGAGGCCAAACGACTCGCGCACCACTTCCTCAACACGGTCAAGCACGTCGGCAGGCAGATGGAAATACTGCTTTCGCCGCCTCGCAGAGAGCCGTCCCTGGCTCGACTGCGCCATGCGGATCAAGGCCGAAAGGTCCTTCCTCGGCAGATCGAACTCTGCATCCAGCTGCGCGAAGGCCTTGTCGTAGCCGCTCAGCCACGCCAGTTCGCGGGGGATCTCGTCCTCCACAGCCTGCTGGATGATGCGGTGCAGGAAAGCCACTTCCTTGCTGGCATCGAAGAACCGGTAGGCCCTGCTCCCCGGATGCGCGGTTACATGTGGCGCATCCTCGGCGCACACGTAGCGCCACAGCCTCGTCACCGGCTGCGAGAATGCCGAAAGCACCTCGAGGTAGGCCGGGATGTTCTTCAGGATGACGGCGGACACGGGCACCACCGTTCCTGTCGGCAGCAGCCCCGAGTGCGTCAGCACGTGGTGGATGAGAAACCGGTGCAGACGCCCGTTGCCATCCATGAAGGGGTGCAGGTAGACGAAGCCGAACGCGGCCGCTGCCGCCTTGACCAGTACATCGGTACAGCGGTGGCCATCGTTGATGAAGGCCTCCCAGCCCGTCATCGCGCGTGCGAGCTCGGCCTGCGGCACCGGAAAGAAGGTGACGCGGCCGGTGGCATCCTCCAGCCAGTTCTGCCTTGTCCGGTAGGAAGCCTCCTGGCTGTACACATCGCGCACGACGGCGTTCTGCAGGCTCACCAGCCAGTCCTCGGTGACCTGCATGGTTTCTCCAGCCCGCCGAAGCAGTTGAACGAAGCGCTCCTGCCTGTCCGAGCTCGGATGTTCGCGCTCGATCTCGAAGCTGCTGCGGGTCTCTGAAAGGTACAGGTAGCTAAGCGCACGTTCATGGAGCGACGGGTCCGTGACGGATGCCAGGGTCTCGCGCGCCTTGTCGAGGAGTTCTGGCAACAAAGGCTCACTCGGCAGCGCCGCGCGCCTCACCACCGGGGAGAAATCCGCTGTTCCCAGGGCGTTGTTGCGCACGCGGAACTTGCGGTCGTTGGTGGCCTGCCCGGCGGTGACGTAATCGTCGGCAGGGAACAGCTCGACGTAGCCTCCCGCCGGCGAGGCCGCTGCCGGGAGCACCTGTCCCGTCAGCCACTCCCAGAGATGGCACGCCCGCCGGATGTGTGCGCCGTTGGGCGCCGCGCTCAGCCGGGCTAACAAGTCCTGTGGCGGGAGATGCTCGAACAAGGCGTCGATGACCTCAAGATTCACGCCCTCGTGGCGCAGGGCAAACTCGAGATGCCCGACCAGCGTGTCCTCGATGGCGACGCCGCGCGGGAAAAGGACGCGGTCGGCCGAATCCACACGCCGATTGACCGAACCGCTGATCTCCGCCGGCTTCGCCAGCGGTCGGACGACCAGAGAGAGTCGGCTGATGAGTTGCGCGTAGCCAATCGTGGGCATCGGATCCTCGAAATCTGCTTGCTCGAGTCGAAATCTATTAACAGCCGTGCGTCTTTCAAACAGTCTATTCGAGAACTTGTCGTTACCGCCGATCAATCAGCACTACCGAACAGGTCACGCCACCCGGCTCTTCGCTTCGGCAAGCTCCAGCACCGCCGCCAGATCGCGCCGCACTGCAGCTTCCAACGCCGCCGGCACCCGTCCGCCAAAGGCCTCGACCAACTCCGCGTAGTACCACAGCGATCCGTCCTTGCCTCCAGCGAAGCGCGTCCACACCGACTCACCGATCTCCGTCAGATCAAGCAGGATCGCCTGCAGGTTTGCCAGCTTGTCGCAGGCGGAGACGAGAACGCCGTCGCCTTCTGGCGCGCGCAGGTGGGCGAGGTAGAGCTCCTTCCGCTCCCGCCAGGGGCTTTTCTGCCCCTGCGCATCGGGCAGGCCGTCGGTACAGAACTGCACGAGGTCGAGGACCTTTCCACCAAAGACGTCGCGGATCGGATCCGCCCACTGCGGACCACCGTCTTCGAGAACGTCGTGCAGCAGCGCGGCGATGACTTGTTCCTCGTTGCCTCCGTAGCGTTGCACCACGGTCGCCACGGCAACCGGGTGCGTGATGTACGGCAATGACAAGCCAGGAGCGTTCTCGGTCCCTTTGCGGATCTGGCCCGCATGGGCTTCAAGAGCGAGCGACAGGGCGGCGTCGAACCCCTGGGTCATGAGATGGGCTCCTGAGTGGTCGTTTTTTCGATTGGGATTTTCGGACATCCAGGGCTCACCCGGTGCGCCCGCTTCGGTATGCTCTCCGTATTTCACCGAACGGTCTCCTCCATGAACCGCAGCGAACGCTTCTACAGGATCGATCAGCTGCTGACCGCCCGGAAGGTGGACACCCGACAGGAACTGCTCGATGAGCTCGAGATCTCCTGGGCAACCCTGAAGCGTGATCTCGCCTTCCTGAAGGACCGCGCCCCGATCATCGACGACCGGGACGCCGGCGGCTATCGCTTCGCGGAGCCCGGCGCAGGCCCGAGTTATGAGTTGCCCGGCCTGTGGTTCGGCGCCGACGGGACCTACGCGCTGCTGACGATGCACCGGCTGTTTTCGACCTGGAACCGCGCCTGCTGGCTCCGCACGTCGCCCCCCTTCCCTCCCGGCTGGAGAGCATCCTCGGCCAGGAGGGCCAGCGCTTCGACGAGATCGCCCAACGGATCCACCTGGCTCGCATCGGCCACCGGTTCAAGGATGCCGGCCACTTACCTCCTCGGCATCTCCGAGATGCTGAAGATGCGCGACCAGGGCAAGGAGATTTACGGCGACAGCGACGACGGTGGCAGCGATGGCAGGGCGGATGATTCAGACGCGGAAGCTGCGCCCGACGCCGGAGCCGACGAAAACGACCCTGAGTCCGACGACCCTGTGCTAGATATGGGCAAGAACATCTTCGCGCTGAAGATCATCCTGCCGCGCACGATCAAGCTCGGGCAGCAGCAGCGGGCGACTGTCGCACGGGTGCCGCTTGGGCGTTTCGTGCAGTCGATGATTTGCGCCCGCCTCTTCGGGCGAAACGTGGGGGTGAAGGCGTTGCTGGGGCACCCAGGGCGCACAAGGACATGATCATGCGCAAAGAGGGCAAGAAACTGCACTGGACACGGTCGCTGCAGAAGAAACTGATCAAGGCAGCGGACTCTGCGATCGAATCGACTGAGCGTGGCGCCGAGGCGGCCAAGGGAGCACTGAAGAAGATTGACCACGACATGGGCATCACCGAGAAGGCCAGAGAGATGGGCGTCAAGGTGAGCGAGCAGTCAAAGGCGCTGCATGGCCAATACGACCTGACAGCCAAGATCAGCAAGGCGCGAGCGTCTGCCAGTGAGAAGGCGGGCGAAATTGCCCAAGAGGTCAAGAGGCTGGCGGAGACCAACAGGGTGACGGAGCGGGCCGATCACATCAGTCAGCTGGCCCGCGAGAAGATCCTTGCACCGGCCCGAAGCGCCATCCGGAAGACGGGCATCGGGGACACTGTCGCCACGAAGCGTAGGCAACTGGAACAGGTCTATGGCAAGACGCGTGAGCTCATCAAGCCTTACTTCGCCGCTGAAGACACCCGTGATCTCCTCACAAACACCCGGCGGGAGTTGGCCCATGTTTCCGCGTGCGTCATGCAGATCGGCAGCAGTGAATCCGAAAAGCTGGCCAGCCAGTTTGGCAGCGCTGTATTCGCCAAGGCCACCGGGGTTGCGGCGACCGGCACGCTGCTCGCGCTGGTGGCTGCTTTCGGTACGGCCGGAACGGGCACAGCCATTGCATCACTTTCCGGCGCAGCAGCAGCCAATGCCACGCTCGCCTGGGTGGGTGGGCTGCTCGGTGGCGGCATGGCGGCCGGTGCGGCAGTTACGGGTGGCCTTGGCTTGGTCGTCGGTCTCGCCGCCTACAAATTGCTGGGGTCGGAGAGTCGGCCCTTCGAATCGTTGAGCGAGACCGAGCAGCGACTGGTGCAGACGTGCTGGCTGGCCATTGCGATTATCGACGAGTACCTGAAGGGGACGATCGAGCAGTTCACCGAATTGGAGGCGGAAAAACTGCTGAGGAATGTCTTCCGCCCTCTGCTGGAGGAGTTGGAACGTCATCAAGAGGCAATCTGCAGCAACCTGGACGGCAAGCATGCGGTGACCGTCCGGCAGCACATCCTGATCGACTTTCGGCGGGTGGTGATCGAGGGCTTCGAGGACTTCATTGCAGGCTATCCCTTTAAGGGATTTGTGGGGGCTGAGTACGCGATCGGCGGTGTCTTATATGCGCTGCTTACCCAGTCTGCGGTCGGCGCCGACGTGGAGAGCCAGTTGGTACTCGACGCGCTGCGCAGATCCAGCGACGCCTTGGCCAGTGCCAGCGAAGAGGAGTTGGGCGAGTATCTTCGAGGCCTCTCACCGGAGTCCTTGCGAGGCTTGACGGCCAACGTGAAGGGTATTTATCACGAGCTGCTCTACGTCCAGAACTACAACGCCGCGCACAGCGATACCCGTGCCGAGGTGTTCGGCGCCACGAATCACCCCGGTGCAGATATCCAGATCCGCGATGTCGAAACGGGTGAGATGCTTGAGCAGATTCAACTCAAGGCAGTAATGGATGCCTCAACGGTTCACGTGCACCTCGACAAATACCCGGACATCTCAGTGCTTGCGACCAGCGAGGTCGCCAGTGGGCTCACCGATGCGCGCGTAGGCAGCAGTGGCCATGACAATGAGGCGTTGCAGTCCAAGGTGGTCGGGGATCTTGCAACAGTTGCTGATAACTCGAGTACCCACCGTGCTGGTGATGCAGCCATGTGGGCGGCGGGCGTCGCCTCAATCCGGGAACTGGTTGAGATGATTCAGGGGAAACGGGCATTCCCTGACGCAGTAACGAACACGCTGAAAAGCACCGGGGTGGCGGGCACCGCGACCATCCTGACTGCTTATCTGTTTGGGTAAATTACGAGCCAATCGAAGTAACCTCTGACCAAGGGCTCGGTACTGAATATTCAACTCAGCTGCGCGAATACTGCTTGTTGACCATCCCTTCATCGATGTCTTTGTACGCGCCGGGAATCTCGTCGACCACACCCTTGTCCTTGCGACAGATCACCCCTTCGGTTTGGCGGGCGAGGTCGGCTTCGGTGAAGCGCCTGGTGGCCGCCGTGCGGCCCATGCGCCGGCCGGCACCGTGCACGCTGGAACAGACACTTTCGGGTTGCCCTTGTCACGCACGATGTGGCTGCGCGTGCCCATGCTGCCGGGGACGATGCCGAGCTCGCCCTGCCCCGCCCAACGTGCCCATCTGGTTCGCCCACTTCGAGAACTTGCCGAAGGCCTTGAGCAGTTGCGGGTGGCGCTCGGTCAGCGCCTTGAGGCCGGGCTCGAAGGGGCGCAGCGCGTCGACCAGCACCCGGCCGTCCGCATGCTGGTCGCGGCCGACCGGTACGTCGCAGCTGGTCTGATCGAACACCTTCTTCAGCCGCTTCTGGTCGATGCCGTCGGCGGTGAGCGACAGCCGCGCAGCGACCACGCCAAAGCCGATGTCGACGCCCACTGCTGCCGGGTTGATGGCCTGGAGGGTAGCGATGTCGCGCCGATGCCCAGATGCACGTCGGGCATCGCGGCCACGTGATAGTGGATGAAGGACAAGCTGGCGATGTTGGCGAGCTGCGCCTTCGAGCCTTCATCGATATCGTCGGTCCAGATCTTGACCGGTACGGCGCTCTCGTCGAGAACCTGTTTCACGGGCACGGGGTCGCTCCTCGGATTTCCTTGTCGACGGGCAATTCCCACGTTCGCCTAACCAAGCGCCGTCACCTCGTCCCGAAGGTCAAACACGCAGTCGGGCCAGCTCTCCGCCCGGAGTGTGCTCACAAACACCTGCAGGCGAGCAACGATCGACGCAGCCGCAGGGTCATCCTGCATGACCTTCGGCGTCGCGCCCGATGCCACGCGTTGCGCCAAGGCCTTGAGCCGGCCCAGCGTGCCGGTGTCCGACAGCAGCGCGTCGTGCAGATCACGTTGCGCCATCGCCTTAACGAAGCAAGCGACCACGCGGGCCTCGCCCTCCCCTTCAGCCAGCACGAACTCGAGCCAGTCGAGCACCGCCGCACCGACACCGATTCGGCGCAACTCGGCATAATCCTGCGGCCATTCGGCCTGCGGATGACTGCGCAGCCACTGTGTCAGGCCCAGCGGGGTCAGACCGGTGTAGTGCGGCTCGGCGCACCAGTAACGCGGATCGCCCCGGGGTGGCTGCCGGGCATCTTGGTTGGAGCCTCGGCGCAGGAAAGCCGGGATGTCATAGGCCCCAGCCTTGTTGGCCGTATCGCCGCGATCCGCGCGTCGCCCCGAGCGCAGCACCACGGGCGCAGCGAAGGTGTTATCGAAGTCAACACACGCACCGCTTACCGCAGCCGGCGAGCCATAGTGCTCCGACGCCTCCTTCAAGGTGAGCGGCGCCAGGTTGGGCTCGACGCAGAAATCGAGACTGCCGAGCCCGCCAAAGCCAGCGGGCAGCATCGCGGGTACCTTGACGAGATCGGGCATGTCCGCTGGCTTGTCGGCTTCGGCACGCGCCTCGACGAGCAGGAAGTTCGTGAGCGGGGTCATCAGTTGATGGCCGACGGCGAGTTCGAGCGCCCGAGGCGACGGCATCCCCTCGGCTTCAAGCAGGTGCTCGACCTGCGCCGCCACCGCCATACGGCTGAGCACAACGTCGTTGCGCGACACCGTCAAGGTTGCCTCACCCAGGCGCTCACTCGTCGGGTTGTGCGCCCGCCTGCCCACCAGCCGCACCGTGCCCTCCGGTGCTTTCGCGAAGCGGGCCCACACAGTCACCGCGTCGCCGTCGAACACCGAGCCGGGTAGCGCGCTCATCCACACGGGCTGCGCCCCGGCCGGCCACTCGAGTTCCAGGGACGCCATGCGCTGCGAGCGCAAACGCGCAAACATGCGCAGGACGGCCCGTTTAACGGCCTCTCCGGGGGCGACGAAATCGCAGGCCCCGCCAGTCTCTTCGGCAAGGCGACGCAGCACGCCCTCGGCCGGGGCGCTGCCGATACCGACGACGAACACCCGGTGACCCAACGCGCGCGCCTTCTCCACCGTGCGCTCGATGGCGTGGATCTGGCCATCGGTGATGAGCAGCAGGTCGACCGGCGCAGCCCTCTCCTCAGCACCGAGGCTTGGCTGCGCATCGCCGGCCAGGCCCATCGTGGAATCCAAGGCCTGCTCCATCTGGGTGCCGCCCAGGTCGGCTTGCAACTGTGCCGCCCAGCGCTGCCCGGCCAGCCGGGTCGCGGGGCTCGTGCGCCACAGCGCGCGGGAGCGGTGCTCGACGGTGCTGCCGAAGCGTGACAGCGAGAACCGCTCGCCTTCGCGCAGGCCGGCGACGATGGCCTGCAGCGCGCGACGCGCGGCGGCGATGCTGTCGCCCTGCATCGAGCCGGAGCAATCCACGAGGATCTTCACTGCGAGCGGATGGGCCGCCGCCGGCACGCGCGGGCAGAAGCTCGCCAGCACGCTGACCCCACCCGGGTGCTGCGTGTCCTGCGCGCACAGGGCGAGCGAATCCTGTGCAACCTCATCCAGTACGAGGATGAAGTCGCGATCGAGACAGCCACCGCGCGCAAGCGACACGACCATCGCCGTCGTCTCGCCCTCGCCTTCGAGGCGCATCGACAGCGGATGGCTCGGCGAGCCGATGCGGGCGCGCGCAAGGGCGCCTTCGATGCGCAGGCTGAGCTCGAACGGATACACGACCATCAGGTCATGCTCGACCACCTGATGCGGCCTCAAGCCGGCATCGCCCACCGGATCGCCATAACGCGGGGCGATCACGGTGGGCACCACCAGGCGCAGGCCATGCTGCTCGAACTGGAGCACCTGGGCGTAGCGAACCCGCACCACGCAGGTCTCCCCAGGTGCGAGGTTGCCGAGGTTCAGCGTGTAGCTGGAATCTGAATTCTGCTCGAGCAGGATGGCGGTGTTGCCCTCGGCGAGGGCGTCCTCATAGCCCTGCTCGGCCTGCTTCTTCTCGACCACCGCGCCGGACAGGTAGCGATCGCCAATCTGGACCTCGACCCCGAGCAGAACGGCTGCCCAAGGCAGCGGGAAGGTGTAGACGAGCTCGACATGACGGTCGAACGGGTTGGCAAAGCGCTGCTCGAGGTTCGCCTCGAAAAGCGTGCCGCGCAAGGCGCCTTCAAAGCGCACGCCCTCGAGCGTCAGTGCCTCACCCGCGCGCGTCTCGAGCCGTGCCGATTGCTGCTTCACCATGATTCTCTCGCCTGTCGTTCGTTCTTGTTCGTGTTCGCCGGATCCGCCTGCGAAGCACCGTCTTCTTCGCCCTGCGCCGCCTTGAAGGCCGTCATCACGCCCTGGATGAACTGCCGCACCGCCTCGGGACTCAGCCCGGCCCGCTGCGGATCGATCACCACCTCGATGCCGTCCGCTACGGTCAGATGGCTGCACACCGACACGCTGCCGATGGCGCGTTCGCGAGGGGGTACCGGGGGTGGCGCACCGTGGAGCAACTCGCGGATGCGCTCGAGAGAGACGCCGGCAGCGGTCCATTTACGGATCTGCAGCAGCTGCTCGAGATGCCGCACGCCGTAGCGGGCCGCCCGGGTCTCGCCCTCGGGGCGGTCGACCAGGCCGATCTGCACGTAGTAACGCACCGTGCGGGGCGGCAGGTCCGCGAGCACGGCCAGCTCGGCCAGCGGATAGCTTGGGGAGGCGTCGGTGTTCATGGCGCCTATTGAGCCACTTTTATTTGAACAGCGCAACTGTCCTTTAAAAGCCGCAGAGGGCTGATAGCATCCGGCCGTCTCTTGACCTAACCTGGCCGTTAAACCATGTCCCCACATCCCCGCCCGACACCGCCCGCAGACAGCCGGGGAACGCGCGCCGCGCTGATCTTTGCGCTCACCGCCGAGCGCCTGTCGATCCACTACGAGCATGGCCAGTGGCTCACCGAGGCCCAGGGCGCGAGTTTCATCGCCGACTGGCTCCGGCGCAGCGAGCGCGCACTACCACTGGCGGAGCGTCGCCAGCTCTCCGCGCTCAGCGACGGGCTGGCACGCAAGATCGCCGGCTCGCTGTCACGGGAAGCCGGCCTCTACACGACGCACGAGATGATGGAAGCGCTCGATCCGAACTACGATTCAGAGTTGGCCCGCTCGATGATGGATGAATGCGCGCGCCTGCTGGACGCCGAGTGATGCGGCACGCTCACTGACCCTCGACAGCACTAGTCCGTCAGTCGCTGACCTTGCCGCGCGCGGCCTTGATCGACGCCCGCCGCGCCTTCCCCTCCAGCCTGCGGGTGACCGAAGCACGCGTTGGCCGGGTCGCGCGACGCGCTTTCGGGGGCGCCGCGACACGCTCGACCAACTCTTCCAACCGGCGCAGCGCCTCGGCGCGGTTCTTCTCCAGGCTGCGAAACTTCTGCGCCTTGATGATCACCACGCCCTCCGTGCTGATCCGATGGTCGTGCAGGGCCAGCAGTCGCGCGCGGAGGTCCTCGGGTAGGCTCGAGGCGGCGATGTCGAAGCGTAGATGCACGGCGTTCGACACCTTGTTGACGTTCTGGCCGCCCGCACCCTGGGCCCGGATCGCGGTGATCTCGATTTCGTCAGGAGAAAGGGTGAAGCGGAAGGTCATCGCTCGGGCAGGATCAGGTCATTCGGAAGGCAGTCGCTGCGGGTCGGGAACATCATGATTCCGAACGGCGACAGGCACAATGGCGCACGCGCCTTGACAACCCAAACGCCTCTCCGCTTTAATCCGCTCATCGCGCCGATTTGAGAACACAGCTTGCGGGCGCGTAATAAATGCAGCTAAAGCGGCCACACAAGACCCGCTGAGCCTGCATGGCCAACGGGTCTTATTGTTTTTGCAGCACCTCACGGGCGCCCAGCGCCCAACCGCCGGCATTAACGACAACTTGCCGGGGCGGACGACAAATACCGGCTAAAGCGTCACCGCCTCTTCGCCCCCGCGAGGCCGGTCACGCCGGCTCAACAGGGGGCGAGGAGCATCACCATGATCAGCACGCAATCCAC
>JAFEFM010000456.1 GCA_018240585.1 Pseudomonadota bacterium
CGGAAGCACACCAGGCCGGAGGCGTCGTTGAGCAGGGATTCGCCCTCCAGGATGTGCATCAGCCGCCGCGGAATCGGCACCCGCGCCGCGATCGACGACACCGCCACCGGATCGGTCGGCGACACGATCGCCGCCAGCGCGAAGGCCACCGCCAGCGGCATCGCCGGGATCAGCCAGTGGATCAGGAAGCCGGCACCGACCACCGTGAACACCACCAGGCCCAGGGCCAGCTCGAGGATCGCACCCTTGTCGTGGAACAGGCCGATCTTGGGGATGCGCCAGCCGTCCAGGAACAGCAGCGGCGGCAGGAACAGCAGGAAGAAGATTTCCGGATCGAGCCGCACACCATGCCCGAACACGCCGGAAATGAGCGCGCCGAACGTGATCTGCACCAGCGGCAGGGGCAAGGCGACCGAGGCGGGAATGGTGCGCGCCACATAGCCGCTGACAACCACCGCCAGCAACATTGCCAGCACGATCTCGATCGAGTGCATCCCGCGCGCCTCTGTTCCGTCAAGGCCGGAATTCTATGCCTCGCCGCGCAGCCGCGGGCGCAGATCCTTGGCGGACGCAGCCCATGCCGTGCGTCCGTCGCATCCGCCCCGCCACGACACGCCCGGACGGGTCATCCACCCTCGGCCGGCGCAGACCTCCGCTCAGCCGAGTTCGACCGCGAGCTCGGCGATCGCCTCCTCGCGCCGCTGGTCGCCTTCGCCCTGCGCCCATTCCGGATGCGCACGCGCCTTCTCCAGCGCATAGGGCAGCGGGCCCTTGCGCCAGCGCCGGGCTTCGGGATCGGCCTCTGCAGCACGGGCGGCCTGCGCTTCGCTCAGCTCGATGGGGGCGACGGCGGCATGGCCGCGGCCTTCCAGCGCGGCCAGCAGCAGGCGCTGGCGCAGCGCCACCAGGCGCAGGATGGCGTCGTCCACGGTCAGCTCGCGATGGCCGCGCAGTTTCGCGGCGATGCGCTCGCCGTAGTGGCCCAAGGTCTGCCACAGTCCGCCGGCGATCGCCCCCAGCGCCGCCGCCGCGCCCAGCGTCAGGCCGCCGGTCATCAGGTCGATGCCGACGCCCGCCGCAGCCCCTGCCGCCATGCCGGTGCCCAGATGCACGCCCATCTGGCGCAGCGTCTCCGGGTTGAAGAGGTCGTCGTCCCAGCGGCCGTCGCTCAGCGGCAGCGCGTCGGCACGCGCATCGTCGGGGCGGAAGCGATAGAGGCGCAGCAGCGCATCCACGCAGGCCTGCTCGCGCGCGCGCACCACGTCGCGCAGGCGGCCCACAGCGGCTTGCAGCGCGGCGTCGGATTCGTCCTCGAGCCGGTCGCGCAGGGCCGCCAGCTCGATCAGCAGCCCGGCCACCTCGCGCCGCGCCGCCTCGCGCCGTTCATCGGCCTCGCGCTCGCGCGCGGCGACAAGGCGGTCGAGCGCCGGGCGGTGGGCGTGCATCAGCGTGGCGAGCGTCTCGAACAAGCGCCGCTCGCCGTCCAGCGCCGGCGCCACGGTGTCGAAATTGACCACCGCATGCAGGCCGAGGCGGGCGAGCGCGGCGCGCCAGTCGTCGCTGCGGGCGTCGGGCGCGGCGACGAAATTCAGCACCGGCAGCAGCGGCCGCGCGCAGGCGGCGAGCAGTTCCAGCTCGTCCCGGTGCTTGGGCAGCACCGGGTCGCGCGCATCCACCACGTACAGGCCGGCATCGCTGGCGAGCAACTGGCGCAGCACCTTCGCCTCCTGCTCGAAGCGGCCGTTCGCCTCGGGCGTGGCGAGAAAGCGGGCGATGCGCTCCGGCCCGTCGATGCGTTCGGCCGGCGGTGCCAGCTCGTCGATGCGCTCGAGCAGCGCGATCGCGTCCTCCATGCCGGGCGTGTCGTACAGCTCCACCGCCGGGCGGCCGTCGGCCATCAGGCGCAGGCCTTCGACATGGCGCGTGGTGCCCGCCTGGTCCGACACCTCGCCGAAGCCGGCGTCGCGCGCCAGCGTGCGCAGCAGCGAAGTCTTGCCGGTGTTGGTGTGGCCGACCACCGCCACACTCAGGATGTCGTTCATCGGAGGTCCTCCAGCCAGTCACGGGCGTCAGCGGCCGCGGTGATCACCGCATCGTCGCCGAAACCCAGGTTCGCCAGGCCTTCGCGCCACAGGCGCAGGCGCTCGCTCGCAGCGCCTGCCTCCGCACCCGGTGCCGCCAGTGCCCACACGCAGGTGTCCACCGCATGGTCGGCCAGTTGGGCGATCAGGCCCAGGCTGCCGCGATCGGGCGTCTGCCGCGGATCGACTGCAACCAGCAGGCGGCGCGGCGGATGCGCGGCGAGGTGCGCCAGCGCCGCGCGCCGCTGCTCGCGGCTGTCGAGCCGCGCGGTGGCGATCGCACTTTCGCTCGCGGCGCCCGGCCGGGGCGCGGATGAGGTCCCCTGCCCTGCGGGCTCCGTCGCGGCGATCAGCGCCGAAACAGCGTCGACAAAGCTCGGCGGCCAGCGCAGATCCTCGCCCAGCTCCAGCGCCAGCAGGGCCCGCCCCTCCCCTGCATCGGGGTGCACACCGCGCCGCCCCGGCCGCGGCATCGTCTCCGGGGCGGCATCGCGCACGCCGATGCGTTCGCTGTCGGGCAGCAGCCGCGCGCGCAGGCGGGCATAGCCGGGCCGCGTCAGATCGAGCGTGATGCTGGCCGTCGCATGCCGCCACAGCAGGACGCAGCCGAGCGTCAGCAGCAGCCGGGGCAGCACGCCATAGGCCAGCACGCAACCCAGCAGCCAGCCCGCCCAGGCATGCCGGCCGCCTTCGTCCATCATCACCGCATTGCCGCTGGCAGTGACGAGCGCCGCGTCGGGCACCGGGAAACCGATCTGCGCCGGCAGCACGCCGAGGGCCGACGTCAGCGACGTGAAGGCTGCCGCCGGCAGGATGGTCGTCTCCCACACGAAGCCATAGCGCCGCGTGGCGAACAGCAGCAGCAAGCCGGCCGCCGCACCGGCAAGCGCCAGCGCCCACAGGCCGTGGCTCACCGCGCCGATCCCCCACGCCGCCGCGCGCCCGCGCCCGAGCAAGCCGGCCAGTGCGAGCGGCAGCTCGGCTGCCTGAGGGCTGCGGTCGAGCATGGAGACGAGGCGCAGCCACAGCCTTCCAGGCACGCCACCCGAATGCAGCGCCCCGCCCGACGCCTGGCCGGCAAACAGCATGGCACCCAGCCACAGCGTGAGACTGGCCAGATGCACGCCGAGCAGCCCGCCCAGCGCCCACACCACATTGACGGGCCGGCTGCCGTCGCCCAGCACCCCTGCCGCGGCACCGAATCCGAGGATCGCCACCAGCAGCGCGAGCAGCCCCAGCACCAGGCGCGCGCGCGCACGCCAGCGCAGCAAGGCGTCGCGCCAGCCCTCGCGCTCGCCCACCAGTTCGGCGCGGCGCAGGATGCGCGGCTCCAGTTCGGGCGGCAGCGCGCGTGTCGCCGCCACGGCGGCAGCGTCTTCCAGCGCGCCATGGCGCTCCTCGTGCCGCCGCACGGTCTCGGCCAGCCAGCGGGATTCGAACGGGGTCAGCGATGCGGATCGGGTCAACACGGCACACTCGGACGGCAAGGACGAGAGGATAGCAACCTGGCGAACGAATACCGACTCGATCGCGGATTCGACACCCCGCAGGAGCGGGCTCCACGCAGCTTTCCGGCATTCGCTATGATCGTCGCCATCCGCACGTCCCAAGGAAGCCACCATGGAACTCGACACCTTCGTCCGCGCCCTGCCCAAGGCCGAGCTGC
This sequence comes from Pseudomonadota bacterium, assembly GCA_018240585.1. GTDB lineage: Bacteria > Pseudomonadota > Gammaproteobacteria > Burkholderiales > Rhodocyclaceae > Thauera. The sequence goes on from JAFEFM010000456.1 coordinate 3,748, forward strand.
ACCTGCACATCGAAGGCACGCTGGAGCCGGAGCTGATGTTCCAGCTCGCGGCGCGCAACGGCGTCGCGCTGCCGTGGAAGAGCGTCGAGGAAACCCGCGCCGCCTACGACTTCACCGACCTGCAGAGCTTTCTCGACCTGTACTACGCCGGCGCCGCGGCGTTGATCCACGAACAGGACTTCCACGAGCTGGCGATGGCCTACTTTGCCCGCGCGCAGGCGGACGGCGTGGTGCATGCGGAACTCTTCTTCGACCCGCAGACCCACACCGCGCGCGGCGTCGCCTTCGACACCGTGCTGCGCGGCCTGGAACGCGCCTGTGCCGATGCACTCGGCCGCTACGGGATCAGCTCGCGGCTGATCCTGTGCTTCCTGCGCCATCTCAGCGAGGAGGACGGCTTCGCCACGCTGGAGCAGGCGATGCCGCACCTGGGACGCATCCACGGCGTGGGGCTGGATTCGTCGGAAAAGGGCCACCCGCCGTCCAAGTTCGCGCGTCTGTTCGCGCGCTGCCGCGAGCTCGGCCTGCACCTCGTCGCCCACGCCGGCGAGGAAGGTCCGCCGGCCTACATCGTCGACGCGCTGGACATCCTGAAGGTGGAGCGCATCGACCACGGCGTGCGTGCCGCCGAAGACCCGACGCTGATGGCACGGCTGGCGCACGAGCAGGTGCCGCTCACCGTGTGCCCGCTGTCCAACGTCAAGCTGTGCGTGTTCCCGACGCTGGCGCAGCACAACCTCAAGACGCTGCTCGACGCCGGCCTCAAGGTGACGATCAACTCCGACGATCCGGCGTATTTCGGCGGCTACGTGGCGAAGAACTACCTCGACACCGCCCAGGCGCTGGGCCTGACCCGCGCGGAACTGAAACGCATCGCGCGCAACAGCCTGGACGCAGCCTTCGTCGACGAAACGGTGCGCGCACCCTGGCTTGCGCGGCTGGAGGCACTGCCCGGCTGAGCCGCGGCTGCGCGCCGAGCGCGCACTCAGTCGGCCTTGCCGCGCAGCGCGGCCTCCGCCCACAGGGCGCGGCCGAAAATCTTCCACACCGGCCCGCCGTGGGTCTCGAAGCCGACCTCGGCGCTTTCTTCCATGGCGCGCAGCATCAGGTTGGCGAGGCCGAACAGCGTCGCCTTGGCGGCGAGCCGCTGGTCGGATGGGTCGGACGCAGCCTGGCGCACGCGATCCGCGGAATGGTCCAGGGCCTCGCGTGCCAGCGCGCGCACCTGCGCCTCGTCGTTCCAGTCCACGCCAAGGGCGACGCCCATGCGCTCGATCTCGAGCTCGATATTGCGGGTTTCGTCCTGGTAGTTCTCGAATCCGGCCATGGGGGTCTCCGCGGCAAGTCTGGTTGATGGCGCCGGTGCGCCGGTCAGGTGGACGCCTGGCCGAGGAAGGAGGCGAACATCGCGTCGACGTCCTCGCGCGGCAGGTCGCGCACGATGAAGACCAGCCGCGAGCGGCGGTCGTCGAAAGGCGGCTGCCGCGGCCAGGCGGGCAGGCTGCCCGGCGGATAGATGGAATGCTGCACGCACTGCACCACCCGCGGCAGCGGATCGCCAAGCACATTGAGCAGGCCCTTGATGCGCAGGATACGCTCGCCATGAAGCTGCAGCAGCAGGCCCAGCGCATCGGAAAACTCGAACCACGGCAATGGAGCGTCGAAGCGCAGCACGAAGCTGGTGACGCCCGCGTCGTGACGGCGCGCCGCCGTGTCGAGGGCGGCATCGGGCGCGGCGCGCTGCGGCGGCGCACTCGGGCGGCGCCACCGCCCCGCCTGTGCTGCCGCCTGCCGCGCGCGCACCGCCTCCTCGCCCAGCCAGGCGGCAACGTCCGGCGCCTTGCCGGCCGCGTCGTACAGGCCGCAGCCGAAGAAGGCTGCGGCATCAGCTGCGCCCGCTCGCACCTCGATCTGCGGCGCCGCCGGGTTGAGCTCGGCCAGGCGCTGCCGCACCGCGTCGCGCGCGGCGTCATCGGCCAGGTCGCACTTGGTGATCAGCAGCCGATCGGCCATCGCCGCCTGGCGCACCGCCTCGCGGTGGGCGCCGAGCTGCTGCAGGGCGTGCGTGGCGTCGACCGCGGTGATGACGTCGTCGCAGCGGTAGCGTTCGGCGATGAAGGGCTCCGCCATCAGCGTGTGGATCACCGGCGCCGGGTCGGCCAGGCCGGTGGTTTCGATCAGCACACGGTGCAACGCCGGGATCTCGCGCCGCAGGGCGCGCATGAAGAGCCCCTTCAGCGCGCGCACCAGGTCGCCCTGCACGCTGCAGCAGATGCAGCCCGAGTCGAGCACGACGAGCGTCTCGTCGACCTCGCCGAGCAGGCGCGGGTCGAGCAGTTGCGGGTCGATGCCGACGGTGCCCAGCTCGTTGATCAGCACCGCGCTGCCCGCTGCCTGCGGCTGGCGCAGCAGGTGGTTGAGCAGCGTGGTCTTGCCCGCGCCGAGGAAGCCGGTGAGCAAGGTCACCGGGATGCGCCTGTCCTCGCCGCCGGCGCCCGTCATCGCCCGTCCTACTTCCAGCCGCCGCCCAGCGCCTTGTACAGCGCCACACGGCTGGATGCCTCGGACAGGCGCACGCCGATGAGGTCGAGCTCGGCGCCGTACAGCGCGCGCTGCGCGTCGAGCAGGCCGAGGTAGCTGTCCACGCCGGCGCGATAGCGTGCGTCGGACAGCCGGTAGGTTTCGGCCGTGGCCGCCACCAGCTTGCGCCGCGCGTCGAGCTGCTCGGTCACCGTCGCGCGCACCGCCAGGCCATCGGCGACTTCGCGGAAGGCACTCTGGATCGCCTTCTCGTACTGCGCCACGTTGATGTCACGCTGGATCTCGGCGGCATCCAGGCTGGCCTGCAGGCGCCCGCCCTCGAAGATCGGGATGCGGATCTGCGGCAGGAAGCTCCAGGTGCCCGAGCCGCCCTGGAACAGGCCGTCGAGCGAGGCGCTTGCGGTGCCGGCAGCGGCGGTCAGCGTGATGCTGGGGAAGAACGCGGCGCGCGCCGCGCCGATGCTGGCGTTGGCGGCGCGCAGCGCGCGTTCGGCCTGCAGGATGTCCGGCCGCCGCACCAGCACCTCGGAGGGGACGCCGGCGGGCAGCTCGGCCACCGTGGTGAGCGCATCGGTGAGCTTCTCCGGCAGCGCCTCTTCCGGCAGGGGCGCGCCGACCACCAGCGCCAGCGCGTTGCCGTCCTGCGCGACCAGCGCGGTGTAGCGCGCCACGTCGGCGCGCGCGCCTTCGAGCAGGGTCTCCGCCTGGCGCAGGTCGAGCGCCGACACCGCGCCTGCGTCGAAGCTGCGTTTCGTCAGGTCGTAGGATTTCTGCCGCGTGCCGTAGGTGCTGCGCGCCAGCGCCAGGCGCTCGCGGTCGGCCGCCAGCGTCAGCCAGGTGTTGGCCACCTCCGCCACCAGCGCGATCTGCGCGCTGCGGCGCGCCTCCTCGGTGGCGAGGTACTGCTCCAGCGCCTGCTCGTTGAGGCTGCGCACACGGCCGAAGAAATCCAGCTCGTAGGCCGAGAATCCCAGCGTGGCGCTGAACTGGCGGTTGATGCGCGGCTCGCCGGTCACGCTCAGGTCGCCCGGCAGGCGCTGCGCGCTCTCCGCGCCGGTGGCACCGATCGCGGGGAACAGCGCGGCGCGCTGGATGCCGTATTGCGCGCGCGCCTTCTCGATGTTGAGCGCGGCCACGCGCAGGTCGCGGTTGCTGGTCAGCGCCAGGTCGATCAACTGGCGCAGGCGCGCGTCGGCGAAGTAGTCGCGCCAGGCCAGCGTGTCGGCCTGCGGCGCCGCGGTGGAGGCGCTCGCCGGCGCGTCCGGGAAAGCGGCCGGCACCGGCGCCGCGGGGCGCTGATATTCCGGGATCAGCGAGCAGCCCCCCGCCAGCATGGCGGCGAGCGCGATCGTCGGGATGCGGAGGCGGTTCATCACTTGAGCTCCTGTGCGGTGCCGGCTTCAGCCGGGTCCGCGGGCTTGTTCTTGAAGATGCGCTTGATCGCGACGTAGAACAGCGGCACGAAGAAGATGCCCAGCACGGTGGCACCGATGGTGCCGCCGAGCACGCCGGTGCCGATCGCGTTCTGGCTGCCCGAGCCGGCGCCGGTGGCGATCGCCAGCGGCAGCACGCCAAGACCGAAGGCGAGCGACGTCATCAGGATCGGGCGCAGGCGCATGCGCACCGCCTCGAGCGTGGCGGCGATGAGCTCCTTGCCCTCCTGCTCCATCTGCGCCTTGGCGAACTCCACGATCAGGATCGCGTTCTTCGCCGACAGGCCGATGGTGGCGAGCAGGCCGACCTGGAAATACACGTCGTTGGACAGCCCGCGTCCGGTCGCCGCCAGCAGCGCGCCGAGCACGCCCAGCGGCACCACCAGCATCACCGCGAACGGCACCGACCAGCTCTCGTACAGCGCCGCCAGGCACAGGAACACCACCAGCAGCGACAGCGCATACAGCGCCGGCGCCTGCGCGCCGGAGCGGCGCTCCTCGAACGAGGTGCCGGTCCATTCGTAGCCCACGCCCGGCGGCAGCTTGGCGATGATCTCCTCGACCGCCTTCATCGCCTCGCCCGACGACAGCCCGGGCGCGGCCTGGCCGAGGATCTCGACCGAAGACTGGCCGTTGTAGCGCTCCAGACGCGGCGAGCCATACACCCACTCCGCGGTGGTGAAGGCGGAGAACGGCACCATCTCGCCCGCCTTGTTGCGCACGTACCACTTGCTGAGATCTTCCGGCGTCATGCGTGCCGGCGCATCGGCCTGCAGGTAGACCTTCTTGATGCGGCCGCGGTCGAGGAAGTCATTGACGTAGATGCCGCCCCACGCGGTGCTCAACGTGTCGTTGATGTCGGCCACCGTGACGCCCAGCGCGCCGGCCTTGGCGTGGTCGATGTCGAGCTGGTATTCGGGCGTGTCGTCCTGGCCGTTCGGCCGCACCCCCACCAGCCGCTTGTCCTGCGCCGCCATGCCGAGGAACTGGTTGCGGGCGTCGATCAGCGCCTTGTGGCCGATGCCGGAGCGGTCCTGCAACTGCAGGTCGAAGCCGTTCGAAGTGCCCAGTTCGATCACCGCCGGCGGCACGAAGGCGAACACCATCGCCTCGCGGATCTGCGAGAACGCGCCCATCGCGCGCGCCGCCACCGACTTGACGTCCATGCCCGGCTTCTTGCGCTCCTCCCAGTCCCTCAGGTTGACGAAGGCGATGCCCATGTTCTGGCCGCTACCGCCGAAGCTGAAGCCGGCCACGGTGAACAGGGCGCGCACGGTGTCCTTTTCATCCTCGAGGAAGTGCTTCTCGACCTTCTTCAGCACTTCCAGCGTGCGCTCCTGGGTCGCGCCGGCGGGCAGCATGATCTGGTTGAACATCACGCCCTGGTCTTCCTCGGGCAGGAAGGAAGTCGGCATGCGCACGAACAGCAGGCCGAGCACCGCGACGATGGCGACATAGATCGCGAGGAAACGCACGCTGCGATGCAGGATGCCGCCCACCGCCGACTCGTAGCGCCGCGTGCCATTGGCGAACTTCAGGTTGAACCAGTGGAAGAAGCCACCGAACAGCCCCGTCTCGCCGTGCTCGTGACCCTTTTCCACCGGCTTCAGCAGCGTCGCGCACAGCGCCGGCGTGAACACGATCGCCACCAGCACCGACAGCGCCATCGCCGCGACGATGGTGATGGAGAACTGGCGGTAGATCACGCCGGTCGAGCCACCGAAGAAGGCCATCGGCACGAACACCGCCGACAGCACCAGGCCGATGCCGATCAGCGCGCCGGTGATCTGGCCCATCGAGCGCTTGGTCGCCTCCTTGGGCGGCAGGCCCTCTTCGCTCATCACCCGCTCGACGTTCTCGACGACGACGATGGCATCGTCCACCAGCAGGCCGATCGCCAGCACGATGCCGAACATGGTCAAGGTATTGATCGAGAAGCCGAACGCCGCCATGACGCCGAAGGTGCCGAGCAGCACCACCGGCACGGCGATGGTCGGAATCAGCGTGGCGCGCAGGTTCTGCAGGAACAGGTACATCACCAGGAAGACCAGCACCACCGCCTCGACCAGCGTCTTGACCACTTCCTGGATGGAGATCCTGACGAAGGGCGTGGTGTCGTAGGGCACGACCGTCTTCACCCCGGCCGGGAAGTAGCGTTCCATCTCGGCAAGCTTGGTGCGTACCGCCTTGGCGGTGTCGAGCGCGTTGGCACCGGCCGCCAGCTTGACACCCACGCCCGCGGCGGGCTGGCCGTTGAAGCGCGCCAGGGTGCCGTAGTTCTCGGCGCCGATCTCGATGCGCGCGACGTCCTTCAGCCGCACTTCGCCGCCCTGCGCGGAGGTACGCAGCAGGATCTGCTCGAACTCCTCCACCGTCTGCAGCCGGCTCTGCGCGGTGATCGTGGCGGAAAAACCCTGCCCCGGCACCGCCGGCGTGCCGCCGAGCTGGCCCGCAGACACCTGCGTGTTCTGCGCCAGCAGCGCGGCCCTGATGTCGGCCGGCACGAGGCGGTAATTGGTCAGCCTGGCCGGATCGAGCCACACCCGCATCGCGTATTGCGCGCCGAAGATCTGCACTTCGCCGACCCCGGTCACCCGCGACAGCGGGTCCTGCACGGTGGACACGAGGAAATCGGACAGGTCGACCTGCTCCTGGCTGCCGTCCTCGGACACGAAGCCGATCACCATCAGGAAGTTGCGCGCCGATTTGGCGACCTGCACGCCCTGCTGCTGCACCGCCTGCGGCAGCAGCGGCAATGCCGTCTGCAGCTTGTTCTGCACCTGCACCTGGGCGATGTCGGGGTTGGTGCCGGCATCGAAGGTGAGCGTGACCGAAGCATTGCCGAAGGCGTCGCTGGACGAGTTCATGTACAGCAGGCCGTCGAGCCCGGTCAATTTCTGCTCGATGATCTGGGTGACGGAGTCTTCCACCGCCTTCGCCGAGGCGCCAGGGTACTTCGCGTTGATCACGACCGCGGGCGGCGCGATCGAGGGATATTGCGACACCGGCAACTTCAGGATCGACAGCGATCCGAAGAGCATGATGACGATGGCGATGACCCAGGCGAAGATGGGCCGGTCGATGAAGAAACGAGCCATGGCGGGCTACCTCACTTCGCCGCCGCGGCAGGCGCGGCGGGTGGCGTCGCAGGCGCGGCGCCGGCTTCCTGTGCCTGCACCTGAGTGCCCGGGCGGGCGCGCTGGAGCCCCTCGACGATGACGCGCTCGCCGTCGGCCAGCCCTTCGGTGATCACCCACTTGTCGCCCAGCGACTGGCCTGCCTTCACCGGCCGCGCCTCGACCTTGCCTTCGCCATTGACCACCATGAGCAGCGCGTTGCCACGCGGATCATGGCTCAGTGCGGCGTGCGGCACCAGGAAGGCGGCACCCTGCACGCCCTGCGGCAGCCGGGCGCGCACGTACATGCCCGGCAGCAGCTCGCCCTTCGGATTGGCGAACACCGCGCGCAGGGTGATGCTGCCGGTGCCCTGGTCGACCGTGACTTCGGAAAAGGCCAGCTTGCCCTCGACGCCGTACAGCGATCCATCTTCCATCACCAGCCGCACCGGCACGGCATCGCTGCCATTGCGCTGCACCTTGCCCGCCGCGATCTCGCGCTTCAGGCGCAGCAGGTCGGCGCTGGATTGCGTCACGTCGACGTAGATCGGGTCGAGTTGCTGCACCGTGGCCAGCGCCGTCGCCTGGTTCGCGGTGACCAGCGCGCCCGGCGTGACGGCCGAGCGGCCGATGCGCCCGGAAATCGGCGACACCACGCGAGTGAATTCGAGGTCGATGCGCGCCTTGTCCATCGCCGCGCGCGCGGCTGCGACGTCCGCGTCGGCCTGCTTCAGCGCGGCCACCGCATCGTCGTTCTGCTGCTTGCTGACCGCCTCGATCTTCACCAGATCGGCATAGCGCTGCGCCTTCAGGCGCGCCGTGTAGACATTGGCCTCGGCGCGGGCCAGGCTGGCCTTGGCGCTGTCGTATGTCGCCTGATAAGTGGCCGGATCGATCTGGTACAGCGACTGGCCGGCCTTGACTTCGCCGCCTTCGGCGAACTGCCGCTGCTTGACGATGCCGGTGACCTGCGGCCGGACTTCAGCGATCAGGGAGGGCGTGGTGCGGCCGGGCAGCTCGGTCACCTGCGGCACCGCCTCGCTCCTGACCGTCATCACGGTCACCGCGGGCGCCGCCGGCGCACCGCCTTGCTGCGGGACGCCCTGCTTGCTGCCGCCGCAACCGGCCAGCACCAGGGCGCCTGCCAGCGCCAGAAGGGCCGGTTTGAGCGCGGAAATACGGGAAATCTGCATGGTTCGCCTCTCGCGATTGGGGCACGGTACAGGACGCGCACGCTCATGGTGTCCGCGTTCTGCGACCTCGCATTAGAATGTTGGTTCTAGATTGAACGCTCATTCTATGTTAGCCTTTTCCCCAGTGCAAGGTCGCCGAGACGCATTCTCAATCACTCATCACCGTGGCCCAGATGTCCGCTGAACACCGCAACCCTTCCGAACAGCATCGTGCCGAAGCCCGGCGCGAGCAGATCCTGTGCGCCGCCGCCACGTGCTTCCGCAACCATGGCTTCCATGGCGCCAGCATCGCGCAGATCTCCAAGGCGGCGGGGATGAGTGCCGGTCACATCTACCACTATTTCGACAACAAGGAAGCGATCATCGCCGCGATCGTCGAACGCGACCTGGAATACCTGCTGACCTTGAGCGCGCGCCTGCGCGCGGCCCAAGACACGCGCGAGGCGATGATCGAGCACGTCACCGAGGGCGTGCGCAAGAGCCTGGAACCGCACGAAGCCGGACTGAAGCTGGAGGTGGTGGCGGAAGCGGCGCGCAATCCGCAGGTGGCCGAGATCGTGCGCGAGGCCGACAGCGTCTGCCGCGCCAGCCTCGCCGCCACGCTGCGCGCGATCCGCCGCGCCGACGGCCACCACGACGACGAGGGGGCGATCGACACCATGGTCGAATTGCTCGCCGCGATGTTCGAGGGCCTGATGATCCGCGGCATCCGCAATCCGCAGTTGGATCGCGCCGCCGTGGCGCGTCGCTTCCAGGCCACCGTCCGGCAGTTGCTGACCCAGCCCTGAACGCAGGACGCGTCCGCTGCAGTAGTCAGGGCGAGGGACAAAAAAAGCCGCCCCGGCGAGGCGGCTTGCGGAAGGGGCAGCCTGCGGGCACCCCGCCCGCTCAGCGTTGCTCGGTCTGCCGCAGGCGATCGGCCCAATCCGGGCGGACGCGCTCACCCGACTGCCGCTGGCGGCCAGCGTCGTCGGCGCCTCTTCCGTCCTGGTCGCGGTCGCGATTGCGCAGCCACTCCGGCCGCCGCTCCTGTTCGCGCGGGCGGTCCTGCGCGCGCTGGCGCTGCTGCTCCACATCCCGCTGCCGTGCGCGTTCCACATCACGCTGGCGCTCACGATCCTGCCGCATCTGCTGATCGCGCTGACGCTCCAGATCACGCTGGCGATCACGATCCGCGTCGCGCTGCCGCTCGCGATCCAGGCGCAATTGCTGGTCGCGCTGACGGTCACGCTCGCGGGCCAGATCGCGTTCCCGATCTCGCGCTTGCTCGCGATCCCGGCGCCACTCCTCCTCCCGCGCGCGTTCGCGCTGGCGGGAGATCGCACGCTCGCGCTCACGTTCCCAGGCGCGTTCGCGCTCGATGCGCTGCTGCAGGCGCCAGCGCTCGCCCGGCGGCGCCCAGTAGCCCGGCTTCCAGTCGTAGCCACGGCCGGCGCGATCCCAGTAGCCGTCGATCCAGATGTAATCGACCGCCGGCGGATAGCCGCGGTACTCCACGCGCGGCGGCGGCGGCGCGACATAGACCTCGTCGTCGTAGTAAGGATCAACCGGCGCCACCACGCAGCCGCAGAGCAGGCCGGCAGCGGCAACGGAAAGAACCCAGATGCGCGAACCTGCAATGACGGACTTCATGCTTGGGGCCCTCGGCTGGCGGGAAACGGCGCAGTCGCACCGGCACGAGCAAACGCGCCGCTGCCTGCCTGATCACGATAGGGCAATCGTTTACGCAAGGGTGTTACGCCGGGTAATGAGTTGTAAAGGGCCATTTCGTCGTCCACGCGATTCGGCTACAGGTAGCCCAGCCTGCCCGGCAACCACAGCGCCAGTTCCGGAAACACCACCATCAGCGCCAATCCGGCGCCCATTGCCAGCACCAGCCAGATCACCCAGCGGAAGGTCTCTTCCATCCCGATGCCGGCGATGCGCGATGTGATCATCAGCGCGATCGCCATCGGCGGCGTGAACTGCCCGATGGCAAGGTTGATCGTCATCATCACGCCGAACCACACCAGGTCCCAGCCCATCGCGATGGCGATCGGCACCAGCAGCGGCAGCAAGATCAGGAAGATGGAGATCGCGTCGAGGAACATGCCCGCCACCAGCAACAGCAGGTTCACCGACAGCAGCATGCCCCATTGCCCCGGATGCATGTCGACCAGCGCCTTCGCCGCCGCGTCGAAGATGCCCAGCGTGTTGCCGGCCCAGGCGAACACCGAGGCGATGCCGATGATCATCATCACCACCGCCGACAGCTCGCCGGCATCGACCAGCAGGCGGAACAGGTCGCGCACGCCGATGCTGCGATACACGACCATGCCGACGAAGATGCCATAGGCCACCGCCACCACCGCCGCCTCGGTGGGCGTGAAGATGCCGGTGCGCAGCCCGCCGAGGATGATGACCGGCGCCAGCAGGCCCCAGATGGCATCGATCAGGCTCTGCCCCAGCGGCGGACGCGGCTCGCGGTATTCGCGCCCGAAGCCGTAACGGCGGCTGATCACCACCGCCGGCACCAGCAAGCACAGCGCGGCGATGATGCCGGGGAACAGGCCAGCGGCGAACAGCGCCGGCACGGTCGCCGCCGGCACCATCACGCTATAGACGATGAAGGCTACCGAGGGCGGGATGATGATCGCCGTCGAGCCCGACGCAGCGATCAGGCCGGCGGCAAAGCCCTTCGGGTAGCCGCGCTTCACCATGGAAGGCAACATCACCGCCGCCACCGCCGCCGCGTCCGCCGGCCCGGAGCCTGAGATGCCGCCCAGCAGCATCGACACCAGCACGGCGACGACCGCGAGCGAGCCGGTCCACTCGCCGACGATGGCGGTGACGAAGCGCACCAGCCGCAGCGCCACGCCGGAGCGCTCGAAGATCATGCCGGCGAGGATGAACATCGGGATCGCCAGCAGCGGATACTTGGCGATGCCGGCGTAGATGTTGGTGGGCACCGCCAACTGGTCGAAGCCGGCCAGCGCCAGCACCGCCACGCTCGCCACGCCGAGCCCCACCGCCAGCGGCACGCCCGCGACCAGCGTCAGCAGGAAGAGCCCGATCAGCACCGCGCCGGTCATGCCCGCCTCCGCAGCCAGGTGACGACCAGGCGCAGCACGATCGCCGCCGCCAGCGCCGGCATCCACACCGTGTACCACCACTGCGGCACGCCCAGTGCCGGCGAGGTCTCCTCGAAGCGGTACTGGTCCCAGGTCAGCCGCCCGGCGTAGAAGGCGATGAAGCCGAACAGCGCCGCGGTGACGACGAAGGACAGCCAATCCGCCGCCGCACGCCAGGCGGCGGGCAGCAGGTCGACGAAGAAGGTGACGCGGATGTGGCGGTCCAGCGCGAAAGCCACTGACGAACCGAGGAAGGAGAGGATCAGCAGCAGCGCGATGGAGAACTCCTCGGTCGCGGCGAAGGACTGCGAAGTGAAATAGCGCGCCACCACGTTGCCGAAGGTGATCAGCACGATCAGACCCATGGCGACGCCGGCAAGGATCTGCTCGATGGTGTAGGAAGGCGGCGCGGCATCGTGCGCACCGCCGTCGGGTGAAGCTTCAGGGTTCATCAGGAAAGGATGTTCGAGTTTTGATGGACGGGCAGCGGGTGCAAGAAAGCGGTCCAGTCCGCCCCACCGCCTCGCAGCGTGTCGTGGGAGCGGGCTTGACCGCGATCTGCCGTGCGAGGTCGCGGTCAAGCCCGCTCCTACAGCGACCCCGACGGTCTGAGCCGGAAGCTCAACGCCTGGCGATGTCTTCCTCGGCCTGCTTGACCAGGTCGGCGCCGATCTTGTCGGCCCATTCCTTGTACACACCGGCGGTGGCCTTGCGGAAGGCGCCGCGCTCGGCGTCGGTCAGCGTCACCACCGACACGCCGTTGGCCTGGATCTCCTTGAGCAGCGCGTCGTCGCCGGCCGAAATGCCGGCGCGGGCGCGGGCCACCTCTTCCTTCGCCGCCTGCAGCGCCGCCTCGCGCACCGCCTTCTGGTCGTCGGCGCTCCAGGAGTTCCACACGTTCTTGTTCACCACGAACATCAGCGGATCGGCGACGTAACCCCACAGCGTCAGGTGCTTCTGGCCCACCGTGTGCAGCTTGGCGGCGTTGAACACGGCCAGCGGGTTCTCCTGCCCATCGACCGCGCCGGTGGCCATCGCCGGCTGGGCGTCGGCCCAACTCATCTGCGTCGGGTTGGCGCCGAGCGCGGTGAAGGTGGCGAGGAACAGCGGCGAGCCGACCACGCGCATCTTCAGGCCCTTGAGGTCTTCCGGCGAGCGGATCGGCTTCTTCGAGTTGCTCACCTCGCGGAAACCGTTCTCGCCCCAGGCCAGCGGCACCACGTCACGCTCGGCAAGCAGGTCGAACACCTTCTTGCCCACGCGGCCCTGGGTCAGCGCATCCAGCGCCTTGTGGTCGGGCATCAGGAAGGGCAGCGCGAACAGGTTCAGTTCCTTGATCTGCGGCGACCAGTTGATCGTCGAGCCGACCGCGATGTCGATCACGCCCTGGCGCAGCGCAGTGAATTCCTTGGTCTGATCACCCGACACCAGCGAAGCGCCCGGATAGACCTTGATCTTGATGCGGCCCTGGGTCTTCTCGGCGACGAGATCGGCCCAGCGCTTGGCGCCCCAGCCCCAGGGATAGGCCTCGCCCAGCACGGTGGACAGCTTGTATTCGTCCTTGTAGGTGGCCGACATCGCGGGCAGCGACAAACCGAGCGCGGCGGACGCGAACATACCGGCGATGAGGGCGGTGAAGCGGCGTTTTTGCATGAGAAGCTCTCCCTGGGTGAAGCGCCGTGCATCGTGTTGGTGCGCGGCGTCGAGACCCGGGATTCTACAAACCGCCGCCGGAATGACCAAACCGCGCAGATTGGCGCGCCACCAGGGCATCGAGGGCCGGCAGCAGCGACGGCCACGACACCGCCGCCGCCGTATCCACCGCCAGCGTCGTGGCGCGCTCGTCATCCGACAGCGGCTCGCGCTGCGCGAGCTGCATGTCGAGCACCGCCACGTCGGCCTCCGACGCATCGCCGCCCTGCGCCGCACGCGCCGCCACCCG
>JAFEFM010000457.1 GCA_018240585.1 Pseudomonadota bacterium
CTGTTCGACCCCGACAGCGGCGAGACGCGCATGATGCGCTCGAAGGAAGACGCGCACGATTACCGCTACTTCCCCGACCCCGACCTGCTGCCGCTGGTGATTTCGGACGAGTGGAAGGCGCGCGTCAAAGATGAGATGTTCGATCAGGTTGGTCTTCTCCCCGAGGACTGGCGCAAGAAGTTTGTCGATCAGTACGGCCTCAGCCGACAGGACGCGCTAGCTCTAACTCCATTCCCACGTGTGCCGACCGTCTTCGAAGAGGCAGCCCAAGCCGCAGCGAAGACAGGTGAGCCAGTCGCTGACGTTGCAAAGGTCGCGGCGAATTGGGTCATCAACGAATACCTCCCACGCTGGAATGCCAGTGCGGAACGGTGTCCGACGGTTTCCATTCCGGAAGGTGTGCATGGAAGCGTAATTGGCTATCTGATCCGATTGGTTCGCGAAAACGTTATCAACAACAAGACGGCAAAGGACTTGTTGGATGAGTTTTGGCAGAAGGCAGAATCCGAGGGATTCACGGCACACGGGGGCACGGAAACCGACGTCGATCGCTTGATTGCAGAACGCGGCCTGAAGCAGGTCACCGACAGCGGCGCGATCGAGGCCATCATCGACGAAGTGCTGGCGGCCAACCCGAAGTCGGTGGAGGAGTTCCGCGCCGGCAAGGAGAAGGCCTTCAACGCCCTGGTGGGCCAGGCAATGAAGGCAAGCAAGGGCAAGGCCAACCCGGCGCAGGTGAACGAATTGTTGAGGAAGAAGCTGGCCGGCTGAGCGGCTGTCAGGATGGCACTTGGGCAGGTCTGGCGGCGGGGGATGCGCGGAGCGGACGAGCACTGTCCGAGTCCCAAGCGCAGCGAGGTCGAGTTGCGCAGTCCGACGGAGCGCATCCCCCGCTGCCAGACCGGATTCGCAGCACCCCGGGGCGGGGCCTGACCAGGCGCCCCTCCGAATCAGTTTCCAACAGCGCACAGCTACAATCCGCTTCGGAAAAACGCTCCGCAGGAGACGAACCGATGTGCCAGCTCCTCGGCATGAACTGCAACGTGCCGACCGACATCTGCTTCTCGTTCGCGGGCTTTCGCGCACGCGGCGGGCTCACCGACCACCACCGCGACGGCTGGGGCATCGCCTTCTTCGAAGGCGCCGGCGCGCGCGTCTTCCTCGACCCCTGCGCCAGCGCCTCGTCGCCGGTGGCCGAGCTGGTGCGCAGCTATCCGATCCGCTCGCTCAACGTCATCGCCCACATCCGCAAGGCCACCCAGGGCGAGGTGAGACTGGAGAACACCCACCCCTTCCAGCGCGAACTGTGGGGGCGCTACTGGATCTTCGCCCACAACGGCAATCTGCTCGACTACCAGCCGACGCTGTCCGGCCGCTTCCTGCCGGTCGGCAGCACGGATTCCGAGCGCGCCTTCTGTCACATCCTCGACACGCTGGCGCAGCGCTTCCCCGATGGCCCGCCCTCACCGCTCGCACTGCACGCGGCCCTGCGCGAGCTGGCGACGGCGATCGGCAGCCACGGCGAATTCAACTTCCTGCTGTCGGACGGCGAACGCCTGTTCGCGCACTGCTCGACGCGGTTGTGCTACGTGGTGCGCAAGGCCCCCTTCCCGGTCGCCCATCTGGCGGACGAGGACGTGTCGGTGGACTTCAACGAGGTGACCTCGCCCAACGACCGCGTCGCCATCATCGTCACCACGCCGCTCACCGACAATGAATCGTGGCAGCATATTCCGCCGGGTACGCTGCTGGCGTTCCACGACGGCGAGCCCGAGGCGCTGGGCGAATCCGCAACGATTGCGGCGCCGCCTGCGAGTGACATTCGATCGCGTGCGTAAATCTTCCGGGTCGGCGCATCGGCGCCACGCTAGAGTTATGGCCTGATCCAGCCCCCTCCCCGTCTTCCATCCCGCTCGAGCCCGCCATGGATTGTCCGCTGTGCGCCGCACTGTCCCGCGCCGAAAGCGCTGAAACGCTGCTCTTCGAGGACGACCGCTGTCGGGTCATCCGCGTCGCCGATGAAGCCTATCCGGGTTTCTGCCGCGTGCTGTGGAAGCGGCACGTGGCCGAAATGACCGAGCTCGCGGCGGCGGAGCGACACCACCTGATGGACGTCGTGTTCGCCACCGAACAGGCGCTGCGCGAGTCGATGAACCCGGACAAGATCAACCTCGCGAGCTTCGGCAACATGGTGCCGCACCTGCACTGGCACGTCATTCCGCGCTTCCGTGACGACCGCCACTTCCCGGAACCGACCTGGGGCACGCCGCAACGCGACGGCGCAGTGCATGCCGCACCGCCGACGGCCGTGCTCGCCCGATCCCTTGCTGACGCGCTGACGCGCTGACGCGCAAGAGCCCCGCCATGAATTTCCGCAATCCGGCCGACTGCCTGAGCCTGCTGCAGCGCCTGCCCCCGACCGACGTCGCCGCGAACCACGCAACGCTGTGTGTGATGACGGCAGAGCTGCTCGAGTCGATGCCCGCGCCCAACCAGCATCTTGAAGTCCTGGAGGCGGCGCGTGATCTGGTGGCCTTCACCCAGGCCGAAATGGGCAGGCGCTACGCCGCGCGCCCGATCGCGCCGGACAGCGCGGAGCACCAGACCCTGCAGCGGGTCGTGACGCTGTGGCGGGATCTGGCGCGGTCGTACGCCCGCATCGCGCGCAACGATGCCGAACAAGGCACGCTGGAAGATCAGCGCGTGCTGCTCGCCCAGCGCCGCGTGCACTGCGCCGGCATGGTGCTGGCGGAGTATTACCGTGCCCACCTGGCAGTGCCTCCCGGCTGCTGGGCCGAGGTACACGAGTGCCATGCCTCCGCCCGCCACGCCAACATCGAAGGCATCCGCATCGCCGATCCGGCCAACGAATTCTGGAAGGCGCAGAGCCCACGCGAAGCCTATGTCGCCATCCTGCTGGTCGACCTCGCCAATCCCTATGGGCGCGACGCTCGCGAGCTGACCTGGATCCTGCGCTGGGCGCAGCGTTTCGCGCCCTACTGCAGCCTCAGCAGCGATCTCGACGACCACAAGGCCAACGTCTATGCAGTGGATCTCGGCAGCGACCGCGGCCTTGCTCCGGTTGGCCTGCTGCCTCGCACCGACGGCCTGCTCCGCTTCGACGGCAGCGCGCTCGCAAACCAGATGCGCGGCGTGTTCGCGCAGTTCAAGCAGGGCATCAAGCCCGCCTCGCTTGGCCTGGGCGAGGACTGCCCGCGTGACGCCGGCGCGCGCCTGCTGCTGTCGCTCTACCGGCCCTGGGGCCTGTCGTCGTCCGGGCGGCGCTTCCCGCGCCGGACCACCTCCGGCGACATCGGGATGACCGCGGACTGGCTGGCCATCGGCTTCGGCATCGCCGGCAAGACGTTCGAGCAACCGCGTCCCGAGCGGCACCACTCCAGCCTGGGCGACGACATCTCGCTGCTCACCTTCGGCGAACGCGTTCCGCGCGCCTCCACGCCGACAGCGGACACACCGGAGTACCGCCGTCACCAGGCCGAACGCCTGGGCCTCGCCTGCGAGCGGTGGAAGCTGCTCGACCAGTCCGTCGGCGGCTTTCGGGTCGAACAGGTGACGCGCGTCGATGCTGTCGAACAGCATCAGCTCGTCGGCGTGCTGCCGCAGGACCGCGAGCAGATGCTGCTGGGCAAGATCAGTTGGCTGATGTTCAGGAGCGATGGCCGCCTCGAGGCGGGCGTGCATCTGCTGTCGGGCGTTCCCCGCGTCGTCGCCGTGCGGCCCGTCGGCGCCCAGGGCCGCCTGCCGGCCTTTCAGCAGGGGTTCGCGCTTCCGGCCAGCCCCGCGCTGAAAACGGACGCTTCGCTGATCCTGCCCGCCGGCTGGTACCAGCGCGATCGTGAAATCGAGATCCGCGAGGCCGACGCCGAACCGCGGCACGTGCGCCTGACCAGGCTCGAGATGCGCGGTGCCAACTTCGATCAGGTCTGTTTCGAGTCGCTGGCGGTCAGCCCGGCGTGATGCGCGCGGGCGGAAAGTGCACCATGAAACGGCTGCCCGCGCCCGGACGGCTGTTGACCGCGAGATCGGCCTGGTGTCGCGTGAGAATGTGCTTGACGATGGCGAGCCCCAGGCCGGTGCCGCCGGTCTCGCGCGAGCGCCCGCGGTCGACGCGGTAGAAGCGCTCGGTGAGGCGCGGGATGTGGTCGGCGTCGATGCCGATGCCATCGTCCTGAACCCAGAATTCGCCGCCGCCGTTCGCAGCCAGGCGCCAGCCGAGCTCGATATGCCCGCCGGCAGGCGTGTAGCGCACCGCGTTGCTCGCCAGGTTGGCGACGGCGCTGTGCAGCTCCTTGTAGCTGCCGTGCAGCACGCCACCCCCTTCCAGCTTCAGCGTGACCGCATGACGCCCTGCGGACAGCAGTTCGGTTTCCTTGTGCACCTCGTGCATCAGATCGGCCGCATCGACCTCTTCCTCCACCGGCGCCGGCGCGCCGGTTTCGAGCGCCGACAGCGTCAGCAGGTCGTCGATCAGCCTTCGCATGCGCCCCGACTGCTCGTGGGCGAGGGTCAGGTAACGGTGAACGTCGTCACGGGCAAAATCGTCGAGGCCGTCGGCCAGGGTTTCCAGGAAGCCCTCGATGACGGTCAGCGGGGTGCGCAGCTCGTGCGACACGTTGGCGACGAAATCCCTCCGCATCGTTTCCAGCCGCTCGAGTTGCGAGATGTCGCGCGACAGCACCAGGTACTGGTCCTCGCCAAACGGGATCACCTGGACCTGCAGGGTCAGTCCGGCGCCCCGTCCGACATGCATGACCAGCGGTTCGCCATAACGGCGCGACCCCAGGTAGCGCACGAAGTCGGGATGGCGCACGAGATGCGTCACCGGCGCGCCAAGGTCGCGCGCACGGTCGAGGCCGAAATGCTGCTCGGCCCTCGCGTTGAGCCATTCGATGATGTCGTCGCGGGACAGATACAGCACGCCATCGGGCATCGCCTGGCTGGCGCTCTGGAAGCGCTCCAGCGCGTGCGCGAGCCGGTCGCGCACCTCGTACGACTGGCGCGTGCGCCGTTCGAACTCCGCGAAGACCCGTCCCCAGTAACCGCGCGCCGCGGGCAGGGCGGTGCCGATGGGCTCGCGCGTCCAGGACAGCAGGCGGCGAAGCTGGAAGCGGTCACGGAGGACGAAGCCGATCAGCCCGGCGATGCAGACCGCCACGCCCCATCCCACGCCGACGATGACCAGCACGACCAGCGAGACGAAGAACAGGAGGCTCAGCGCGGTAAGGGCGCTGGTCCATACATAGCGGAGCGAACGGATGATCATGCCGGGGCGAGCGAGGATGAGGCCTGCTGCGATTATCGCGCCGGCGAAGCCTGCTGGGCCTGCGTCGACAGGCGGTAGCCGCTGCCCCGCACCGTCTGGATGAGCGCATCGTGACCGGCCGGCTCGAGCGCGCAGCGCAGGCGGCGGATATGCACGTCCACCGTGCGCTCCTCGACGAAGACATGATCGCCCCAGACCTGGTCGAGCAGTTGCGCACGCGAATGCACGCGCTCGGGATGGGTCATGAGGAAATGCAGCAGGCGGAATTCGGTCGGCCCCAGCGACAGCGTCTGGTCGTCCGCGCTGACGCGGTGCGTGACCGGATCGAGCCGCAGGCCGCCGACCTCCACCGCATCCTCGGTCGCCTGCGGGGCGCGCCGGCGCAGCACGGCCTTGATCCGGGCGACGAGCTCGCGCGGGCTGAATGGCTTGGTGACGTAATCGTCGGCGCCGGTCTCGAGACCGACGACCTTGTCCTGTTCCTCGCCGCGCGCGGTGAGCATGATGATGGGCACGTTGCGCGTGCGCTCGTCGGCACGCAGCCGGCGGGCGAACTCGATGCCCGAGGCCCCGGGCAGCATCCAGTCGAGCAGCACAAGGTCCGGCAGGGCTTCGCGGACGATGCGCCCGGCGATTTCCGCATCGGCCGCGCGCACGACATGATGCCCGGCACGCGCCAGGTTGGCGGCGATCAGTTCCTGGATGGCCGGCTCGTCTTCGACGAGCAGGATGTTGGCTGGCATGGTCTCACTCCAAGGTCATTTTGCCTCAGTGTATTGCAGCCATTTGACCATTTGATGACACGTCATCAGCGTGAAATGCGCCGCCCCGCGCCGCAGAAGGGGGTGGGCGATTCGGGTATGATGATGGCCCCCGTAGACCGAGGCTGCTGCCATGGCCGGACTGGATCACGACACCCCGCTGCCCACCGAGATCACGCTGCACCGCAAGTCGCGCGTGCTCGAGATCGCTTTCGACGACGGCAGCCGCTTCCAGCTGCCGTTCGAATTCCTGCGTGTGTATTCGCCGTCTGCCGAAGTTCGTGGCCACGGCCCGGGCCAGGAGACCCTGCAGCAGGGCAAGCGCGACGTCGACGTGCTGAGCCTGGAACCCGTGGGCAACTACGCGGTGAAGCCGGGCTTTTCCGACGGCCACGACAGCGGACTCTATTCCTGGGACTATCTCCACATGCTGGGTCGCGAGCAGGAACGGCTGTGGGGCGAGTATCTAGCACGTCTCGAGCGCGAAGGCGGCACGCGCGATCCGGCGAAAGTCCCGCCACCCGCCCCGAAGGGTGGCTGCGGACACCACCACTGAGCAGATCATGAGCGACAAGACGACCCACTTCGGCTTCCAGACGGTGGCCGAGGAAGTGAAGCAGAAGAAGGTTGCCGAGGTGTTCTCCTCGGTGGCGCAAAAATACGATGTGATGAACGACCTCATGTCCATGGGCCTGCACCGGCTGTGGAAGGCGTTCACGATCCAGGTTTCCGGCGTGCGTGAAGGCGACCGCGTGCTCGATGTGGCGGGCGGCACCGCCGACCTGTCGCTCGCGTTCGCGAAGAAGGTGGGCCGCCGCGGCCAGGTATGGCTCACCGACATCAACCACGCCATGCTGTCGCGCGGCCGCGACCGCGTCGTGGATGCCGGCTACCCGCTGCCGGTCGCGCAGTGCAACGCGGAGAAGCTGCCTTTCCCCGACGACTGGTTCGACTGCGTCACCGTTGCCTTCGGCCTGCGCAACATGACGCACAAGGACGTCGCGATTGCCGAGATGCGGCGCGTGCTGCGCCCGGGCGGCCGACTGCTGGTACTAGAGTTCTCGCGCGTGTGGAAACCGCTATCGCCGCTGTATGACTTCTATTCGTTCAAGGTGCTGCCCTGGATGGGCCAGAAGGTTGCGAGCGACGCCGAGAGCTACCGCTACCTGGCGGAATCGATCCGCATGCATCCGGGACAGGAAGAACTGAAGACGATGATGGAACAGGCCGGACTCGCGCGCGTCGATTATTTCAACCTCAGCGCCGGCGTGGTCGCCCTGCACCGGGGTTACAAGCTCTGACACGGTGACGTACCGGCGACGCCCGGTCGGCCGCATCCGCCCGCCCGCAGCGCCGGGCCGGCACGAACAGCGTTGACGCCATGATCGAAAACCTTTTCCTGTCCGCCACCAATCACCTGCTCGTCCAGTCGAGCTGGGCGCGCAAGCGCCTCGCGCCTCATGCCGGGCGCACTGCGCGACTCGAACTGCAGCCGCTGGGTGCGATCGACTTCTCGGTAGCGGGCGACGGGTATCTCGCACAATGGGCGTCCGCAGACGCGCCGGACGTGCTGCTGCGCGTGCCCGTCGGCCAGCTTCCGCAGGCGCTTGGCGAAGGCATGGAAGCCGTCATGCGCCAGGTGCGGATCGAAGGCAACGCCGAATTCGCCGATGCGCTCGGCTTCGTCTTCCGGCACCTGCGCTGGGATCTGGAAGAGGATCTGTCGCGCCTCGTGGGCGACATCGCGGCCCACCGCATGGTCGAGACGGGCAGGCAACTCACGGAACAGGCGCGACGGGCGCTATCCAACGCGGGGGGCAACGTCGCCGAATACCTCGTCGAAGAGCAGCCGCTGCTCGTGTCCCGCCACGCCCTCCCGGGTTTCGCCGCCGACGTCGCCGCGCTGCGCGACGCGGTGGCGCGCATGGACAAGCGCATCGCGCGCCTGACACGGCGCTGATCCGGCGCCACCCCTCGCCCTGCTCACGATCGCCGCACACAAAAAAAGCAGCCCGCCGGGCTGCTTTTTTTTCGAACGCCGCTGCACACGGCCGCGGCGACCCCGGCGATCAGTGGCCGCGCTTGCGCAGCTTCTGGATCGCCTCGAGCTGAGCGATCGCCTCGATCAGCTCGGCCTGCGCCTTCGCGTAGTCGAGCTTGGCGCTCTGGTTGCGCAGGGCCTCTTCGGCCTTCTGCTTGGCCTCGAGCGCCTTCGCCTCGTCCAGATCCTTGCCGCGAATCGCGGTGTCGGCCAGCACCGTCACCAGCCCCGGCTGAACTTCCAGCAGGCCGCCGGCGACGAACACCAGTTCCTCTTCCGACTGACCCGGCAGCTTGACCCGCACCGCACCCGGCTTGATCCGGGTCATCAGCGGCATGTGGCCCGGCAGGATGCCGAGTTCACCCGCCTCGCCCGGCAACGCGACGAACTCTGCCAACCCTGAGAAGATCTGCTCTTCCGCGCTGACGATGTCCACGTGAACCGTCATGGCCATAGTGTGTCCTTTTCAAATCCGCACGGCGAACTGCTCGCCGTGCGGTGATTGAGGCAAAGCCGGCCGGCTTACGACAGCTTCTTCGCCTTCTCGATGGCCTCGTCGATGTTGCCGACCATGTAGAAAGCCTGCTCCGGCAGGTGGTCGAGCTCACCGCTGACGATCATCTTGAAGCCCTTGATCGTGTCCTTCAGGGCAACGTACTTGCCCGGCGAGCCGGTGAAGACTTCCGCAACGTGGAACGGCTGCGACAGGAAGCGCTGGATCTTCCGCGCGCGGGCCACGGCGAGCTTGTCTTCCGGCGACAGTTCGTCCATACCCAGAATCGCGATGATGTCGCGCAGTTCCTTGTACTTCTGCAGGGTCTGCTGCACCTGGCGGGCCACACCGTAGTGCTCTTCACCGACGACCAGCGGATCGAGCTGGCGCGACGTGGAGTCGAGCGGATCGACAGCGGGGTAGATACCCAGCGCGGCGATGTCACGCGACAGCACGACGGTGGAGTCGAGGTGCAGGAAGGTGGTGGCAGGCGACGGGTCGGTCAAGTCGTCCGCAGGCACATACACGGCCTGGATCGAGGTGATCGAGCCGACCTTGGTCGAGGTGATGCGCTCCTGCAGGCGACCCATTTCTTCCGCCAGCGTCGGCTGGTAGCCCACCGCGGACGGCATGCGGCCCAGCAGCGCGGACACTTCGGTACCGGCCAGCGTGTAGCGGTAGATGTTGTCCACGAAGAACAGGATGTCGCGGCCTTCGTCGCGGAAGCGCTCGGCCATCGTCAGGCCGGTCAGCGCGACGCGCAGACGGTTGCCCGGGGGCTCGTTCATCTGGCCGAACACCATCGCGACCTTGTCGAGAACGTTGGAGTCCTTCATCTCGTGGTAGAAGTCGTTGCCCTCACGGGTACGCTCACCCACGCCAGCGAACACCGACAGACCGGAGTGCTGCTTCGCGATGTTGTTGATCAGCTCCATCATGTTGACGGTCTTGCCGACGCCGGCACCGCCGAACAGGCCGACCTTGCCACCCTTGGCGAACGGGCAGATCAGGTCGATGACCTTGATGCCGGTCTCGAGCAGCTCCACCGACGGCGACAGCTCGTCGAACCTCGGCGCCTTCTGGTGAATCGCGCGCAGTTCGTCGGTCTCGATCGGGCCGGCGTCGTCGATCGGACGACCCAGCACGTCCATGATGCGGCCCAGCGTGCCCATGCCGACCGGCACGGAGATCTGCTTGCCCGTGTTGCCCACTTTCATGCCGCGGCGCAAGCCATCGGAAGAACCCATCGCAATGGTACGCACCACGCCATCGCCGAGCTGCTGCTGGACCTCGAAGGTCAGGCCAGCTTCGGCGAAGGAGTCGGCAACGTCCTCGAGCTTCAGGGCGTCATACACCTTGGGCATCGAATCGCGCGGGAACTGGATGTCCACCACGGCGCCGATGCACTGAACGATCGTACCTTGACTCATCGTCATATCCTCAAATCAATAATCCGTTACACCGCGGCGGCGCCGCCGACGATTTCCGACAACTCCTTCGTGATCGCGGCCTGACGGGTCTTGTTGTAGACCAGTTGCAGCTCGCCAATCACGTTCTTCGCATTGTCGGATGCGGCCTTCATTGCCACCATGCGCGCGCTCTGTTCGGATGCCATGTTCTCTGCCACGCCCTGGTACACCAGGGCCTCGACGTAGCGCACCAGCAGCTCGTCGATGACGACCTGCGGATCGGGCTCGTAGAGGTAGTCCCACGATCCCTCCGGCGTACCCAGCTTCTCGCCGGACAGCGGCAGCAACTGCTCGAGCTGCGGCTCCTGCTTCATGGTGTTCACGAAGCGGGTGTAGGCGACGTATACCGCGTCGAGCTCGTCGTTCTGGAACGCGTCGAGCATGACCTTGACCGGGCCGATGAGCTTTTCCAGGTGCGGCGTGTCACCCAACTGGGTGACATGCGACACGACCTTCACGCCCATGCGCTGCAGGAAACCCAGACCCTTGTTGCCGATGGCGCAGGCACGGATCTCGGTCACGCCGGAGGACTCCCAGTCCTTCATGGCGTTCAGCGCGATACGCTGGACGTTGGTGTTGAGACCACCGCAAAGACCCTTGTCGGTGGTCACCAGGATCAGCCCCACCCGCTTGATCTGGTCCTTGCGGACCAGGAACGGATGCTTGTAGTCGGTCACATTGGCCTGGGACAGGTTCGCGGCGAGTCGGCGGATCTTCTCGGCAAAGGGACGGGCGGCACGCATCCGGTCCTGCGCCTTGCGCATCTTGGACGCGGCCACCATTTCCATGGCCTTGGTGATCTTGCGCGTGTTCTGCACGCTCTTGATCTTGGTACGGATTTCCTTACCGCTAGCCATATTCCGTCTCCGTCCGCGGCCTCAGGCCCAGCTCTTCTTGAACTCGGCGATCGCGGCAGCCAGAGCCTTCTCGCCGTCGGCGTCGAGCTCCTTGGAATCCATGATCTTGGAGACGAGAGCTGCGTTCTTGGTCTTCACGTACTGTTGCAGACCGTGTTCGAACGCCAGCACGCGCGACACCTCGATGTCGTCGAAGTAGCCGTTGTTCACCGCGTACAGCGTGACGGCCATTTCGGCGATGGACAGCGGCGCATACTGCGGCTGCTTCATCAGCTCGGTCACGCGGCGGCCGCGCTCGAGCTGCTTGCGCGTGGCATCGTCGAGGTCCGAGGCGAACTGGGCGAACGCGGCGAGTTCGCGATACTGCGCGAGGTCGGTACGGATACCGCCCGACAGCTTCTTCACGACCTTGGTCTGCGCGGCGCCACCGACACGGGACACCGAGATACCGGCGTTGATGGCGGGACGGATGCCGGCGTTGAAGAGGTCGGTTTCCAGGAAGATCTGGCCGTCGGTAATCGAGATCACGTTCGTCGGCACGAAGGCGGACACGTCGCCGGCCTGCGTCTCGATGACCGGCAGGGCGGTCAGCGAACCGGTCTTGCCCTTCACTTCGCCGTTGGTGAACTTCTCGACGTAGTCGGCGTTCACGCGCGCGGCGCGCTCGAGCAGGCGGGAGTGCAGGTAAAACACGTCGCCCGGGTAGGCTTCACGGCCCGGCGGACGGCGCAGCAGCAGCGAAACCTGGCGATAGGCCCAGGCCTGCTTGGTGAGGTCGTCATAGACGATCAGCGCGTCCATGCCGCGGTCACGGAAGTACTCGCCCATCGTGCAGCCGGCATAGGCCGACAGGTACTGCATGGCGGCCGATTCGGAAGCGGTGGCGGCGACGACGATGGTGTATTCCATCGCGCCGTTCTCTTCCAGCTTGCGCACCACGTTGGCGACGGTCGAAGCCTTCTGGCCGATCGCAACGTAGACGCAGAACATGTTCTGGCCTTTCTGGTTGATGATCGCATCGACCGCGACGGCGGTCTTGCCGGTCTGGCGGTCGCCGATGATCAGCTCGCGCTGGCCACGGCCGATCGGCACCATGGAGTCGACCGACTTCAGGCCGGTCTGCACCGGCTGCGAAACGGACTGGCGGGCGATGACGCCCGGCGCGACCTTTTCGATCTTGTCGGTGAGCTTGGCGTTGATCGGACCCTTGCCGTCGATCGGCTGACCCAGGGCGTTCACGACGCGACCGATCAACTCGGGGCCGACAGGCACTTCGAGAATGCGGCCAGTGGCCTTGACGGTGTCGCCTTCGGTGATCTGCTCATATTCGCCGAGCACCACCGCGCCGACGGAATCGCGCTCGAGGTTGAGCGCGAGGCCAAACGTGTTGCCAGGGAACTCCAGCATCTCGCCCTGCATGACGTCGGTCAGACCGTGGATGCGGCAGATACCGTCGGTGACGGAGACCACCGTACCCTCATTGCGCGACGTGGCGGCGAGCTGCAGGTTCTGGATCCGGCTCTTGATCAGATCACTGATTTCAGAGGGGTTGAGTTGCATATATGTATGCTCCTAGTTCTTTAGCGCAGCGGCCATGTTCGCGAGCTTGCCGCGGACCGAGGCGTCGATCACTTCGTCGCCGACGGCGATGCGGACCCCACCGATGAGCGTGGGATCGACGTGTACCTGCACGTTCAGCTTCGCCTTGAAGCGTGCTTCGAGGTCGGCTTTGAGCGAGGTCAGCGTCGCATCGTCGAGGGGGAAGGCAGAGGCGATGTCCGCCTCGAGGACGCCCTCGTGTTCGTTCTTGAGTGCAACGAACAGGTCACGGATCTCCGGAAGCACCTGCAGACGTTCGTTATCCACGAGCACGCGGATGAAATTCTGCTGTTCAGCGGACAGAGTCCCCGACACATCCACCACCAGCTTCACGAGCTGATCGGCGGAGAGCTTGGGGTCGGTGATGCATGCCCGCATGTTGGAATCGGCCGCCACGGAGGCAAGCCGATCCAGTGCATCCGACCAAGGCCCCAGCGCAC
The DNA here is from genome assembly GCA_018240585.1 of Pseudomonadota bacterium. Lineage (GTDB taxonomy): Bacteria > Pseudomonadota > Gammaproteobacteria > Burkholderiales > Rhodocyclaceae > Thauera. Next base: position 12,945 of record JAFEFM010000457.1, read on the forward strand.
CTGCCCCGCGGGCCAGCTCGAAGGCGGCATCCGCATAGGGGCGCGCGATGGTGACGTTCTCGGCCATGACTTATTGCAGTTCCTGTTTCAGGTTGGCAAGCAGTTCGGCATGCACCTGGGTGTTGATCTCGCGGCGCAGGATCTTCTCTGCTCCGGCAACAGCCAGGTTGGCGACCTGGTCGCGCAGGGCTTCCTTGGCACGCTGGGCGGCGGCGCCGGCTTCGGCTTCCGCGGCTTCGCGCGCCTGGGCGATGATGCGGGTAGCCTCGGCACGGGCTTCGTCGATCAGCTGGCTCGCCTGCTTTTCAGCGGAGGTCCGCACGTCGCCCGCGGATTCGCGAGCCTTGCGCAGTTCCTCGACGACCTTCTTCTCGGCGAGAGCCAGATCGCTCTTGGCCTTGTCCGCAGCTGCCAGCCCGTCAGCGATTTTCTTCGCGCGCTCGTCGAGTGCCTTCACGATGGGCGGCCACACGAATTTCATCGTGAACCACGCCAGAATGAAGAACACAACGAGCTGGGCTATCAGGGTTGCGTTCAGATTCACGGTTTTCGCTCCTTAGAGGATTAAGGAGACGATTACTTCAGGATGAACGGGTTGGCGAACGCGAACATCATGGCGATACCGACACCGATCAGGAAGGCGGCGTCGATCAGACCGGCCAGCAGGAACATCTTGGTCTGCAGGGCGTTCATCAGCTCGGGCTGACGGGCCGAAGCTTCGAGGTACTTGGAACCCATGATGCCGATGCCGATACAAGCGCCGATGGCACCCAGACCGATGATCAGACCAGCAGCCAGAGCAACAAAACCCAGAACGTTTTCCATGACGACTCCTTAGTGAGGAAGGTGAGTTTAAAACCAGGTACTGCGATGAAACGGGTTAGTGACCTTCGTGCGCCTGACCGATGTACACCAGCGTCAGCATCATGAAGATGAAGGCCTGCAGGGTGATGATCAGGATGTGGAAGATCGCCCAGATGGTGCCGGCGACGACGTGACCGACCAGACCGAACACGGTGGCGGTGCTGCCGAGCAGCGCGATCAGGATGAAGATCAGCTCCCCGGCGTACATGTTGCCGAACAGTCGCATGCCGTGGGACACGGTCTTGGCGAGGAACTCGATCATCTGCATCAGGAAGTTGACCGGGTAGAGCAGCGGGTGGCTGCCGAACGGCGCGGTGAAGAGCTCATGCACCCAACCCGACATGCCCTTGATCTTGATGTTGTAGTACAGGCACAGCAGCAGCACGCCGATCGACATGCCCAGCGTCGCCGACAGGTCGGCGGTCGGCACGACGCGCAGGTAGGCGTGCGCCGGGTCGCCGCCGGCAGAGCCATAGACACCCGCCCAAATGCGCGGCAGCAGATCGACCGGCAGCAGGTCCATCGCGTTCATCAGGAAGATCCACACGAACACCGTCAGCGCCAGCGGAGCGACGAACTTGCGCGACTCGGCGCTGTGGATGATGCCCTTGGCCTGATCGGCCACCATGTCGACGAGGATCTCGACAATACCCTGGAAGCGGCCGGGAACGCCGGAAGTCGCCTTGCGCGCCGCCATCCAGAGCAGGAAGACGGTCAGCAGGCCGATAGTGACGGAATAGAACAGCGAGTCCAGGTTGATGACGCTGAAATCGACGATGCTGTGCTGAGCATGGCCGGTGTTGTTCAGGTGCGTCAGGTGGTGGACGACGTATTCGGATGCGGTGGGAGCGTGCCCTTCTGTAGCCATGGTCAGGTCTTTACCAAAAATGCAAACAAATTCGCCTTGAGCGCCAGGATCAGTCCAATCAGCAGCGCTCCCCAGTGCAGGTCGGGGTAGAGGGCCCAGGCCAGCACCAACAATCCCACGATCGAGGCGATCTTGAAGAACTCGCCTGCGACGAAGGCGGTCACCGTTGCAGTGCCCGTCCTGCGCGTGATGGCGCGCAGGCGCATGGCGAACATCCAGCTCGGCAACACACACGCGAACCCCGCGCAACCTGCCGATATCGCTCCGCGCAGACCGAACAGCATGGCCGAGATCGCGATGGCGAGCAGTGTAGCGCCCAACTGCAGCAGAACGGCTTTAAGCATCGGGTTCGACACCAGCACTTTCGAGGCACTGGCGACCGCCAAAAATCCCGCGAATACTAGGGGTTAACCACAGCAAAGTCAAACCGATCTCGCGCTGCAACAGCATTTTTTCAACCGGTCGAGATACAGACTTATATAAGACACAGGATAAGGCCGATTGACATGGGAAGCGGGGTGTCGTGAACATGCCTGCATGAGCCGACAGTTCGACCTGATCACGCAGCGACGCTTCCTGCCCTTCTTCGTGACCCAGTTCCTGGGTGCCTTCAACGACAACGTTTACAAGAACGCGCTCGTCGTGCTGCTGACCTTCCATTCGGCACGCTACACCGCGATCGCGCCGGGCGTGCTGGTGAACCTGTGCGCAGGCCTCTTCATCCTGCCGTTCTTCCTCTTCTCGGCCACCGCCGGCCAGATCGCCGACAAGTACGAGAAGAGCCGCCTGATCCGCTTCACCAAGCTGATCGAGGTCGTGGTCATGCTGCTGGCCTGCGTCGCTTTCGCGCTCGACTCGCTGGGCCTGATGCTGGTGAGCCTGTTCCTGATGGGGGCACAGGCCACGCTGTTCGGTCCGGTCAAGTACGCCATCCTGCCGCAGCACCTGCGCGAGGACGAACTGGTCGGCGGCAATGCGCTGGTCGAGTCGGGCACGTTCATCGCCATCCTGATCGGCACGCTGGCGGGGGGCATCGTCATCGGCCTGCCGCGCGGCACGCTGTGGACCTCGATCGCGGTGGCGGCACTGGCGGTGCTCGGTTACATCGCCAGCCGCGGCGTTCCGGCCGCGCCTGCCGCTTCGCCGCAACTGCGCATCAACTGGAATCCCGTGACGGAGACCTTCCGCAACCTCGCGTTCACGCGCGGCAACCGCACCGTCTTCCTTTCCATCCTCGGCGTGTCGTGGTTCTGGTTCTATGGTGCGGTGTTCCTGTCACAGTTTCCCGCCTACGCGAAGGACGTGCTGGGCGGCGACGAGCATGCGGTGGTGCTGCTGCTGGCGGTGTTCTCGGTGGGCATCGGCATCGGCTCCCTGCTGTGCGAGCGGCTGTCGGGCGGCCAGGTGGAGCTGGGCCTGGTGCCGTTCGGCTCGATCGGCATGTCGCTGTTCGCGCTCGACCTGTGGTGGGCAAGTCCGGCCGCCGCACTGCCGGCGGGCGGCGCATTGCCGCTGGCGGCGGTGCTGGCGCAGCCAGGCACGTGGCGTGCACTGTTCGACCTCGTCGCGATCGGCATCTTCGGCGGCTTCTTCATAGTGCCGCTGTATGCGCTGATCCAGAGCCGCAGCGAGCCGGAACACCGTTCGCGCATCATCGCCGGCAACAACATCCTCAACGCCCTGTTCATGGTCGTGGCCGCCGGAATGGGCGCCGGCCTGCTCGCGGCCGGCCTGTCGGTGCCGCAGCTCTTCCTCGTCACCGCGCTGCTGAATGCCGCAGTGGCGATCTACATCTACACCCTGGTGCCGGAGTTCCTCCTTCGCTTCCTGGTCTGGATGCTGGTGCACACCATCTACCGGCTGCGCGTGCGCGGCATCGACAACCTGCCGGAAAGCGGCCCCGCGGTGATCGTGTGCAACCACGTCAGCTTCGTCGATGCGCTGGTGATCATGGCGGCGTGCCGGCGGCCGATCCGCTTCGTGGTGGACCACCGCATCTTCCGCACGCCGCTGCTGCGTTTCGTGTTCCGCGAAAGCCGCGCCATCCCCATCGCGCCGGCGAAGGAAGACCTGCGCAAGATGGAACGCGCCTTCGACCTCGTTGCCGAGGCGCTGCAAGCCGGGGAAGTGGTGGGCCTGTTTCCGGAAGGCCAGATCACTGGCGACGGCGAGCTCCAGCCCTTCCGCCCCGGCATTACCCGCATCGTCGAGCGCACGCCGGTGCCGGTGGTGCCGATGGCGCTGCGCGGCCTGTGGGGCAGCTTCTTCTCGCGAAAGGATGGCCCGGCAATGACGCGGCCGCTGCGCCGTGGCCTCTTCAGCCGCATCGAACTTGTGGTGGGCGAAGCGCTGGCGCCCGAAGCCGCCACGCCGGCCGCCCTGCAGCAGCGGGTGGCGACGCTGCGCGGCGACCGGCGCTGACGGGAGGCGACGATGAAGACTTTGCTGTGGATCGTCGTGGGCGCCGCACTGGGCGTGATGGGCGGAGCCGCCGGCGCCGTCGCGGGCGCAGTGCTCGGCGGCATGGTGGCGAGCCTGCTCGCCGAGCGGCGGGAGGCCGGCGCCCGGCTCGAGGCGCGCCTCACGGCGCTCGAGCGGGAACTGGCGACACTGCGGCGCCGGTCATCCGCCACGCCGGGCTCCGCCCTTGCTGATGCGGCGACAACTGTCGATATCGGCGCGGCCCCTGCAGCACGCTCGGCTGCCGCCACGGTCGCGCAGCCCGCAGCCGCTTCACCCGTCCCGGAGGCGCCCGGGCCGGGACCTCGTCCGACTGCGCCGCTGCAAGCCGCGCCCGCCGCTGGCGGCAGCGCCTGGCCGGGCGGCACGGAGGCGGATGGAACATCGGCAGATGCCGCACCCGCTGCGCAGATCGACCTCGATGCGCTCTACATGCGCCTGCGTAACTGGCTGTTCGGCGGCAACACACTGGTGCGGGTCGGCATCCTGGTGCTGTTCTTCGGCCTCGCCTTCCTGGCGCGCTATGCCGTCGAGCATGCCTTGCTGCCGCCGGCCCTGCGCGTGGCAGGCTTTGCGCTCGCCGGTTGTGTCCTCGGCGCGCTGGGCTGGCGCCTGCGCGAGCGGCGCCGCGGTTACGCGCTGAGCCTGCAGGGCGGCGGCATCGCGGTGCTGTACCTGACCGCCTTTGCCGCCTTGCGTCTGTACGGGCTGCTGTCGGCCGAGGCGACCTTCGGCATCCTGCTGGCGCTGGTCGGCGTCGCCGCCTGGCTCGCGGTGCGGCAGGATGCGCCGGTGCTGGCGATCATCGGCACCGCCGGCGGCTTCGCCGCGCCCATCCTCGCTTCCACCGGCGCCGGCGACCATGTGCAGTTGTTCGCCTACTACGCCATCCTCGATGCCGGCGTGCTGGTGCTGGCCTGGCGCAAGGCCTGGCGCGGCCTCAACCTGACCGGCTTCCTGTTCACCTTCCTGATCGGCCTCGCCTGGGGTGCGCAGTTCTACCACCCCTGGCACTACGTCAGCACCCAGCCCTTCCTGATCCTGTTCGCGCTGATGTACGTCGCCGCAGCCGTGGCCTACGCCTGGAAGCGCGAGCCCGCGCTGCGCGATCCGGTCGACGGCACGCTGGTGTTCGGCGTGCCGGTGGTGGGCTTCGGCCTGCAGGCGGCGCTGGTGCAGGGCATGCCGGATGCGCTGGCATGGAGCGCGGCCGCCGCCGGCGCCTTCTACCTCGGCCTCGCCGCCGTGCTGCACCGCCTGCGCCAGGCGCGGCTCGAACTGCTGGTGGCAAGCTTCACCGCGATCGGCATCGCCTTCCTCACCCTATCGCTGCCGCTCGCCTTCGACGGACGCTGGAGCGCGGCGGCCTGGGCGCTGGAAGGTGCGGCGCTGTGGTGGGTGGCGATCCGCCAGCAGCGCCGGCTGGCAGGCGCGGTGGCGCTGCTGCTGCAGGCCGGCGCCGGCATCCTGTTTGCGGCCGACCTGGCGCAGAACGATGTGCCGCGCACGCTGCCGCTGCTCAACAGCGCCTTCCTCGGCACCGCCATGATCGCAGGAGCAGGTTTCGCCAGCGCCTGGTTCGCGGCGCGGGCGGGCGCGGCGCCGGACGCCACGCCCAAGCGCAGCGGCAGCGCGCTGCTGGTATGGGCCTGGCTGTGGTGGCTGGGCGGCGCCTGGGACGAGATCGTCGCGCACCTCTCCACCGGCGCTCAGCCAGCCGCCGTGCTGCTCGCCTTCGCCGTCAGCGGCGCGATCGCCAGCGCGATCGCTGCCAGGCTGGGCTGGCCGGGGCTGATGCGCGGCGCGCTGCTGCCACTTGCAGGCATGGCGATCGCTCTGGCGCAGGTCTTCGGCTACGGCGTGCCGCCCCTCGCCAATGGCGGCTGGCTGGCCTGGCCGCTGGGCCTCGCCCTGCATCTGGCCAGCCTGCGCCTGGCCGATCGCAAGCCCGACGCGCCAAACCGCTTCGCGTTCGGGCATGCGGCGACGGTCTGGCTGCTGGCGCTCGCACTGTCGCAGGAGCTGGGCCAGCGGCTGGCCCCCCTGACGCTGGGCGACGGCTGGAAGCTGGGCGCCTTCGCGCTGCTGCCCGCGCTGCTGCTGGCCGCACTGGCATTGGCCGCGCGCAGCGCCGCCTGGCCACTCGAGCGCTGGCGCACCAGCTACCTCGCCGGCGGTGCCGCACCGGTGGCCGCCGCGCTGACACTGTGGTCGGCGGCGGTCCACCCCTTCGGCGCCGGCGCACCCGATCCGCTGGGCTACCTGCCGCTGCTCAATCCCATGGACCTGACGCTGGCGCTGGCGCTGGGCGCCGTGACGCTATGGTTGCAACGCACCGGCGACCTCCTCGCCCGCTTCGCCGGTCCGCTGTCGCGGCTGCAGGCGATCCTCGCCGCGGTGGCCTTCATCGCCGCGAATGCCGCGCTGCTGCGCGCGGTGCATCGCTACACCGGCACGCGCTGGGATCTGCATGCGCTGCTCGCGCTCGACACGACGCAGGCGGCACTGTCGCTGTTCTGGGCGGTGCTCGGCCTGGGCCTGATGCTGCTCGCGAGCCGCCGCGTCAGCCGCGTCATGTGGCTCACCGGCGCCGGCCTGATGGTGGCGGTGGTGGGCAAGCTGTTCCTGGTGGACATGGCGGCGAGCGGTGCGCTGGCGCGCATCGTGTCCTTCATCGGCGCCGGGCTGCTGTTGCTGGTGGTGGGCTATTTTTCCCCGCTGCCACCGAAACGGGAGGACGCCGCAGGCGTGCGCTGAGTCGGCTGCCGCCCAGCGCGCGCCGGCTCGCGGGCCCGGCGGCCTCGAGGCTCAGCGCAGGCGGCCGAGCAGGCCGTCGAGCTGGTCCAGGCTGCCGAAGCGGATGGTGACTTCGCCGGCGCCTTTCTTGTTGGCCTTGATCTTCACCGTGGCACCGATGGCGTCGGCGATTTCCTCTTCCAGCCGCACCAGGTCGCGGTCAGGTGCCACCGCGGCCTTCTTCTGCCGCGGGTTGAGCACCTGCTGCACCAGGCGCTCGGTGTCGCGCACCGAAAGCTGACGGGCGGCGACGAGGTTGGCGAGCTGGATCTGGTTGGCGCCGTCGAGCGGCAGCAGTGCGCGAGCATGCCCCATGTCGATGTCGCCGGCCATCAGCAGTTCCTGCACCGGCCGGGCGAGGTTGAGCAGGCGCAGCAGGTTGGAGGCCGCCGGGCGCGAGCGGCCCACCGCGTCCGCCGCCTGCTGGTGGGTCATGGCGAACTCGTCGATCAGGCGCTGGATGCCGCTGGCTTCCTCGAGCGGATTGAGGTCCTCGCGCTGGATGTTCTCGATCAGCGACATCGCCAGCGCGGCTTCGTCGGGGATCTCGCGTACCAGGCAGGGCACGTCGTCCAGGCCGGCAATCTGCGCCGCACGCCAGCGACGCTCGCCGGCGATGATCTCGTAGCGATCTTCGTCGACCGGCCGCACCAGGATGGGCTGCATGACGCCCTGCGCCTTGATCGAGGCCGCCAGTTCCTCGAGCGAGCCCGGGTCCATGCGCGTGCGCGGCTGGTACTTGCCGGGCTGCAGCGCCGCGGTGGCCAGTGTCTGCAGTGCGCTCTTCTCGGCTTCGTCGTCGTGGTTGGCCGCGAGCAGCGCATCCAGGCCGCGACCGAGGCCCTTGAGTTTGGGTTTGTTCATGTCCTGACCAGCATTCAGAGCGTCTTGACCCGCTCGATCATTTCGTTGGCGAACGCCATGTAGGCCTGCGCGCCCTTGGCGCCGCGGTCGAACACCACGCCGGGCAGGCCATGGCTGGGCGCTTCGGCCAGGCGTACGTTGCGCGGCACGATGGCGCGGAAGACCTTGTCGCCGAAGTGCGATTCGAGCTGCGCCGAGACCTGCTGCTGCAGGGTCATGCGCGGGTCGAACATGACGCGCAACAGGCCGATGATCTTGAGCTCGCGGTTGAGGTTGGCGTGGACCTTCTTGATGGTGTTGACGAGGTCGGACAGGCCTTCCAGCGCGTAGTACTCGCACTGCATCGGGATGATGACGCCATGGGCGCCGCACAGGCCGTTGAGCGTGAGCATGGACAGCGAGGGCGGGCAGTCGATGAGCACGAAGTCGTAGTCGGCATCGAAGGCGCGCAGGGCGTCGCGCAGGCGCTTTTCGCGGTTGTCGAGGTTGACGAGCTCGACTTCGGCGCCGGCGAGGTCGCGGTTGGCGGGCAGGATGTCGTAGCCGCCGGCCTCGGACTTGACCCGCACTTCGTCGAGGGTGGCAAGGCCGACGAGCAGGTGGTAGACGGACTTTTCCAGCGAGCGCTTGTCCACGCCGCTACCCATGGTGGCGTTGCCCTGCGGGTCGAGATCGACGAGCAGGGTGCGCTGGCCGGCCAGTTGCAGCGCGGCGGCGAGGTTGACGCAGGTGGTGGTCTTGCCCACCCCGCCTTTCTGGTTGGCGACGCAGAAGATTCGGGCCATGTGACTTCAGCTTGTTCCAGTTGCAAAGGGGCCGCGCGCGGCGGGAAACCCGGAGTTTACTTCAATGCGGCAGTGCAGCAGTTCCAGAGTGCGATACCCCATCCCCACCCCGGCCCTCCCCTTGAAGGGGAGAGAGGGGCAGGTGCCCGACGGACCGACCTCAAGCGGCAGTGACGCATGCACCTGTAGTACGTAGCTCGG
>JAFEFM010000458.1 GCA_018240585.1 Pseudomonadota bacterium
CAGACCGGCCTCATCGGCGAAGGCCTGCCGACGCACAAGACGCTGTTCACGCTGCCCGGCAGCGAGTTCAAGTTGAAGGACGGCGAGGATGCAGTGGTGCTGCGCCTGGAGGCGCCGGAGCAGGGCGGCATCCGCGTGACCAAGGTGATGACCTTCAAGCGCGGCAGCTACCTGGTGGATGTGAGCTATGACATCCGCAACGACAGCGGCAAGCCCATCGAGCCGCACGCCTATTTCCAGCTCACGCGCGACGGCAAGCCGGCGGAGACGCCGGAAGGCTTCGGCGGCGTGCAGACCTTCATCGGCCCGGCCTTCTACACCGATGGTGCCAAGTTCCAGAAGGTGAAGTTCTCCGAGATCACCGATGGCAAGGCGAAGTTCGCCAAGTCGGCGCCTGACGGCTGGGTCGCGCTGGTGCAGCACTACTTCGTCAGCGCCTGGCTGCCCGCCGAGGGGGTGCAGCGTGAGTTCTTCGCGCGGGCGCTGGGCAACGACACCTATTCGGCGGGCGTGATCCTGCCGGTGGCGCAGATCGCTCCCGGGGCGACGGGCAAGGTCGAGACCCGCCTCTATGCCGGCCCGCAGGAGCAGGACAAGCTGCACGGCATCGCACCGGGCCTCGATCTCGTGGTCGATTACGGCTGGCTGACGGTGATCGCGGCGCCGCTGTTCTGGGTGCTGGCCTGGCTGCACAAGCTGACCGGCAACTGGGGATGGGCGATCATCCTCGTCACCGTGATGCTGAAGGCGCTGTTCTTCCCGCTGTCGGCGGCCAGCTACAAGTCGATGGCGAAGATGCGTGTGCTCGGCCCGCGCCTGCAGCGCATGAAGGAGATGTACGGCAACGACAAGGCCAAGATGCAGCAGGAGATGATGAATCTCTACCGCACCGAGAAGATCAATCCGCTCGGCGGCTGCCTGCCCATCCTGGTGCAGATCCCGGTGTTCATCGCGCTGTACTGGGTGCTGCTCGGCAGCGTGGAGATGCGCCAGGCGCCGTGGCTGGGCTGGATCCAGGATCTGTCGGCGAAGGATCCGTACTTCATCCTGCCGATCATCATGGGCGTGTCCATGCTGATCCAGACCAAGCTGAACCCGACGCCGCCGGATCCGATCCAGGCCAAGGTGATGCTGGCGATGCCGATCATCTTCACCTTCATGTTCCTGTGGTTCCCGTCCGGCCTGGTGCTTTACTGGGTGGTGAACAACTGCCTGTCGATCGCCCAGCAGTGGCAGATCACGCGGATGATCGAAAGTGGAAACAAGGGCGGCAAGGCAGCCTGACACGATTGCTGCCATCGCGACGGCGCCGGGCCGGGGAGGCATCGGTGTCGTGCGCGTGTCCGGCAGCGGCCTGCGGGATTTCGCCCGCACGCTGACCGGACGCGAACCGGAGGCCCGCGTCGCCCGCTTTGCCCGCTTCCTCGATGAAGCGGGCGAAGCGATCGACGAGGGCCTTTGTCTTTTCTTCCCCGGGCCGGCTTCCTTCACCGGCGAGGATGTCGTCGAGCTGCAGGGGCATGGCGGCCCGGTGGTGATGCAGTTGCTGCTGCAGCGCTGTCTGCAGCTTGGCGCGCGACTGGCCGAGCCGGGCGAATTCACCCGCCGTGCCTTCCTGAACGGCAAGCTGGATCTCGCGCAGGCCGAAGGCGTGGCCGACCTGATCGAGGCGTCGACCGCCGCCGCGGCGCGTTCGGCGGTGCGATCGTTGTCGGGTCGCTTCTCCGAGGAAATCAACCGCGTTCGCGACGGCTTGATCGATCTGCGCATGCTGGTCGAGGCGACGCTGGATTTTCCCGAGGAAGAGATCGAATTCCTGGAGAAGACGCGCGCGCTGCCGCGGCTGGCGGAGTTGCGCGCGCAGCTCGAAGGCGTGCTCGACCGTGCGCGGCAGGGCGCCTTGCTGCGCAGCGGCCTCAACGTGGTGCTGGTGGGCGAGCCGAACGTGGGCAAGTCCAGCCTGTTGAACCAGCTTGCCGGCGAGGAGCGGGCGATCGTCACCGAGATCGCCGGCACGACGCGGGACGCGTTGCGCGAGACGATCCAGGTCGAAGGCATTCCGCTGCACATCATCGACACTGCAGGCCTGCGCGACACGGTGGACACGGTGGAGCAGATCGGCATCGAGCGCACCTGGCGCGAGATCGAGCGTGCGGACGTGATCCTGCGGCTGGTGGATGCGAACGCCGGGCACGCACCGACGACCGACATCGATGCGCGGCTGCCTGCGGATGTGGAGCGCATCGTCGTGGCGAACAAGATCGACCTGCGCGGCCAGGAACCTCGACGGGTCGAGTCCGATGGTCGCGTCAGCCTCCACGTCTCGGCGCGCACCGGCGCAGGGATGGACCTGGTGCGCGCGGAGCTGCTGCGGATCGCCGGCTGGCATGCCCATGGCGAGGACGTGTTCCTGGCGAGGGAGCGGCATCTGCGGGCATTGCGCGAGGCGCTGGCTCATGTGATCGAGGCGGGAGAGCAGGCGCGGGCCCTCGAGCTGCTTGCCGAGGAGTTGCGGCTGGCGCAGGAAAGTCTCGGCGAGATCACGGGCGAGTTCACCGCCGACGACTTGCTGGGCGTGATCTTCTCTCGGTTCTGCATCGGGAAATAGGCTTGCGTTGATCGCAAGCCCCGGCCGCGGCGATCTCGCTGTTTCACGTGGAACAATCGGTGCACCAGCCACCCGAGGGGGGGAGCGGTGCGCCGACTTGTGTTGCTCATTGCTGTGCATCGTCCTGTTCGATGCTGCGCTCAAGGCCGATGTTTCACGTGGAACAACGCCCGGCAGGAATCCATGCGCGCCGATGCGCTGCTTTGTGGCAAGGAGGTCAACGTGGCGGGAGACAGATTGCCTGAGGAGGAGGGGCTGCTGGTCGAGCGCCTGGCGGACGATGCTGCGTACTTCATCCGTGGGGGCAGATTGCTCGAACGCCGGCAGACACCCTTTCAGCAAATCGAGGTGTGGGACACGCCGCGCTTCGGACGTCTGTTCCGGCTCGATGGCTGCTTCATGACTTCCGAGCGCGACGAGTTTCATTACCACGAGAGTCTGGCTCACGTTGCCGGAGTCGCGCATGCCGGCCCGCGGCGTGCCCTTGTTCTTGGCGGTGGCGACGGAGGGTCGGCCGAGGAGTTGCTCAAGCATCCGTCGATCGAGCGGATCGACATCGTCGAACTCGATGCCGGTGTCGTCGACATCGCGCGGCATCACTTTCACGCCGTGCATCGCGGTGCCCTCGACGACGTGCGCGTGAAGCTGCACATCGGCGACGCGCGCCTCCATGTCGATGCCCTGTGTGCCGGTGGCGCGGCAGGGCTTTTCGATCTGATCGTGTTCGATCTCACCGATCCGGTTGGTGCCGCCCGCGCGCTTTTCTCGCACGCTTTCTTCGCTGCCTGCCGCAGCCTGCTCGCTGCCGGCGGAGCGCTCAGCCTGCAGGTCGGCAGCGCCGCGTTCCAGGGAGAGCAGGTGCGCACCACACTGGACGAGCTGCGCCAGGCTTTTCGCGTGGTGCAGCCCTATCTGCTCTATGTTCCCCTCTACGGAAGCCTGTGTGTCTTTGCTGTCGCATCCGACACGCTGGATCCGTCGGTAATCGCCGCGGAGGAGGTCGACGCGCGAATTGCGGCACGCGGGCTTGACCGGCTTCAGCACTACAATGGTGCCGTTCATTGCGCCCAGTTCGCCTTTCCAAATCACCTGCGCGGCCTGCTCGGCTGAACCTGTCGCGCCCTTCCAGCAAAGCGAACCCCACACCGTGATCAAACCCAACGCCTCGATCCGGCGCCATCCCAAGGACGCCCCGCCGCGTCGCGCGCGTCCCGCGCCAGTACAACTGCCGCCCGACAGTCTGGGCTTCGCCCTGCAGCAGTCCGCGCTGCTCGTCGCCGCGGTGCTCGACGGCGCGAACCTGACCGACCGTTTCGAATTCATGCTGCAGGCCCATCCGGCCTGGCCCGAGAGCACGCGCGGCGCAGTGCGCGATCTCGCCTGGTCGACCCTGCGCCAGTACGGCCGCGGCGATGCGATCCTGAAGCCATTGCTGCACGTTCCGCCGCCCGTGTTCGTGCGCGCCTTGCTGCTCGTGGCGCTGCACAGGCTGGAGCGACGGCCGGAGCAGGGCCATACGATCGTCGATCAGACTGTTCAGGCGGTGGCAGCGGAGATGCCCGGCTTGAAGGGCATGGTGAATGCCGTGCTGCGCAATGCATTGCGGCAGAAGTCTGCCTGGCCCGAATGGATCGCTGCTGACGAGGCGGCTCGTTACGGCCACCCGCGCTGGTGGCTGCAAAAGGTGCGGCGCGCGCATCCCGATGCGTGGGAGGCAGCGTTGGCCGCAGGCAACGAACATCCGCCGATGGCGCTGCGGGTCAATCGGCGCCGCTCCACGGTGGAGGAGGCTCTCGGCAGCCTGCAGCAGGCGGGCCTGAGCGCCCGCCGCCTCGCCAACGACGCCTTGCTGCTGGACAGGCCGGTGGCAGTGGCGCGTCTGCCCGGTCACGCCGAAGGGCTGCTGTCGGTGCAGGATGCGGGCGCCCAGTGGGCGGCGACCCTGCTCGATGCGCGCCCCGGTGAGCGTGTGCTCGATGCCTGCGCGGCGCCGGGCGGGAAGAGCGCCCACCTGCTCGAGCGCGCCGACATCGAGTTGCTGGCGCTCGAGCTCGATCCCGCGCGCGCCGAGCGCATCCGGCGCAATCTCGCGCGCCTCGGGCTGTCGGCCCGGATCCAGGTTGCCGATTGCCGCGACCTGCCTGCGTGGTGGGACGGCCGGCCCTTCGACCGTATCCTGGCCGACGTTCCGTGCTCGGCGTCCGGCGTGGCCCGGCGGCATCCCGACATCAAGTGGTTGCGACGCGAGGATGACATCCGCCAATTCGCGGCGCAGCAGGGCGCCATCCTCGATGCGCTTTGGCAGACGCTGGTGCCGGGTGGCACAATGCTTTACGTCACCTGCTCGGTCTTCGACGACGAGAACCGGCTCCAGATCGAGCGTTTCCTGAGCCGCCACGGCGACGCCGCGCCGCTCCCGATCGACAACCGCCCGGATCTCCAGCTCCTGCCCAATGCCGAACATGACGGCTTCTATTTCGCCCTGCTGCGCAAGCTTCGTTGATCGACTGCGACACTGGCTGTGCGCCATCGCGCTGGTGGCTGTCGCACTGACCGCCTTTGCCGAGGAGGGCGTCATCCACAGCGCCGAGATCGTGCCCGGGGACGGCGGCTACGTGCTGAATGCGGACATCGATCTCGAGCTGAACTCGCGCGTGGCGGACGCGGTTGCGCGCGGCGTGTCCTTGTATTTCGTCGCCGAGCTGCGCATCGAACGCCCGCGCTGGTACTGGCTCAACGAGGTCGTCATAGACCGCAAGCTGGAGTATCGCCTGCACTACAACGCCATCACGCGGACGTACCGGCTGTTCATCGGCAACTTCCAGCAAAGTTTCGAAAGCCTCGACGCAGCGGTGCGCACGATGTTGCGCATTCGTCATTGGCAGATCGCAGGCAGCGATGAGCTCAAGCCCGGTGTATCGCATCAGGTGGCGCTGCGCTTCCTGCTCGACACCACCCAATTGCCCAAACCGTTTCAGGTGACTGCGATCGGCAGCCGCGACTGGGATATCGCAACGGACTGGACGCGATGGACTTTCCTTCCCGGCACGCCCGGCTCCCGATGAAGCGGATCGCGCTCGTCATCGCCGCCGCGCTGGCGGCGATCTCCCTTTTCCTGCTGACGTCGGCGAGTTCGAACAGCGAGCTGTTCGCTGGCAGCTATCCCTATCTGCTCGCGCTCAACGGCGCGGTGGTGGTGGGCCTGGCGGGGCTGGTGGCGGTGCAGTTGCGCACGCTGTGGCGCGAGTATCGCCAGCGCCAGTTCGGGTCGAGACTGAAATACCGGCTGGTGCTGATGTTCGCGCTGATGGGATTGCTGCCGGGTGTCGTCGTGTATGCGGTGTCGCTGCAGTTCGTCGTGCGCAGCATCGAGTCGTGGTTCGACGTGCGCGTCGATGCGGCGCTCGAGGGCGGTATCGCGTTGGGGCAGAAGGCCCTCGATTTCTTCGTCGGCCAGGTGCACGAGCAGGCCGAAAGCATGGCGCTCTCGCTCGAGAGCAAGGATCCGGTGGCGCCGGCCCTGCTCAACCGGCTGCGCGAGCAGGCCGGAGTCGCCAGCGCCACGGTGCTGAGTCTCAACGGACAGATCGTCGCCAGCGCCGTCGATTCCGCCGGCATGCTGCTGCCGGATCTGCCCACCGCGAACCAACTGCGCCAGGCGCGCCAGACGCTGAGC
This sequence comes from Pseudomonadota bacterium, assembly GCA_018240585.1. Taxonomy (GTDB): domain Bacteria; phylum Pseudomonadota; class Gammaproteobacteria; order Burkholderiales; family Rhodocyclaceae; genus Thauera. The sequence goes on from JAFEFM010000458.1 coordinate 6,285, forward strand.
ATGCACGCCGTCGAAACCCAGCCCGACGGCCGCCTGGTCATCCGGGTGATCGTGCCGATCCCGATGCGTACGCTGGCGGGCGAGCCACATCTGCTGCAGCTCACTCAGCCCGTTCCGGAGACTTTTGGCCACAATGCGGAGGCCGTGCAGGAGGCCTACCGGCAGTACCAGCAGTTGATCCTCGGGCGCGTGGGCCTCAAGCGCATCTACACCCTGACCCTGACGCTGACCATGCTGCTGGCGCTGCTTGGCGCGGTGGCGGCGGCGTTCGTCATCGCGCGGCGGCTGGTCGCTCCCTTGCTGATCCTGGCCGAAGGCACGCAGGCGGTCGCCCAGGGCGACTTCAGTCCGCGCCAGGCGCTGCCGGCGCGCGACGAGCTCGGCGTGCTGACGCAATCCTTCAACCAGATGACGCGCCAGCTCGAGGATGCGCGTGCTGCAGCCGACCGCAGCCGCGCCGCGGTGGAGGCGGCGCGGGTGTATCTCGAGAGCGTGCTCGCCAACCTGTCGACCGGCGTGCTCGCGTTCGCCGCCGACGGCACCCTGCGAGCTGCCAACCACGGTGCGCTGGCCATCCTCGATGACGATCTCGCCGGCTTCGAGGACATCCCCCTCACCCGTTGGCCACGGCACGAGGGGCTGCGCGATGCGCTGGTCGCCGGCTTTGCCGCGAACGAGGGCGACTGGCAGACGCAGATCGAGCTGCCGGTGAAGGACAGCGCGCCGCTCACCCTGCTCATCCACGGCTCGCGGCTGCCGCAGAGCGGTGGCGGCGGCTCGGTGGTGGTGTTCGACGACATCTCGCGCCTGATCGCTGCGCAGCGCACCGCCGCCTGGGCGGAAGTGGCGCGGCGGCTGGCACACGAGATCAAGAATCCGCTGACGCCGATCCAGTTGTCGGCCGAGCGCCTCGCCTTCAAGCTCGCCGACCGGCTCGACGACGACGGTCGCGAGATGCTCGAGCGCTCCACGCGGACCATCGTCAACCAGGTCGAGGCGATGAAGAACCTGGTCAATGCGTTCCGCGACTATGCGCGTCTGCCGGCGCCGCACCTTGCGCCGGTCGACCTGAACGCGCTGATCCGCGAAGTGCTGAACCTTTACGAAAGCGCGGCCGGCCGCATCCGGCTGGAACTGGCTGCTGACCTGACACCGGTGCAGGGCGATGCCACCCAGATTCGACAGGTGATCCACAATTTGCTGCAGAATGCTCAGGATGCGCTGAACGGCGACGAAGACGGGGAAATGCAGGTGATCACCCGCCGCGAGGGCGAGCGTGCGCTGCTGCTGTTCCGCGATAACGGGCCGGGCTTTCCGGCCGAAGTCCTGACGCGCGCCTTCGAACCTTATTTCACCACCAAGTCGCGAGGCACGGGTCTGGGCCTGGCGATGGTGAAGAAGATCGTCGATGAGCATGGCGGCGAGGTCAGGCTGACGAACCGCGACGGCGGCGGCGCCGAAGTGCGCATCCGCCTGCGCCTGGCGGCAACGAGTAACGACAACTGAAATATGGCAAAGATACTGATCGTCGACGACGAAGTGGGCATACGCGAGTTGCTATCCGAGATCCTGCGCGACGAGGGGCATGACGTGCTGCTCGCCGAGAACGCGGCCGCCGCGCGGGCCGCGCGCAACGCCCTGCGTCCCGACATGGTGCTGCTCGACATCTGGATGCCCGATACCGACGGCATCACGCTGCTGAAGGAGTGGGCTGCCAACGGACAGCTCACGATGCCGGTGGTGATGATGTCGGGCCACGGCACGATAGACACCGCGGTGGAAGCGACGCGCATCGGCGCGATCGACTACCTGGAAAAGCCGATCGCCCTGCAGAAGCTGCTGGCGGCCGTCAAGCGCGGCCTGCAGCGGCCGCAGGCCGCAGGCACGCCGGCGCCGCTGACCCTGGCGGCCTTCACCCGCTCGGTGCCGCTGCGCGAGCTGCGCCGCCGGGTCGAACAGATTGCGGTGAATTCGCGCGTGCTGTTGCTGCGGGTGGGCAGCGGCAGCCTGGCGGAGCTGGTGGCGCGCAGCGTCCAGGCGGCCGGGGCGCCGTGGCTGGATCTGGCCATGGTGACGACGCCGCTCGACCTGAACCAGTTGCAGGCAACGCACGGTGGCGTGCTGTTCGTGGGCGAACTCGCGCGGCTGTCGCGTGCGCAGCAGAAGAACCTTGCCTTTGCCCTTGACCGGCTCGACCGCTACGACCTGCGCGTGGTCGTGGCCACCGACCGCAGCCTTGAGGCGCTGCTTGCCGAGGGCTGGGAGGAAGCCCTGCTGGCGCGCCTGTTCGAGGTCAGCCTGGCGCCGCCTTCCACTGCGGACGTGAAGGACGACCTGCCGGAACTGGCGAGTCAGATCCTGCTGCATCTGGTCGAAGGCGGTGAAGTGCCGCTGCGCCGCTTCTCGACCGCCGCGCTCAACCAGTTGCGCAACCTGGGCTGGCCCGGCGGCTATGCCGAGCTGCGCGCGGCGGTGAAATCGCTCGCGCTGGGCACGCTGGACGAGGAAATCGGCGTTGCGGATGTGCGTCGCCTGCTCGCGCCTTCGCACGACGCGGCGGTGACCGGCGTGTCGCTGGACCAGCCGCTGCGCGAAGCGCGGGAAGCCTTCGAACGGCTGTACTTCGAGCACCACCTGCGGCTGGAGGGCGGCAACATGACCCGTCTGGCCGAGAAGACCGGACTCGAGCGCACTCATCTTTACCGCAAGCTCAAGCAGTTGGGGCTGCAGGCCGGCCGACGGCATGAAGAGGGGTGAGCGGCTGAAGCGGCTTTTTTGCTGCGGCGCACAATCATTGTCGGGCACGATCTGCCGCGCCTGTAGAATGGCGCGTGCAATGCGAGTCGGAAGGTCCGGGTGAAGATCATCATTCTCGGCGCCGGCCAGGTCGGCGCCTCGGTGGCGGAAAATCTGGTGTCGGAGGCCAACGACATCACCCTCGTCGACACCAGCGTCGAACACCTGGCAGTGCTGCGCGAGCGCCTGGAGATCCGCACCGTCTGTGGCAACGCCGCGTCGCCGACGGTGCTGCGAGACGCGGGTGCCGACGATGCCGACCTGCTGATTGCAGTCACGCAGTCCGACCAGACCAACCTGTGCGCCTGTCGCATCGCCAAGGCACTGTTCAACCTCCCCACGCGCATCGCGCGGCTGCGCTCGACAGATTATGTCGACTACCCGGAATTGCTCGATGACGCCAATTTCGCGGTGGATTTCTCGATCTGCCCGGAGCAGGTCATCACCGATCACATCAAGCGCCTGATCTCCTATCCCGAGGCGCTGCAGGTGCTGGAGTTCGCCGACGGCGTGCTCAGCCTGATCTGCGTGCGCGCGTTCGAGGGCGGCCCGCTGGTGGGGCATCCGCTGAAGGCGCTGCGCTTCCACCTGCCCAACGTAGACGCGCGCATCGCAGCGATCTATCGCGACGGCGAGCCGATCATCCCCGAGGGCGAGACGGTGATCCTTGCGGGCGACGAAGTGTTCTGCCTCGCGGCGACCGTGCACATTCGCCAGGTGATGGGCGAACTGCGCCGCGGCGACCGCCCGATGCGGCGCATCATCATCGCCGGCGGCGGCAACATCGGCCTGCGCCTCGCCCGTTCCATCGAGCAGGACCATCACGTCAAGATCCTGGAAAGCAACGCCGCCCGTGCCGAGACCGTGGCGACCCAGCTCACCCGTGCGCTGGTGCTGCGCGCCGACGCCACCGACGAGAAGCTGCTGGAAAGCGAAGGCATCGACGAGACCGACCTGTTCGTCGCGCTGACCAACGACGAGGAGGACAACATCATGTCCGCTTCGCTCGCCAAGCGCATGGGCGCCCGTCGCACGCTGGCACTGATCAACCGCAAGAGCTACGTCGACCTGGTGCAGGGCGGGCCGATCGACATCGCGATCTCGCCTGCGCATACCTCCATCGGCACCTTGCTCGCCCATGTGCGGCGCGGCGACGTGGTGGCCGTGCACAGTCTGCGTCGCGGTGCGGCGGAGGCGCTGGAGATCATTGCCCACGGCAGTCCGAAAGACTCCAAGGTGGTCGGGCGGCCGATCGAGGGCATCGCGCTGCCGCAGGGCGCGACGATCGGTGCCATCGTGCGCAATGTCAGGCGCGAGGACGGAAAGGTGGTCCGGCGGGAGGTCATCATGCCGCACCACGACACGGTGATCCGCGAGGACGACCACGTGATCGTCTTCTGCACGCACAAGCGGCTGGTGCGGCGGGTCGAAAAGCTGTTCCAGGTCGGCTTCTCCTTCCTCTGATCCGGCGTTCGCCCGCATGCGCGCCTATCACTCCGCCCTCAATGCGCTCGGCCTGATCATCATGATTTTCGGCCTGCTGATGACCTTCCCGCTGACGGTGTCCTTCGGCCTGGGCGAGGGCATCCGCTTCCGCGATTCGATCATCATCACCTTCCTCGTCGGCCTGCTGCTGTGGGTGCTCACCCGGCGCGGGCGGCGCGACCTGCGCGTGCACGACGGCTTCCTGCTGGTGGCGGCGACCTGGATCGGCCTGCCGGTGTTCGGCGCGTTGCCGTTGCTGCTGAACATCCCCGGGCTGACCGTCACCGATGCCTATTTCGAGGCCGTCTCCGGCCTCACCGCCACCGGCGGCACGGTCCTGACCCATCTCGATGATCTGCCGGTCTCGCTCAACCTGTGGCGCACCTTCATGCACTGGGTCGGCGGCATGGGCGTGATCGTGCTGGTGGTGGCGATCCTGCCGCTGCTGGGCATCGGCGGACGGCAGTTGTTCAAGGCCGAGGTGCCGACGCCGATGAAGGAATCCAGCCTGACGCCGCGCATCACCGAAACGGCAAAGGGCCTGTGGCTGACCTACATGCTGATCACGCTGGTTTGCGGGCTGTCGCTGTGGTGGGCGGGGCTGGGCCCCTGGGATGCGGTGATCCACTCGTTCTCGATCACCGGCCTGGGGGGCTTCTCGAGCAAGGATGCCTCGCTCGCCTATTTCAACAATCCCGCAGTGGAGGCCGTCGCCGCCGGCTTCGCACTGTTGTCGGGCCTGAACTTCGCCACGCATTACATGGCCCTGGTGCGGCGCTCCACCCTGCCCTACCGGCGCGATCCCGAGCTGCCGTTCTATTTCGGCGTGCTCGCCTTCAGCATCGTGATGCTCACCGCCTACCTGATGCAGGCCGGCGCCCATGCCGACCTGGCGACCACGCTGCGCTACGTGGCCTTCCATGTGGTGTCGATCTCCACCTCGCTGGGGCTGTCGACCTACGATTACACCCACTGGCCGACCTTCGCGCAGATCTGGGTGCTGTTCCTCGGCAGCTTCGTCGCCTGCTCCGGTTCGACCGGTGGCGGCATCAAGATGATGCGGGCGATGATCCTCTACAAGCAGGTGCTGCGCGAGATCGTGCGATCGTTGCACCCCAGCGTGGTGGTGCCGGTGCGCATCGGCACGCAGCCCCTGCCGGAAGGCATCCTGCAAGCCGTGCTGGGTTTCAGCTTCATGTACATGGTGTCCATCGTGTCGCTGACGCTGCTGCTGTCGGCGAGCGGGCTCGAGCTGATCACCGCCTTCTCCGCGGTGGTGGCCTGCCTCAACAACACCGGCCCGGGGCTGGCCGAGGTGGGACCGGCGTCTAACTACCAGGCGTTGGCCGATTTCCACAAGTGGGTGCTCTCGTTCACGATGATCCTCGGCCGTCTCGAGATCTTCACCCTTCTGGTGGTGCTGACGCCCGCATTCTGGCGTCGATGAGCTTCCCGCTCGCGCCCGGGCGCGACGTTGAGCGCTGAGGCCGGGGACAGGCGATAATCACCGTCTGTCACGCCCGCGAGGGCGATTCGAGGATCCGACGTGAGCCGCCTGAAAAACGATACCTTCCTCCGCGCCCTGTTGCGCCAGCCCACCGAATACACGCCCGTCTGGCTGATGCGCCAGGCTGGCCGCTACCTGCCCGAGTACTGCGAGACCCGCAAGCGCGCCGGCAGCTTCCTGCAACTGTGCAAGAGCCCGGCGCTCGCCTGCGAAGTCACGCTGCAGCCGCTGGCGCGCTACGACCTCGACGCCGCCATCCTGTTTTCCGACATCCTCACCGTGCCGGACGCGATGGGGCTCGGGCTGTATTTCGCCGAAGGCGAAGGGCCGCGCTTCGAGCGTCCGCTGCGCGACGAGTGGGAGATCCGCAACCTGACGGCGCCCGATCCGCATGTCGAACTGCAGTACGTGATGGACGCGGTGGCCGAGATCCGTCGTGCCCTCGACGGCAGCGTGCCGCTGATCGGCTTCTCGGGCAGCCCGTGGACGCTGGCCTGCTACATGGTCGAGGGGGGCTCGTCGGACGACTATCGCCGCATCAAGACGCTGGCCTACAGCCGCCCGGATCTGCTGCACCACATCCTCGACGTCACCGCGCAGGCCGTGGTCAAGTACCTCAACGCGCAGATCGAAGCGGGCGCGCAGGCGGTGATGGTGTTCGATTCCTGGGGCGGCGTGCTGTCGGAATCGGCGTACCGTGAATTCTCGCTGCACTACCTGCAGCAGGTCGTGTCTGGCCTGCGTCGCGAGTACGACGGTCATCGCGTCCCCAGCATCGTGTTCACCAAGGGCGGCGGCATCTGGCTCGAGTCCATCGCCGCCATCGGCAGCGACGCGGTCGGCCTGGACTGGACGATGGACATCGGTCGTGCGCGTGCGCTGGTCGGTGATAGGGTCGCGCTGCAGGGCAACCTCGACCCTTCCATCCTGTTCGCACCGCCCGAGGTCGTCGCCGCCGAGGCCCGCAAGGTGCTGGAGGCCTACGGTCCCCACGCCGGCCATGTGTTCAACCTCGGACACGGCATCTCGCAATACACGCCGCCCGACAACGTTCGCGTGCTCGTCGACACGGTGCACGAGCACAGCCGCGCGCTGCGCGCGGCCGACGAGGGGCGCTGAGCGCTGGTGAGGAAGCCGAGGGGACGGCTGTTGCCCACTCGTCGGCGGCGCCTTGTCAAGGGGAAAATCGAACATCGAATGCTTGACTTATGCACAATCGCCGGTTCCGCGCGCGTTTGCGCAGGCACGATCGGCTTGACATGTCGCTCGATTTTCAAGTCATTGAATTAAAAGGGTTTAATATCTGCGCAATGTTAAGGCAAAGTGACGAAAGGGCTTGTGCCGCGCGGGATTGAGCCCGATTCACCCAGCTTTCCCACAAAGTTATCCACAGGTTTTGTGGACAAACTCTCAGGGATAACCCGGACAATTCCTTAGGATCGTTTCCCGCAGTCCGACTTCAAAAGAGCCGTTCAAGGCATTGAATTTACGGGATTTTCGCTCCAATAGCCGTTTCCTGCATGCCCTACGTCCGCGTCGCGCTTCCTGTTCCCATTCCGCAAGTATTTGATTACCTTGCAGAAGATGCTGATGACGCGGACATCGGGCGGTGCGTGCGGGTGCCGTTCGGGCGCGGCGAGAAGAGCGGCCTGATCGTCGCGCTGCCGGCCGCCGCCGACGTGGACGCGTCCCGCCTCAGGTCCGTGTCGCACATCCAGCGCGAAGTCCCGCCGCTGCCGCCGGACTGGCTGGAACTCGTGGATTTCGTCGCGCGCTACTACCACGCGCCGCTCGGCGAAGTCGTCGCGCTCGCGCTGCCCCCGAGCCTGCGCCGTGCCGACGAAGTGAGCGGCGAGGAAGACGATCCGCTGCTGGGACTTTCCGCAGCCGGCGAGGCTGCCCTCGCCCAGGCCCGGCGGGACAGCAAGGCGCTGGCGCTGCTGCGCGAGGTGGCTGGCGCGGGGGTGCCGATGCGGCGCAGCGTGCTGCGTGAACTGCCGCAGGGGCCTGCGGTGGGCGACGCCTTGCGCCGCGGTTGGCTCGTTGCGGTGGCGGGTCCGGGCGATCGTTCGCAGATGGCGGCGGCGCCGGCCTTGACCGCCGAGCAGGTGGCGGTGCTCGACGAGGTTGGAGCGGCGCCCGCAGGCTTTCGTGCCTGGCTGCTGCAAGGCGTCACCGGCAGTGGCAAGACCGAGGTCTATCTGCGGCTCGCGCAGAAGGTGCTGGCGGCTGGTGGCCAGGTGCTGATGCTGGTGCCCGAGATCGCGCTCACGCCGCAGCTCGAGCGCCGCGTGGCGCAGCGCTTTCCGGCTGCGCACGTGGTCAGCCTGCATTCCGCGCTTGCAGCCGGCGCGCGTTCGCGCGGCTTCGTGCAGGCGCTCACCGGCCATGCCGACATCGTGCTCGGCACGCGCCTGTCGGTGTTCGCGCCGCTGCCGCGTCTGGGCCTGATCCTGGTCGATGAGGAGCACGATCCCTCCTACAAGCAGCAGGAAGGCGTGCGCTATTCGGCACGCGACGTCGCGGTGTGGCGGGCGCGCCAGCGCGGCGTGCCGGTCGTGCTCGGCTCGGCCACGCCTTCGCTGGAGAGCTGGCACCACGCACGCAACGCGCGCTATGCGCCGCTCGCGCTGAGCCAGCGTGCGGTGGCATCGACCATGCCCAGCGTGCGTTGCGTCGACACGCGGCGCCTCAAGCTGGACGAAGGCCTCAGCCCGGCCCTGCAGGCGGCGCTTGCGGCCAGGCTGCAGCGCGGCGAGCAGAGCCTGGTCTTCCTCAACCGTCGCGGCTATGCACCCGTGCTGTCCTGCCCGTCCTGCGGCTGGGTGAGCCGCTGTCCGCACTGTTCGGCCAACCTGGTGGTGCATCTTGCCGACCGCCGTCTGCGCTGCCATCACTGCGGTTGCGATGGGCCCATTCCAGGCGCGTGCCCGAGCTGTGGCGACCAGGACATCCGGCCCTTCGGTCGCGGTACGCAGCGCATCGAGGCGCGGCTGGCCGAGCTGTTTCCGCAGGCGCGCGTGCTGCGCGTCGACCGCGACGCGGCGCGCACCCGTGCGCAGTGGGAAAGCCTGCTGGCGACCATCGCCGACGGCGGTGCCGACATCCTGGTCGGCACGCAGATGATGGCCAAGGGCCACGACTTTCCGCAACTGACGCTGGTGGGCGTGATCGGCGCCGACGCCTCGCTGCACGCGGCAGACTTCCGGGCACCGGAGCGTCTGTTCCAGCAACTGATGCAGGTTGGCGGGCGCGCCGGGCGCGGTACGCTGCCGGGCGAGGTGTTGATCCAGACCGAATACCCGGCGCATCCGCTGTACCAGCACCTGGCGCGGCACGACTTTGACGCCTTCGCCCGCATGGCGCTGCAGGAGCGGCGCGCGGCGGGCTTTCCGCCGTTCAGCCACCAGGCGATGCTGCGTGCCGATGCGCCGGCGCTGGACGATGCGGTCGCCTTCCTGCGCCATGCGCGCCGCCTGGCCGAGGAGATGGCGCGTACGGAACTGCGCCTCTACGACCCGGTGCCGATGCGGCTCACCCGGCTGGCGCGGCGCGAACGCGCGCAACTGCTGGTCGAGGCCGATCAGCGCGGCCCGTTGCAGGCCTTCCTCGCCGAATGGGTCGCCCTGCTCTACCGCCAGCGCACCGCGCGCGACCTGCGCTGGCAGATCGACGTCGATCCGCTCGACGTGTGACGCGCGCGGGGGATCGCGAGGCGCTCAATCCAGCCGCTCGACCGCGTCGCGAAAGCGCTCCATCGCCTCATCGCGGCTCGTCGAGCTCACTTGCAGGTCGGTGACCAGGCCGTTCTCCAGGCTGTAGCACCAGCCGTGCACGGTCACGTTCTGGCCGCGCGCCCAGGCTTCGCGCAGGATCGAGGTCTGGCACACGTTCACCACCTGCTGCATGGCGTTGAGTTCGCACAGCCGGTTCACCCGCGCGCCGGCGTCGTCGATGTGGACCAGCTTGGCTTCCTGGCGGTCGCGCACGTCCTGGATGTGGCGCAGCCAGTTGTCGGTGAGGCCGGTGCGGTTGTCGTGCAGCGCCGCCTTCACCCCGCCACAGCCGTAGTGGCCGACCACCAGGATGTGCTTCACGCGCAGGAACTCCACCGCGTAGTGGATTACCGACAGCGCGTTGAGGTCGCTATGCACGACGACGTTGGCGATGTTGCGATGGACGAAGACTTCGCCAGGCGCCACGCCGATGATCTGGTTCGCGGGCACGCGGCTGTCCGAACAGCCGATCCACAGGTATTCCGGCGACTGCTGGTTGACCAGCCGGGTGAAGAACTCGGGGTCTTCCGCCTGCATGCGGTCCGACCAGGCCTTGTTGTTGGCGAACAGATGATCGATCGAAGTGTTGTTCATGGAATCCCTGTCAGGCTGTGCGCGGATATCGATGCGGCAATTATGTGTTAGCGGCTTCCGCCTTGTCAGCCATTCGTGGTGCACCGCGGCGCAAGAGGGTGGCGGACACCGGCGCGGCGATCCTTGAGGCGGGATCATGGCGATCGCAGCCCGATCCCCGCCTGCGAGCCGGACTGCCATGCACCCGCTCACCAGACCCCGAGCTCGGTGAGCTGGCGCGTCGCGGCTTCTGCCCAGCCGCGGTTGGCGGCGGGGCTGGCCGGGCTCGGATGCAGCACGCGGCCGAAGCGCAGCGACTGCGCGCCCGGCATCTCCGCCAGCGCTTCGGCCGCACGCTTTTCCGCCCAGGCACCGATGCCGATCACCCACTCCGGCTGCAGCGTGCCCACCACGCTGCGCAGGTGTGCGTCGCAGGCGGCCAGCAGCGGTCGCTGCTCGGCCACCGGCAGCTTGTCCGGCGTGAGGTTGCGGCCGTCCTCGAAGAAGGCCAGCGGGCAGTAGTTGGACACGAAGTGTTCGGCGAAGAACGCCGCCGGCGTGCCGAAGCGGTCGCGGAACAGGCCCCACAGCCGCTGCCCGCTCACTTCCGAGCGCGGGCAGTCGAAGCCCTGCACCGGCCGCTTCGGGTTGGCCTGTGCCGGCTGGCCCACCGGCCCTTCCAGCCCGAGCCAGTCGCGCGCGGTCGCGATCTCGCCGAAGGGCACGCCGATCTGCGCCATGCCGAACGGCCCCGGATTCATGCCGACGAAGATCACCCGCTTGCGCCCTTCCCCGTAGCGGCGCAGGTAGTGCTCATGCACCTTCCACGCGTAGTCGAGCGGGTTATAGACGTGGGTCACGGGCGCGGTGAAGCGCAGCCCGTCCACCGCGGCGGACAGTTCGCGCGCGGCGGTGACGAGGGCGGCAGAAGTGGAGGTCATCGTTGTGACTGACTCAGAGCAGGAACTTCAACAGGTAGAGCGCAGCCATGCCGGTGCCGATGGTGGCGAGCACGCTGCGCGTGCGCCAGGCCACCAGCGCGGCAACCAGCGCCGCCCAGGGCTTGGGCGCGGCAAGGTCGATGGCGACCTCGCCGCCATGTACGAACAACGCACTCGCGGTCAATGCGGCGAAGCTCGCCGGCGCGATGTGGCGGCACAGTGCGTGCAGCCAGCCCGGCAGGTTGCGGCTGGCGAAGAGGCCGATCATCGCGTAGCGGTACAGGAAGGTCACCAGGCCGACGGCGACCAGCAGCCCGATCAGCGCGGCGGTGCTCATTTCCCGTCCCGCGCGAACCGTGCCGCCCACACGCCGGCGAGCAGCCCCAGCAGGATGGCCGCCACCAGGCCGAGCTTGTACGGCAGCGTGGCGAAGGCGAGCGCGCCGAGCGCGGCGACCAGCGCGGCGGCCTGCCCGGCGCGTTCGCGCAGCAGCAGGGTGAGCAGCGCGATGAAAGTCAGCGGCACGGCGAAATCGATGTCCCACTCGGCCGGGATCGTGGCGCCGAACAGCAGGCCGGCCGCGGTCGAGAGCTGCCAGGTGGCCCACAGCGTGAAGCCGCAGCCGAGGAAGTACCAGTGGCGCAGGTCCCGGGCGTCAGATGTGGTGTCGTCCTTGGTCGCAGCGGCGGATGTCGTCTGATAGCGCAGGATCGCCACGGCGTAGGCCTCGTCGGTGAGCAGGTAGGCCAGCAGCAGGCGCCAGCGCCGCGGCAGGTGGCGCACGTAATCGGCCACCGAGGCGCTGTACAGCACATGGCGCAGGTTCAGCAGGCTGGCCGTGAGGCCGATCGGCAGCGCACCGGCCGCCGCGGTGAGCATCTGCACGATCACCAGTTGCGCGGCGCCGGCAAACACCACGGCCGAGGCGAGCTGCGCCAGCCAGGCCGGCATGCCGGCGGCCAGCGCGCCGATGCCGTACAGCATGCCGAAGGGCACCACGCCCAGTTGCAGCGGCGCCTCGTCGCGGCAGCCGGCGAGGAACTCCGCGCGCCGGGTCGAACGCGTCGCACTCATGCGCCGCGCGCCGCCGCGGCGCGGGCGGCGAGTTCGGCACGGTCGCCATGCCAGGGCGCGACCTTGAGCAGCAGCAGCATGCCGGGAATGGCGAGCGCGAAGCACATCCAGAAGAAGCTGTGCCAGCCCATCGCCTCGACCAGCCAGCCGGCGGTGGCGTTGATGAAGGTGCGCGGCACTGCCATCAGGCTGGTGAACAGCGCGAGCTGGGTCGCGGTGTAGGCGGGGTGGGTGGTGCGCGCCATGTAGGCGACGAAGGCGGTGGTGCCCAGCCCCACGCCGGTCGCCTCGCCGGCGATGACGATGGCGAGCGTGGCCAGGCGTGCGGCCTCGCCGAGCAGGGCCAGTTGCGCCGGCCCGATCCACGCCATCCACACGAAGCCGAGGATGGTGACGAGCTGCACCAGCCCGAACAGCCACAGCGCGCGGTTGATGCCCAGCTTCACCATCCAGATGCCGCCCACGATGCCGCCGATCACCGACGGCCACAGCCCGGCGTTCTTGGCGATGATGCCGATCTCGGTCTTGCTGTAGCCCATGTCGAGGTAGAAGGGCGTGGCCAGCGCGGTGCACAGCGAATCGCCGAGCTTGTAGAAGAACAGGAAGGCCAGCACCAGCAGCGCCGACTGCAGGCCGTGGCGGCCGAAGAATTCGCGGAAGGGCTCGACGACCGCGTCGCGCAGCGTGCGCGGGCTGCCGGCGGCGGCGAGCGGCTCGTTCACGCGCAGCGTCATGATCAGGCCGGGCAGCATGAAGGCCGCGGTGATGGCGAACACTTCGCTCCAGGGCAGGTGGTCGGCCAGGATCAGCGACAGCGAGCCCGGCACCAGCCCGGCGATGCGGTAGGCGTTCACATGGATGGCGTTGCCCAGGCCGAGTTCGGCGTCAGGCAGGATCTCGCGGCGGAAGGCGTCGAGCGCGATGTCCAGCGTCGCTGACAGGAAGGCGATCACTGCGGTGAGGCCGACCACCAGCGGCAGATGCTGCACCGGCGAGAGCTGCCCCAGCCAGGCGATCGCCGCCAGCAGGCCGAGCTGTGCGACGAACATCCAGCTCCGCCGCCGGCCGAGCCAGGGCAGGATGCCGTAGCGATCGAGCAGCGGCGCCCACACGAATTTCCAGGTGTAGGGAAACTGGATCAGCGCGAAGGCGCCGATCGCCTTCAGCGACAGGCCTTCGGTCTTGAGCCAGGCCGGCACCAGGTTCAGCAGCAGGTAGAGCGGCAGGCCGGAAGCGAAGCCGGTGAGGATGCAGATCAGCATCCGCCGGTTGAGCAGCGCGGCGAGCCAGGCGGGCGGGGAAGCGGGCACGGGGGAAGTCGGGCGGTCGGGAGCCCGCGATTATCCCAGATTGCTTTCCGCTCGGGCGCTGGCTATCAAGGCGGGCATCCAGGTGAGTGCTCCGAATCCGGTCTGGCGGCGGGGGATGCGCTCCGTCGGCCTGCCGCTACGCGGCAAAGACGCTGCGGAGATTACGCAAATGCGCGCCCTCGCCGCGCTCGGGACTCGAACAGTGCGCGCCACGCATCCCCCGCCCCCGGACCGGGTTGTCGGCAGCGACGCAACGAGGGAGAACACAATTCGATACGTTCCTTGCCTCGTCCGGGCAGAGCATGAAGAATGCGCCGAAAGCCTTGAAACCGAGGAGATTTCCCATGCCCTACCAAGTCATCGTGTCTTTCG
>JAFEFM010000459.1 GCA_018240585.1 Pseudomonadota bacterium
GAAACCGGCTGGCACGACAATGTGCTGCGCACCTACGATCCCCGCCGCGGCGACTACCTGGAGCCCGATCCGCTCGGCCCGCACCCGCTGACACAGCCCTACGCCTACGCGGCACGCGACCCCCTGCGCTTCGCCGACCCGCTGGGCCTCATCCTGTTCGCGTTCGATGGGACAGGAAACGACGAATCGAGCAGGACGAACATCTATTGGCTGATGGAGGCGTATGACGACAACGACAATGCCTCGATTGCCAACTCGGACCGTCCCTACTACGTCGAGGGGGTTGGGACGAAATGGTATCAACTGGGTGACCGCGCGCTGGCTTACACGCTGAAATCGAAAGTCGAGAGTCAGTTGCAAACCCTCAACCAATATGTCAAAGCCAAATTCGATGACGAAACGCGCGTGAAGGGATCGACGATCACTCCCCAATCTCCACTGCTGATCACGCTTGACGTGATCGGCTTCAGCCGTGGTGCTTCTGCCGCACGCGATTTCGTCAACGAAGTCATTGCACGCAGGAACCAGTCCTACTACCGCGACCTGGTCGGTGGAGCCTGCGTAAGCGTTCAGGTCCGCTTCCTCGGCCTGTTCGACACCGTGTTGAGCAAGCAGATCAATGGCGTGGTTTCGCTCGCCGTCCCCGCGTCGGAAATCGGTCATGTCGCACATGCGGTAGCCGCCAACGAGCATCGGGCACTCTTCCCGCTGGAATCCGCCGAGTCGTCCTACGCGGGCCGCGGCCTCGGCGCCAACGTGGTGGAGCGCGGCTTCGTCGGGGCACATGCGGACATCGGCGGTGGCTACCTGGTCGAAGATGGCAGCGATCTGTCCGACGTCGCGCTGAACTGGATGTACCAACAAGCCGTCGCCGCGGGAGTTCGGATGAAACCGCTGGAAGTAGCGCAGCGATCCATCTCCGATCCGGTGGTCCACGACGAGTCACGTGTCTCACCTTGGAACGTCGTGCCATTGAACGGATTCGACAACGACCGCCAGGTGCACTACCCGGACGAGGTGCGCGAGCAGCGCTCGGCAGACTTCGCCGGCATGAACCATGCTGAAGCCCTCACTTACATCCTCCCCTACCCGGACGAGCCCCCTCTTCCCAATCCTTATGAGGACGGCAACGTGCCGTTCGCGCAGCGGCCCAGCAAGCGAGTCGGCCTGGTAGATATCAATCTTTACCGCGACTGGCTGGCGCAAACCTACGGTTTGAGTTTCGAATAGGAGACCTGCGATGAATCGACGCCAATTCCTTAGCTTATCCGGCACATCCGTGCTGCTCGGATGCGCCAATGCAGAAACCCTCATGTTCTCGGACGAGGAGTTCATCATCGGCGCCTGGAATGCCTGCGACCGGGAATTGGAGCAGGTCCGGGTGAAGGATGCGCGGAATCCGGAAAAATGGTGGTTCTCCCAATTGGGGCAGCACCCGCGTCCCATCCGGCCCGATACCCAATTTCCGCTGCGCCCCAGCTTCGGTGGTAACCAACGCAGTGGCCGCATGCCCGACGCGGTCACGGTCCAGTGGAGAGAAATGCCGCCTCCCGGGGCGAAGCCCTACACCGGGGAGTTGAAGGGGCCTTTCCTGATCACCGGGATCCGCAGCCGGATTCCCTCCGACATTCTCAGAAAGGCTCGCGAGCGGCTCTACGTGCTCTCGGTGGAGTTTTCCGCGGGCGTCGAGCCCATCCGCTTCGACTGGATGCTGCGGCGATTCAATGAAGGCAGCCATGGCATCCCACAGGAAATCGCCTTCGGCGGCGACTCGTTCAAATGAGATCGCCAGCCTCGTGGCTCAGCACACCTTGCACAGATGCTCCAGCAGATGCCGCACGCGCAGCATCGATTCCTGCAGCACCATCTCGATGTCGCCGAAATGGATGCCCTGCTCGCTGCTCACCCTGCCCGCGGCGTAGTTGGCGACGACGTTGATGGCGGCGTAGGGGATTTCCAGCTCGCGCGCAAGCGCGGCCTCGGGCATGCCGGTCATGCCGACCAAATCGGCGCCGTCGCGCTCTAGGCGGTTGATTTCGGCGGCTGTCTCGAGGCGTGGCCCCTGGGTGGCCGCATAGACGGCGCCATCATAGGCGCTGTCGCCCGCCGCGCGCGCGGCGGCGATCAGACGCTGGCGCAGGGCCTCGTCGTAGGGGTGAGTGAAGTCGATGTGCCTGACCAGCCCCTCGCCGCCCTCGAAATACGTGCTCTTGCGGCCCCAGGTGTAATCGATGATCTGGTGCGGCACGACGAGCGTGCCCGGCGGGAAGTCGGGCCGAATGCTGCCCACGGACGCCACCGACACGATGGCGGTCACCTTCGCTTCCTTCAGCGCCCAGATGTTGGCGCGGTAGTTCACCAGGTGAGGGGGGATCGTGTGCCCGTAACCATGGCGCGCGAGGAAGACCACCGGCTGGTCGCACATCGTGCCGTAGGTCAGCGCACCGGAAGGTTCTCCGAAGGGCGTCCGCGCCACCTCGCGACGGATCGTCGCCATGTTGGAAAGCTGCGTGAGTCCGCTGCCGCCGATGATCGCGAGCATGTGAAGCGCTCCAATGAACGAGGGCGGGGAGTCTACCACGCTGTCCGCGCGCTGCTCCGGGGCACGCGGCGGCCCGTGCGCACCGGCTACGCCGGGCCGACAGCGTACAGCCGCCCGGCAGTCCGGACCGCGCGCAGACAGCCCCAGAAAATTGATGCTGCGGCGCCACAGCGGCGTGTTAAAATCCATGCCCTTTCAAAGACTTCCCGCATCCATGTCCCGCGCCATTCGCAACATCGCAATCATCGCCCACGTTGACCACGGCAAGACCACGCTGGTTGACCAACTGCTGCGCCAGTCCGGCACCTTCCGTGAAAACCAGCAGGTGGCCGAACGGGTCATGGACTCCAACGACATCGAGAAGGAACGTGGCATCACGATCCTGTCGAAGAACTGCGCCATCCAGTACGGCGACACCCACATCAATATCGTCGACACCCCGGGCCACGCCGACTTCGGCGGCGAGGTCGAGCGCGTGCTGTCGATGGTCGACAGTGTGCTGCTGCTGGTCGACGCGGTCGAAGGCCCGATGCCGCAGACCCGCTTCGTCACCCGCAAGGCGCTCGCGCTGGGCCTCAAGCCCATCGTCGTGATCAACAAGATCGACCGCCCCGGCGCGCGCCCGGACTGGGTGATCAACCACACCTTCGACTTGTTCGACAAGCTCGGCGCGACCGACGAGCAGCTCGACTTCCCGGTGATCTACGCGTCGGGCCTCAACGGCTTCGCGGTGGAAAACCTCGAGGACGAGCGCACCGACATGCGTCCGCTGTTCGAGGCCATCCTCAAGCACGTGCCGGCACCTGAAGTCGACGTCAATGGCCCGCTGCAACTGCAGGTGTGTTCGCTGGACTACTCCACCTACATGGGCCAGCTCGGCATTGGCCGCATCAAGCGCGGCCGCATCCGCCCCAACCAGGAACTGGTCGTGATGTACGGCGACGAGAACCGTGGCAAGGGCAAGGTCAGTCAGGTGCTGACCTTCGAGGGGCTTGAGCGAAAACCGTCGGAGTTCGCGGAAGCCGGCGACATCGTGCTGGTGGCGGGCATCCAGCAGGTCAATATCGGTGTCACACTGTGTGATCCGGACTGTCTCGAAGGCATGACGCCGATCGCCGTCGATGAACCGACCCTGACGATGAACTTCATGGTCAACACCTCGCCGCTCGCCGGTCGCGAAGGCAAGTTCGTCACCAGCCGACAGATCCGTGAGCGGCTGGAAAAGGAACTCCTGAAGAATGTCGCGCTGCGCGTGAACTACACGGGCGACTCCGATGTGTTCGAAGTCTCGGGCCGGGGCGAACTGCACCTCACCATCCTGCTCGAGAACATGCGGCGCGAAGGCTTCGAGCTGGCGGTGGGACGCCCGCGCGTGGTGTACAAGGAGATCGACGGGGTCAAGTGCGAGCCGTACGAGATGCTCACGGTCGACGTCGAGGAAGACCACCAGGGCAGCGTGATGGAAGAGCTCGGCC
Organism: Pseudomonadota bacterium; assembly: GCA_018240585.1. Lineage (GTDB taxonomy): Bacteria > Pseudomonadota > Gammaproteobacteria > Burkholderiales > Rhodocyclaceae > Thauera. The sequence continues at coordinate 4,018 of JAFEFM010000459.1, forward strand.
GCCGCCGCGGCGAACTGCAGGACATGCAGCCCGACGGCAAGGGTCGGGTGCGTCTCGAATACCGCATCCCGGCGCGCGGCCTGATCGGATTCCAGGGTGAGTTCCTGACCATGACGCGTGGCACCGGCCTCGCCAGCCACGTGTTCGACGATTACAGCCCAATGGCCGGGCAGATGGCCGAGCGCCGCAACGGCGTGCTGATCTCGCAGAACGACGGCGACGCGGTAGCTTACGCGCTATGGAACCTGCAGGACCGTGGCCGTATGTTCGTGAGCCCCGGTGAAGCGCTGTACGAGGGGATGATCATCGGCATTCATACCCGCGACAACGACCTGGTCGTGAACCCGATCAAGGGCAAGCAGCTCACCAACGTGCGCGCTTCCGGCACCGACGAAGCCGTGCGCCTCATCCCGCCGATTCAGCTCACGCTGGAATCCGCCATCGAGTTCATCGCAGACGACGAACTGGTCGAGATCACGCCGAAGAACATCCGCCTGCGCAAGCGCCATCTGAAGGAAACCGATCGCAAGCGCGCGGCGAAGGCCGACGCCGCCTGAGGCGAAAGCACCCACTGAAGGGGGCAGAAGGCCCTGCCGAACGTAAGCGGCAGGGCCTTTTTCCTGTATGGCCGAAAAAAATGGCGTCGGCACGACCGACGCCATTTTCATGCCCTGCGCGACCGGTCCGCGCGACGCGGACCGCGCAAGCTCACTTTTCCTTCTTCTTGCCCGCAGCGTCTGCGCTGAAGCGATCCGCCAGGTAGGCAGCAAAGGCCGAGCCGGTTTCGGGGTGGCGCAGACCGAGCTCGACCGTCGCCTTGAGATAGCCGAGCTTGGAGCCGCAGTCATAGCGCACGCCATCGAACTGATAGGACAGCACCGCCTCTTCCTTGAGCAGCGAGGCGATCGCGTCGGTAAGCTGGATCTCGCCGCCGGCGCCCGGCTTGATGGAATGCAGGTGTTCGAAGATGCGGGGCGTCAGGATGTAGCGACCGACGACGGCCTGGGTGGTAGGCGCCTCTTCGGGCTTCGGCTTCTCCACGATGCCGGTGACGCGCTGCACGTTACCGCTCTGGGCATCGGTGCTGACGATGCCGTACTGGCGAGTCTCCTGGCGCGGCACGTTCATCGTCCCAAGCACCGAGCAGCGATTGTAGTTGTAGACGTCGACCATCTGCTTCATCACCGACAGGCCGGCCGGGTTGTCGAGCAGGTCGTCGGCGAGGATCACCGCAAACGGCTCGTCGCCGACGATGTGTTCCGCGCACATCACCGCGTGCCCCAGGCCGAGCGCCTCGGACTGGCGGGTGTAGATGCAGTTCACGCCCTTCGGCACCGTTTTGCGCACCATCTCGAGCAGTTCCTTCTTGCCACGGGCCTCGAGCTCGGTCTCGAGCTCGTAAGCCTTGTCGAAATGGTCTTCGATCGAGCGCTTGGTGCGGCCAGTGATGAAGATCATGTCGGTGATGCCGGCGGCCACCGCCTCTTCCACTGCGTACTGGATCAGCGGCTTATCCACGATGGGCAGCATTTCCTTCGGGCTTGCCTTGGTGGCAGGCAGGAAGCGCGTGCCCATGCCGGCGACGGGGAAGACGGCCTTGGTGACTTTCTTCATGTTGTTCCACTCCGGGTTGTTGCTGCTTCGTGCAGCAATGATCCTGACTAATTGCCGAGCAAGGCCATCAGCCCTGGCTCGTCGAGTATCGTGATGCCCAGTTCCTGCGCCTTCGCGAGCTTGGAGCCGGCCTCTTCGCCCGCCACCAGGTAATCGGTCTTCTTCGATACCGAGCCGGCGACCTTGCCGCCCTGCCCTTCGATTATCGCCTTGGCTTCGTCGCGGCTGAGCGTCGGCAGCGTGCCGGTGAGCACCAACGTCCTGCCGGCGAGCCGTCCGCTGACGGCATCCGTAGGCTCGCCTTCTTCCCAGCTCACGCCTGCGGCGCGCAACTGCTCGATGACTTCGCGATTGTGCGGCTCGCCCAGAAACTCGACGATGGATTTCGCCACGATCGGGCCGACGTCGGGCACCTGCTGCAATGCTGCCTCGTCAGCGGCGAGCAGCGCATCCAGGTTGCCGAAATGGCGCGCCAGGTCGCGCGCGGTGGCCTCGCCGACGTTGCGTATGCCGAGCGCGAAGATGAAGCGGGCCAGCGTCGTATGGCGGCTTTTCTCGATGGCAGCGAGCAGGTTCTGCGCCGACTTCTCGCCCATGCGTTCGAGGTTCGCCAGCGCCAGGATGCCAAGGCGGTAGATGTCGACCGGCGTCTTGACGATGGCCGCATCGACGAGCTGATCGACGAGCTTTTCGCCCAGTCCGTCGATGTCCATCGCGCGGCGACCGGCAAAATGCAGCAGTGCCTGCTTGCGTTGCGCCGGGCAGAACAGGCCGCCGGTGCAGCGTGCGACCGCCTCGTCCGCGCCGCGCACCACGTGCGAACCGCACACAGGGCAGCGCGGAAAACGCGCGAGCAGGTCGAAGCGCGGAAGTTCTCCGGCACGCCGCTCCGGCACCGGCGCCACAACTTCCGGAATGACGTCGCCGGCACGGCGCACGATCACCCAGTCGCCGA
>JAFEFM010000045.1 GCA_018240585.1 Pseudomonadota bacterium
CAGGCGGTCGCGGCCGATGCGCACCTGCGCCTTCTCCAGGGCCACGGTGACGCTGTGATCGCGATCGCGTTGCTGGAAGATGCGGTCGATTTCGTCGAGCGCGTTGAACGGACCGGCGGGCACCGCGGCCGCGGGGGCGACCGTAGCCGTGGTCTGCGGCGCAACGGGTGTCGTCCGTGCCGTGTCGCTGACCGGCGGGGCCGCGGGCGTCTCGGGGGCCGGCGCCACTGTCGGTGTCGCCGGCCGCTGACTCAGCCAGTATCCGCCGGCGGCAAGGGCCAGTGCGACGACGACTCCCGCCGGCAGCAGCGGGCGGCGGGACGGCTTGCCGGCGTCGCCGCTGTGCGCGACTGCGTGTGCCGGCGAGCCGCCTGCCGGTGACACCGGAGCGGTCATCGCCGAGGCATGGTCCAGGCCAAGCAAGGCGCGGAATTCCGCCACCGTCTGTGGCCGGTCCTTGGGCTGCACCGCCAGCCCGCGATCGATGGCGCGCAGGAAGGCGTCCGAGTAGCGTCCTGCGAGCTGCTGGGCGAGCGGTTGCATCGTGTCGTTGACTGCACGGCCGACGGCAGGCGGCGGTGTCCTGCCGACGATGGCGAGGTGTACGACGGCGGCCAGCGCGTAGATGTCCGTCCACGCGCCCTGCTTGAGCTCGGGCATCTCCGCGTACTGTTCGATCGGCGCATAACCCGGCTTCAGGATGACCGTCAGCGCCTGCGTCATGTCGCTGATCACATGGCGTGCGGCGCCGAAATCCAGCAGCAGAGGGCGTTCGCCCGACAGCAGCATGATGTTGTCGGGGGCGATGTCGCGGTGAAAGACCTGCGCGGCGTGCATGACTTCCAGCGCATCGAGCAGCGGCGCCAGCAGGCGCCTGAGCCAGGCTTCGTCCGGCCGCCCCTTCATCTGCTGCAGGGTGCGCTTGAGGGTGAGTCCTTCGTAGTACGGCATCACCATGTAAGCGGTGCCGTTGGCTTCCCAGAAGCGATACACCTTGACCAGCGCGGGGTGATCGAACTGCGCGAGCAGGCGCGCTTCATTGACGAAACTGCGTCGGCCGGCTTCGAAGGTTTCGACGTGGCGTTGCGACTTCACCGTGACCTGAAGCCCCTGGCCGCGCGCGGCCAGCGACGAGGGCATGTATTCCTTCAGCGCGACGCGCCGCCCGAGGGAGTGATCTTCGGCGAGATAGACGATGCCGAACCCGCCGATACCCACCAGGCCGATGATTTCGAACTCCCCCAGCCGGGTGCCGGCGGGCAGCGTGTTGTCGGCGTGGTCGTCGCGGTCTGCGGCGCTTGCGGCAGGGGCGGGCGGTTCGCCTGCCGACGCCGGATTCGTCACCGGCGCGGGCGGAGCCGTGCCCGCATAAACGGTCCTGTCTTCGTTGTCGCCGCGTGCGTCGCTATCGGGAAGGGCCATGGGCAGAACTGGGCGGATGCCGTCTCGTCATGC
>JAFEFM010000460.1 GCA_018240585.1 Pseudomonadota bacterium
CCCAGGGCGGGCGCTATGATGTGGTGCCGAACACCGCAGCCGACCGGATGGGAGGATATGGCCTGCTCAATGCCTATGTTCATTACGTACCGGCGCGCGACTGGCGGATCGAGGCCCGCTTCAACAACCTGCTCGACAAGGAGTACGAACTGGTGCGCGGCTATGCCACGCCCGGTGCGACCGCCTTCGTCGCCGTGCGCTACGCGCCGCGCTGAGCCGCCATGCCGGCCGTCGTCCTGCAACGCGGAGCGAGCATGAGGAGGCCGGCCGGGCGCCGCCCGGGCGTGCTGATCGCGCTGCTGCTGCTGGCGGCGGGCGCCTTCCTGTGGGCGCTGGCCGCGGGCGACCTGCCGGTGTCGCTGGGCGATGCGCTCGCCGCGCTCGCAGGTGACGGCGAAGGCACTGCCGCCGCGGTGGTGCGCGAGCTGCGCCTGCCGCGCGCGGTGTCGGCCTTCGCGTGCGGCGGGCTGCTCGCCACCGCGGGTGCGCTGATGCAGGTGCTGTTGCGCAATCCGCTCGCCGACCCCTACATCCTCGGCATCTCGGGCGGCGCCGCGGTCGGCGCGCTGGGGGCGATCTCGCTCGGCGCGGCGGTGTTCTGGGTGGATGCGGCGGCCTTTGCCGGCGCGCTGTCGGCGATGTTGCTGGTGTTCGGCCTGGCGCACGGCGACGGAAGCTGGACGCAGACGCGCTTGTTGCTGACCGGCGTGATAGTCGCCTCCGGCTGCGGCGCGGCGGTGTCGATGATGCTCGCGCTCGCCACCGACACCCGTGTGCTGTCCATGCTGTTCTGGCTGATGGGCGACGCCAGCGGCGCGGCACGCCCCTGGCCGGCGCTGGCGGTGCTGGCGCTGGGGCTCGCCGCGGTGCTGCCGTTCGCGCGCGACCTCAACGTGCTGGCGCGCGGCGAAGTCAATGCGCGCGCGCTGGGCGTGAACGTGACGCGGCTGCGCGTCGCGCTGTACGTGCTCGCGTCGCTGCTCACCGCCTCGGCGGTCACGCTGGTCGGCTCGGTCGGCTTCGTCGGCCTCATCGTGCCGCATCTGGTGCGGCTGGCGATCGGCAACGACCAGCGCGTGCTGCTGCCGGCTGCGGCGCTGGCCGGCGGCACGCTGCTGTTGCTCGCCGACACCGCGGCGCGCACGCTGATGGCCCCGCAGCAGTTGCCGGTCGGCGTGCTGACGGCGCTGATCGGCGTGCCGGTGTTCCTGTTCCTGCTGGCGAGGCATCCGCGATGAGCGCCGCCAGGGCGCCGGATGCGCCGCTGCTCGAGGCTGACGGCCTGGCGCTGCAGGTGGGCGAGCGCTGGCTGTGCTGCGAGTTCAGCCTCACGCTGGCGACGGGCGAGTGCCTTGCCCTGCTTGGCCCCAATGGCGCTGGCAAGACCACGCTGCTGCACACGCTGGCCGGCCTGCGCGAACCGTCCGTCGGACAGGTGCGGATCGGCGGCCAGCCCTACGCCGCGTGGCCGGCGCTGGAGGCGGCGCGGTTTCGTGGCCTGCTGGTGCAGCAGCAGCCGGACCATTTCGCCGCCTCGGTGCTGGAGACGGTGCTGATCGGCCGCCATCCGCATCTCGGCCGCTGGGGCTGGGAAGGGCCGCAGGACGAGCGCATCGCGCGCGACGCGCTGGCCGCCGTTGGCATGGCCGATTTCGCCGCCCGCGACGTGCTCACGCTGTCGGGCGGCGAGCGCCAGCGCGTGTCGATCGCCGCCCTGCTGGCGCAGGCGCCGCGCCTGTTCCTGCTCGACGAGCCGCTGAACCATCTCGACCTGCACCACCAGATCGCCACCCTGGACCTGTTCCGGCGCCTGGTGCGCGACGGCGCCACGCGGCCGGGCGGCGGCCGTGGCGTGGTGATGGTGCTGCACGACATCAACCTTGCCGCGCGCTATGCCGACCACGTCATCCTGCTCGATGGCCGCGGCGGCGTGCGTGCCGGCGACCGCGACAGCGTGCTGCAAACCGAGCTGCTGTCGCATGCCTTCGGCCATCCGCTGCGGCGCTTCGAGGTCGATGGCCGCGTGACCTTCATTCCGGACTAGACAACACGATGAGCGAACCGAACCAGACCGCCGACGAGGGCAGGGACGCCCGCCACAACGAACGCATGGCGCGCAAGAAGGCGGTGGTGGACGAGAAGATCGCCGCCGCGCAGGTCGAGCGCGGCGTGCTGCTGGTCAACACCGGCAATGGCAAGGGCAAGTCATCGGCCGGCTTCGGCCTCGTCGCGCGTGCGCTCGGCCATGGCATGCAGGTGGGCGTGGTGCAGTTCATCAAGGGCCGCTCCGACACCGGCGAGGAAGCCTTCTACCGCAGGCAGCCCGGCGTCGCCTGGCATGTGAGCGGCGAAGGCTTCACCTGGGAAACGCAGGACCGCGCGCGCGACGTCGCCACTGCCGAGGCGGCCTGGGAGGTGGCGCGCGGCCTGCTGCGCGATCCGGCGATCGGCCTGGTGGTGCTCGACGAGCTTAACATCGCGCTGAAGTACCGCTACCTGGATGTGAGCACGGTGATCGCCGACCTGCGCGCCCGCCCGCCGATGCAGCATGTGGTCGTCACCGGCCGCGCCGCGCCGCCCGAACTGGTCGAAGCCGCCGACACGGTGACCGACATGACGGTGGTGAAGCACGCCTTCGCCGCCGGCGTGAAGGCGATGCCCGGCCTGGAGTGGTGAGCCGATGAGCGATGCCGTTGCCCGCTGTCCGGCGCTGTTCGTCGCCGCGCCCGCCTCCGGCCAGGGCAAGACCACCGTCACCGCCGCGCTGGCGCGCCTGCACACCCGCCTTGGCCGCAGGGTGCGGGTGTTCAAGTGCGGGCCGGATTTCCTCGATCCGCAGATCCACGCGGTGGCGAGCGGTGCGCCGGTCTACAACGTCGACCTCGGCATGTGCGGCGAGGCCGACATTGCGCGCCGGCTGCACGCCGCGGCGAAGGAGGCGGATCTGATCCTCGTCGAGGGCGTGATGGGCCTCTACGACGGCAATCCGTCGGGTGCCGACATCGCCTGCCGCTTCGGCATTCCGGTGATGGCAGTGATCGACGCGCGTGCGATGGCGCAGACCTTCGGCGCGATCGCGCACGGCCTGGCGAGCTTCCGCCCCGGCCTGCCGTTTGCCGGCGTGCTCGCCAACCACGTCGGCAGCGCGCGCCATGCCGACATGCTGCGCGACGCGCTGCCGGCCGGCATGCACTGGTTCGGCGCGGTGATGCGCGATGCGGAGGCGGCGCTGCCCGAACGCCACCTCGGTCTGCTGCAGGCCGCCGAGATCCACGACCTGGAAGCACGCCTGGACCGCCTTGCCGACAGCCTCGCCGCCACCGGTGCGGCCGGGTTGCCGCCGGCGGTCGAATTCCCCGCCGTGGCTGCTGACGCGGTGCCACCGCTGCTCGCGGGCCGGACCGTCGCCATCGCGCGCGATGCCGCCTACGGCTTCATCTATCCGGCCAACCTCGACACCCTGCGCGAGCTCGGCGCCACCCTTGCCTTCTTCTCGCCGCTGGCGGGCGATGCCTTGCCCGACTGCGATGCGGCATGGCTGCCGGGCGGCTATCCCGAACTGCACGGCGAGCGGCTGGCGGCCAACTCGGCCTTCTGGCGCGGGCTGCGGGCGCACGCCGACGCCGGCAAACCCTTGCTCGCCGAGTGCGGCGGCATGATGAGCCTGTTTGACACGGTGGTGGACAAGGCCGGCATGGAGCACGCCTTCGGCGGCCTGCTGCCCGGCCGCGCGGTGATGCAGAAGCGGCTGGCCGCGCTCGGCCTGCAGGTGGCCGAGCTGCCGGAGGGCCGCCTGAGCGGCCACACCTTCCACTATTCGCAGAGCGAGACTCCGCTGCGGCCGTCATTGCGCTCGCAGACGCCCGGAGGCGGGGAGGGCGAGGCGATCTACCGCGTCGGCCGCCTGACCGCCTCCTACGTGCATTTCTACTTTCCGTCGAATCCGGCCGCGGTGGCGGCGCTGCTGTCGCCGCTCAGCGCGCGGGTGTAGCGCCGCGTTTCGCGCGCACCTCCTCGAGCTGGCCGCACAGGCGCTCGGCGCCGTCGAGCAGGCGCGGCGTGTGGCGCTGGATCAGGTCGGGCGGGATGAAGAACAGGTTGCCGGCGGCATTGGCCGCGAGCGTCGGCCAGCGCTTCCACTGGTCCAGCCATTCCGGGCGGGAGTCGGCCATGCCGCTGGCGATGATCGCCTCGGGGTTGGCGGCGAGTACCGCCTCGGTGCTGATGCGTGGTGCGAGCTGCTTGAGGCCGCCGAACACATTCACGCCGCCGCAAAGGCGGATCGCGTCGGAAATCACCTGCTCGTCGTTGATCGTCATCAGCGGCGAATTCCAGATCTGGTAGAAGAGCCGCACCGGCGGCCGTTCGCGGTAGCGCGCGGCGAGCGCCGCCTGGCGCTGGCGAAAGCCGGAGGCCGCGGCGTTGGCTGCCGCCTCGGTGCCAGCGAGGCGGCCGAACTGCTCCAGGCTCTGGGCCACGGCCTCCAGGCTGCGCGGCTCATTGACATACACCGGAATGCCGAGCGCGCTGAAACGGTCGAGCTGGGTGTCGCGGTTGCCGCTCTTCCACGCGATCACCAGGTCCGGCTTGAGCGCCGCCACCGCTTCGAGATCGACCCGGGTGTGGCTGCCGACCTGCGGCAGGCGGGCGGCTTCCGGAGGATAGTCGCTGTGCTGCACCACACCGACCACCTTGCTCCCCGCGCCTGCGGCGAACAGCAGCTCGGTGACGTGTGGCGCGAGGCTGACGATGCGCTGCGCCGGGCGCTCCAGATGCAGCCGGTGGCCGGTGTCGTCGGTGAGATCCACTGCCGCGTGCGCGAAAGTGGCAGGGAGGGCGGCGAGCAGGGCGAGCAGCGCGCGAACGCGGGGGCGGCGTGTCATGGCGGAAGGGCATGCGCCGGCGTGAGGCGCCGTGCGGAATTCGAAAGCCCGCATTTTACGCGATGTGCGCATGCGCCCCGCCTTGCACGTCACGCGCCCGGCCTGCCACACTGGAAGCGCAGATCCATTCAACCATCGCCGCCATGCCCCTGCCCGAACTTCCCCGCTGCCGTCCCGGCCCGCTGCCCGGCCATGTGTATCTGGTGGGTGCCGGCCCCGGCGATCCGGAACTCTTCACCCTGCGCGGCGCGCGCCTTGTCGGCGGTGCGGATGTGGTGGTGTACGACAACCTCGTCGCGCCGGACATCATCGAGCTCGCGCCGGCCGGCGCGGAGCGCATTTATGTCGGCAAGAAGGCCTCCGACCACACCCTGCCGCAGGACGAGATCAATGCCCTGCTGGTGCGCCTGGCCTGCGCCGGCAAGCGGGTGGTGCGGCTGAAGGGGGGCGATCCTTTCATCTTCGGTCGTGGCGGCGAGGAAATGGAAACCCTGGTCGAAGCCGGCATCACCGTCGAAGTGGTGCCGGGCGTCACCGCGGCGTCGGGCATCGCCGCCTACGCCGGCATTCCGCTGACCCACCGCGACCATGCGCAGTCGGTGGTGTTCACCACCGGCTTCCTGAAGGACGGCCGGCTGGACCTCGACTGGCCGATGCTGGCGCGGCGCGGCCAGACGCTGGTGATCTACATGGGCATCTCGCGCCTGGACGAAATCTGTGCGCAGCTCGTCGCCCACGGCCTGCCGGCGTCGACGCCGGCGGCGGTCATCGAGCGTGGAACGACGCGCGCGCAACGCGTGGTGGCGGCCAACCTGGCCACGCTGCAGGCCCGGGTGCGCGAGGAGGGCGTGCGGCCGCCGGCCCTCACCGTGGTGGGCGACGTCGTCGGCCTCTATCCACGCCTGGCATGGTTTGCGTCGGAAGGGGCCGCGCTCGTCGGGGCGGCGCCCCATGCCGGCTGCACCGGCGTGCATCCCGAGCGCGCGGACGAGACCTGAAAGCCGATCTGCGAGGCGCCGTGCGCGTTCAGGCGCCTTGCTCGATCCTCGCGCGGAACAGCGCGGCGACCAGGTCGGATTGCGTCAGCATGCCGACGACTTCGTGTTCGGCATTGACCACCGGCAGATGGTGGAGGCCGACATCGGAGAACAGTGGCACGGTGTCGACGATGGGCTGCTCCGGGCGCACCGTGACGACATTGGCGGACATCAGGTCGGCGACGATCTGGGGATGTGCGTCCGCCTGGCCTGCCGCGGCCTCGCTGGGGGTGGCGCGCGACACCAGGAAGTCGTGCAGCGACAGGATGCCGACCAGCCGCCGTCCGCCCTCCACCACCGGCAGCGCCTTGATGCTGTGACCCACCAGCATTTCCCACGCCTCGCCCAGAGGCAGTCTGGGCGTCACCGTGAGCAGGTCGCGCGACATCATGTCGCCACAGCGGATCTCGCCGAAGCGGCGGCGGTAGGCACGGCGCTCGACCGCGTAGAGCAGTTCCTCCAGGTCTTCGACGGTGACGTCGAGCTGTTCGCTGTGCTCCTTCAATACCGCGTCGAAATCCTCGTGCGTGATGCCGATGCGCTCGCTCGGCGGGCGGTCCACCGTGCCGTGGGGCTGTGGCGTGGGCAGCGGTGGCCGGTGCGGGTAGCGGCGGCGCGACAGGTTGTTGAAGGCGAGCGCGGTCAGCAGCATGCACGCCGAATTCACCGCCACCGGCCACAGCGCGAAGCTGTAGCCCATCGCGTCGATCGCAGGTCCACCCAGCGCGCTGGTGAGCGCCACCGCGCCGCCCGGCGGATGCAGGCAGCGCAACTGGAACATCACGCCGATCGCCAGCGCCACCGCGATCGCCCCGGCGATACCCGAATGCCCCAGCCAGTGCGCGCAGCCGATGCCGATCAGTGCCGAAACGACGTTGCCGCCGATGATGGACCAGGGTTGCGCGAGCGGGCTCGCCGGCACGGCGAACAGCAGTACCGCCGAGGCACCCATCGGTGCGACGAACCACGGGTTTGACTCGCCCAGTGCGAGATGGCTGACCGATTCGGTCATCAGCAGGCCCAGCAGGGCGCCGATGCAGCCCAGGACGCGTTCGCGGCGGCTGGCGTTGAGCGCCGCCGGTCGGAAGCTGCGCAGCCAGGAAAGAAGACGGTCCTTCGTGCCGCCATTTCGGGTTTCGGGTGCCACGTTCATTCGCAGGAATGTTTCGGGGCTGCGATGGTGCACCTGCAGGCACTCCCGGCGCAATGGGAAGGACCGATTTCGAGCGGGCTGCAGCGGCGGGGCGCCGATCGCTGCCGCTATAATCCGCGCCTTCTGCCGTCTTCCGGGTTTCAACGTGTCCGATCGCCTCGCCGTGCTGCCGCAATACCTGCTTCCCAAGCGGGCCCTGACCGTCCTTGCCGGCAAGCTTGCCGGTGCCCGTGCGGGCGGCCTGACGACGGCGGTGATCCGCTGGTTCGTCGGGCGCTACGGCGTGAACATGGACGAGGCCGCCAACCCCGACATCGCCAGCTACCCGACCTTCAACGAGTTCTTCACGCGGCCGCTGCGCGCCGGCGCGCGGCCGCTGGCGCAGGCGCCGCTGGTGTGCCCGGTCGATGGCGCGATCAGCCAGTTCGGTGCGATCGAGCGCGACCAGATCTTCCAGGCCAAGGGCCACCGCTACTCCACGACCGCGCTGGTCGGCGGCGATGCCGCGCTGGCGGCGCGCTTCGATGACGGTGCCTTCGCCACGCTGTACCTGAGCCCGCGCGACTACCACCGTATCCACATGCCCTGCGCCGGCCGCCTGCGGCGCATGATCTACGTGCCGGGCGAGCTGTTCTCGGTGAATCCGACCACCGCGCGGGGTGTGCCGGGCCTCTTCGCGCGCAACGAGCGCGTGGTGTGCGTGTTCGAATCGGACAACGGACCTTTCGTGCTGGTGCTGGTGGGGGCCACCATCGTCGGCAGCATGGCCACCGTGTGGCACGGCGTGGT
>JAFEFM010000461.1 GCA_018240585.1 Pseudomonadota bacterium
CTGAAGAACGCCATCGACTGGGCGAGCCGTCCGTGGGGGCAGAATTCCTTCACCCACAAGCCATCTGCCGTCATTGGCGCGTCCGTGGGCTCGATCGGTACGGCCGTGGCGCAGCAGAGCCTGCGGAGCGTGCTGAGCTTCTGCAATTCGCCGCAGATGAATTCCCCGGAGGCTTACATTCATCTCACGCCCGGACTCATCACGGCGGACGGTGAGGTCACCAATGAAGGAACGGCCGACTTCCTGCGTAACTACATGACCGAGCTGCACGCCTTCATCGTGCGGGTACTCACCGTGCTGCCCCCCCGCAAAGGCTGACATCGGGCAGGGCTGCGGGCGGTGGGCTACACCGGATCCCACTCCACGACGGGCGTGGAAGCCTCGGCGGTGAAGCCGCCCAGGATGAAGACACCCCGATGACATGCTGGCATCACGCCCGTAGCTGATTCCACAGGAGACCGTGATGAGCGCCACCCTGAACGAGGAAGGATGCGATCTGCTGTTCCGCAAGGCCCGCACGCACGGCGACACGACGAAGCTCTTCCCGCGTAGCCCGCGGCTCGACTTCGATGAGGCCTGCAAGCGGCTTTAAGGTTCAAGCGCTCACGATGGGACCTGCCAGGCGACGCGAGATCAGCCGGGTGGGCGCGCCGAACCACGGGTCAGCGGCCAGAGCCCGAAAAAGTCGCCGAAGAAGGCCAGCAACGGGAAGGTGACGGCAAGCAGGGCATTGGCCAGCCAGACTTCAGCGGCGAAGTTGCCCTCGACACCGGCCGGCAGCGAGCCACTGAGGACCGGCATCAGTGCAGCATAGCCGCGCGCGAGCACGCTGCCCGCCACCATGGCCAGAACGATGCCCGCGAACCCGCGTCCGGGCTGGGCCATGCCGGCGAAAGTCGTTCCGCCCAGCATGTTGAGCAGCAGGATCGAGCCGAAGATGAAGGGAATGGGCACGCGCACCATGAACGTCGGGGCGGCCATCCCGGCCACCGAAGTGCCGAGCCAGAAGATCGCCAGTCCGATGATGAAGCAACTCACCAGCCAGATCAGCCCGAAGGCCGGCTGGACAGACGGCGAGGCGATCCTGTTCAGTGGCCAAAGATCCAGGAAGAGGAAGACGAACATCACGGCCAGCGCGGTGACCATCACGACGACGACGTTCCAGGCGTTGAACAGCCCACCCGGATCCAGTTGCACTGAGTAGAACGGTGCCGCCTTGGCGAAGCCGAAGTCGAAGCAGACCTGAAAAATCACCGCATTCACCAGATAGGCCGAGACCAGCAACGCCAGGCCTCCGAGTAACGCGTTGCGAAATCGGTCGAAAGGCCAGCCGCCCAGCACGATGACCAGAAAGAAGGTCGTGACCACCGAGGTGATGATCGTCATCACCGCCATCGGTACCGGCGGGCTGGCGCCCGCACCGCGGGTGATCCAGTGGCCCCAGGAGACCGCTGCCGCCGCCACTGCGGCGAGCAGGAGAAAGGCAATCCCTCGCGCCGGTTGCGGCAGCCGCACGATCGGCTTCGGCTCCGCACCCTTCCAGAACGCTCCGACGACGATGGCGAACGGGATCGCACCCATCAGCGCGTACGACGCCCACCCCATGAACAGATCAACCCCCAGGGCCCTGATGACGAGCAGCGACAGTGCGATGATCAACGCCGTTGCGCTGATGCCCAGTTGTGGTTGTTTCATCGGGCGGCTCCTTCCGCAGTGAGGTGGCGCGCCCTACGGAATCGGTGGCAAGGCAATCGCATGCGCGGGGCGATGGGATTGTCGCTCAATTCCGGCTATCGACTCCACCAGCCTCGCCATAGCATCGAGTTTTCCCGATGCCTGCGGGATCACCGTGCCGGCGGATCCGACCGGCACCTTCGAGGAATACGGGAACAAGTACCTCTGCAGAAGCGCACAGACCGCCTGATGCTTGCGCGTTGCGACTGTTCGCCTCGTCGAAACACGGATCCTTTGTGCGCCGGCCGCGGCCCCGGGGAGGGCGGCCTGATCAGGAACGCAGCGGCTGGGTGGCGGCGATGCGCATCGCCTGCCCGTCGAGCGGCGTGGCGGCATCGGCTCCGGCGCTCCCGGTTTCCACCGGGGTGGCCTGCCGTCCGCTTGCCGACTTCCGGCCAACATTGAGCCAGCAGGCCAGCGCGGGAAGCAGGAAGATCGCGCCGATCACATTCACCAGGAACATGAAGGCAAGCAGGATGCCCATGTCGGCCTGGAACTTGAGGGCCGAGAAAGCCCAGGTACCGACGCCGATGGACATCGTCACCGCGGTGAACACGGCGGCCGTGCCGCGCTGGCGCATGGCTTCATAGAACGATTCCCGCAGCGTGTAGCCGAACTCCGCCATTTCGTGCTGCATGCGCTCATAGATGTAGATCCCGTAATCGACGCCCACGCCCACGCCGAGGGCGATCACCGGCAGCGTCGCCACCTTGAGGCCGATGCCGAGCACGGCCATCAGCGCGTTGCACATGATGGTCACCAGGGTGAGCGGAACGATCACGCACAGCACCGCACGCCAGGAGCGGAACGTGAGCCAGCACAGCAGCGAGATCGAGGCGAAGATCGATGCGAGCATCTGCACCTCGGCGCGCTCGACCGCTTCGTTGGTGGCAGCGGCGACACCCGCGTTGCCGCCACCCATCCGGAAGCGGACGTTGGGCGTCCGGTCCGCGGCGATGAAGTTCTGCACCTCGGTGACGACGTGCTTGAGCGTCGGCCCCTGGTGATCGTTCAGATACACCACCAGGTGGATCGTCTTGCAGCCGTGCGAGTTGAGGCCGTTCTCCGGGTTGGCGGCACGCCCCCCGGTGCGCAGCGCGGATTCGGTGCGCTGCAGGGCTGCCCAGCGGGGATTGGCCTCATTGTTGCCGGCGACGTAGAGCTTGGCCAGGCCTGCGACGGTGCTTACCGACTGCACGCCGTCGACCCCGCGCATGTGCAGATCAAAGCGCTCCACCGCGTTCATCACGTCCCAGTTCAGGCAGGCTTCCGCAAGATTGGACGTCTCCGCATACACCGAAAGCACATCCATGCCGATGGAGTAGTTCCTGATGATCTTCGCGTTGTCCTTGTTGTAGCGCGAGTCGGCGCGCAACTCGGGGACGCCGCTGCCGATGTCGCCCGTCTGCAACTCGCGCGAGAAATGAGTGGCAACACCCAGGATCACCAGCATGAAGGCGAAGGTCACCAGCGCCGGACGCGGCTCCGACAGGGCCGAGACCTTCCACCAGGTCGGATGCTTCCCCTTGTTTTCCACCGGCTGGTCCAGGGCGATGCGCTCCAGGTGCAGGTGGGACAGGATGATGGGCATGAACATCTTGTTCGTCATGATCATGAGCGCGACGCCGAGGCAGGCGGTGAGGCCCAGTTCATGCACGATGGGAATGTCGATGAGCATGATCACCATGAAGCCGAGCGCATTCGCGAGCAGGGCCATGATGCCGGGCACGGCGAGCTTGCGGAAGGCGCCCTCGGCCGCCTCCAGCGCCGTGGCGCCGGCGAGCACGTCCTGCTTCCAGGCGTTGGTCATCTGGACCGCGTGCGACACGCCGATGGAGAAGATCAGGAAGGGCACCAGCACTGACATCGGATCGACGCCGTAGCCGATCAGCGGCAGGATGCCCAGCAGCCAGATCACCGGCAGCAGCGCCACCGCCAGGGCAAGCACGGTGAGCTTGAGCGAGCGCGAATATAGCCACAGCAGCAGGGCGGTGATGGCGAAAGCGATGACGAAGAACATCACCACGGTGGTGAGCCCATCCATCACGTCGCCCATCACCTTGGCGAAGCCGACGATCTGGATGTCAATCTTGTCGCTGGCGAACTGGCTGCGGATGGCCTCGAGCTTGCTGGCCACCTCAGCGTAGTCGAGCTTCTGCCCTGTCTCGGGGTTGGTCTCGAGCAGGTCGGCCTGGACCAGCGCGGATTTCAGATCGTTGGCCACCAGGCGACCGACGACGCCGGCCTTGGCGACGTTGGCGCGCACCTGATTGAGACCGGCCTCGTTGGCCTCGAAGCGGGCAGGAATGACGACGTCGCCGTTGAAGCCTTCCTCGGTGACTTCGATGTAGCGCACGTTGGGCGTGAAGATGGAGCGCACGCTCGCGCGATTCACGCCCGGCGTGAAAAAGACGGCGTCGTTGACCTTGCGCAGGACGGGAAGGAACTCGGCATTGTAGATGTCGCCGTCACCTTTCCACTGCGCGCTGATGAGGATGCGGTTTGCCCCCGAGAAACTCGAAGAATGTTCGAGGAAGGCCGCCATGTACTCATGCTTGAGCGGAATCAGCTTGTTGAAGCCTGGGTCGAGCCGGGTGCTCAGCGCCGAATAGCCCAGGCCCAGGGTCAGCAGCAGGAAGAAGGCCCCGAGCGGCTTGCGCCACCGGATGAGCATGCGCGCGAGAACGGCGACCAGCGCGTCCGTCCGGCTGATGGTGTGGGCAGTGGTCATCAGGCTGCTCCCTTGTTGGTGGATTCATTGGTGGAGGCATCGCGGGCATTCGGCGCGAAAGCACGCAGGCCACCGTCGCTCGACATCATCCAGTCACCGTCGCGCTTGACGAGGATCCCGGTCAGGCTGGCGCGGCCGCCACGGCGCGCGACGGCGAAATGCTCACCGCCATCCTTGCTGCTCAGCACGACGCCGCCCTGGCCCACGAGGAGCAGCTCGCCGCCTGCCGCCAGGGTGTGGCCGTAGAGTGAAACCGCTGCCGGAGTCTGGGCCGCGTTCCAGGTCTGGCCGGCGTCGTCCGAAAAGAAGACGTTTCCGCGCATGCCGTAGGTCACCCAGCGTTTTCCGCCCAGGTGGACGGCGCCGTACAAGGAGCCGCGGTAGAAGGGCTCCACCGCTTCCCACGATTGGGCGCCGTCGGTGGAGCGCAGCACGGTGCCGTTTTCGCCGACGATCATCCACTGCCTGCCGTCGGCGGAACTGGCGATCTGGTTCAGGTGCCAGTCCGACAGGCCCGGCAGCGTGTCCGTTTGCCAGGTGTTGCGATCGTCGATCGAACGCAGCACCTGTCCGAAGGCGCCAACGGCGAGCCAGTCGCCGCCGGGCAGGCGGGCTGCGGACATCAGCGGCTCGCCGTTCTTTTCGGTGAATGCGGTTTCCGTCCAGTTCTGCCCGCCGTCGTCGGTGCGCAGGATCCAGCCTTCGTGGCCGAGCGCGACGCCGTGGCGATCGTCGGCAAACACAAGGCGCGTGATCAGGGCCTGGCGGTCACCCGTTACCGATGCGGGCTTCCAGGTCCTGCCCTCGTCGGGCGAAACGAGGATCCGGCCGAGTTCGCCGGCGACGATGGTGCCGGCCTTGCTCTGCTTGATATCCGTAAGCTGCATCGCATCGACCGGGATGCGCGTCTCGCGCAGGGGCGGGACGGATCTCGGTGAGAAGGAATAGATACTGGCGACCGCGACAATCGATGCCACGACCAAGCCGACCGCTACGCGCATTCGCGCCTCCTGTTGTTCTGGTTGCCATCCGCCGGAAAGTTCGCAGGGCGTATGCATTATTCGCCGGTGGGCAACGACGGCATCGTCCAAAAGGGTTAGCGCCACGCGCTCGCCCCGCCTTGAATGGCGGCGCCGTGGATCTTCTCTTCGCACGCGCGGGTGGATCGGGCTCACCCGCGCAAGAATCGTTTCGCGTCAGCCGCTTACGGTAGTCCGTTCAGACGATGAGTCGATCGTCGGGGTGTGGAAAATTGCGCCCATTCGGATGGCCGCACGGTCCGACATTCCGCAGCACGAGATCACGGAGGAGATGGAGATGGGCGCGATTGGACACGATGAGGTCGTCGGCATGCTTGCCGATGACTACATGACCCCGGAGGCGGTCGAACTGGTTGCCCGGGCCAGGGAGATGGCTCCACGTCTCGCCGAGCGCGCCCGCGCCGCCGAGGCGGCCGGCATGGTGCCGGTGGAGACGGTGCAGGAAATGAAGCAGGCGGGCCTGTTCCGCGTGCTGCAGCCGAAGCGCTTCGGTGGTTACGAACTCGACCCGCGTGTGTTCTACCGCGTGCAGATGGCGCTCGCCGAGGGCTGCATGTCGACCGCCTGGATCTACGGTGTGATCGGCGTGCACAACTGGCAGCTTCCGCTGTTCCCGGAGCAGGCGCAGCAGGACGTGTGGGCGAAGGATACCGGCGTGCTCATCGCATCGACCTACATGCCAACGGGCAAGGCCGAGCCGCTCGAGGGGGGGTATCGCTTTTCGGGCCGCTGGGGTTTTTCGAGCGGCGTCGAGCATTGCGACTGGATCTTCCTCGGCGGATTGCTGCCGAAGAAGGACGGCTCGGGCGAACTCGAGCACGCTACCTTCCTGCTGCCGAAATCCGATTTCCGCATCGAGCACAATTGGGACGTGCTCGGCCTGCGTGCCACTGGCAGCCACGACATCGTCGTGGACGGCTGCTTCGTTCCCGCGCACCGCACCCATCGCACCAACGACCACAGCGACGCCGGCTGTCCCGGCCGCGAGACCAACCCTAGCTGGATCTACAGGATTCCCTTTACACAGGTGTTCCAGCGTGCGGTGTCGTCGGCCTGCATCGGCGCGCTCGACGGCGCGATCGCCAGCTTCCGCGCACGTGCGGCGGCGCATGTCGGCAAGCACGGCGTGAAGACGGCCGAGGACGTCAATGCGCAACTGACGGTTTCCGAAGCGATGATGCTCACCGACCAGCTCAAGCTGGTGCTGTTCCGCAATTATGCCCGCATCGTCAACTGCGCCAGGACGGGCGAGCGCATGCCGGTCGAGGAGCGGCTGATGCAGCGTGCCCAGGCTTCGCAGGTGCCGAAGCTGTGTGCGGCCGCAGCCAGCGAGCTGATGCGCGCGTGCGCGGCATCGGGGCTCTACAAGAGCAACCCGATCGAGCGCGTGTTCCGCGACATCCATCAGGCGCGCGGCCACATCGCCAACAACGCCGACGCCTATTCGCGTGCCCACGGCGCCGTCATGCTCGGGCTGCCCAACGCCGATCCGTACATCTGAGCAGCCGGGGATCAACGGGGATCGATGCGAGATGACAACCCAGCGCTACCACGCCCTGAAGGTCGCGGCGGTCACCGACGAGACGCACGATGCCAGGTCGATCGTCCTCGACGTGCCGCCAGCCCTGGCCGAAACCTTCCGCTATCGGCCGGGCCAGTTCCTGACCCTCAGGCTGCCGGTGCTGGGGCGTCATCTGCCACGCTGCTATTCGATGTCGAGCGCGCCCACGCTCGATTCCACCCTGCGGGTCACGGTCAAGCGTGTGGCCGGCGGTCGCGGATCGAACTGGGTGTGCGATCGCCTTCGCGCCGGCGACACCCTGGAAGTGATGGCGCCGGCGGGCGTGTTCACGCCGGCATCGCTGCAGGGGGATTTCCTGCTTTGCGCCGGCGGCAGCGGGATCACTCCGGTGTTTTCCATCCTGCGCTCGGTGCTGGCGCACGGCCAGGGACGCGTGCGCCTGCTGTACGCCAATCGCGACGAGCGCTCGGTGATCTTCCGCGATGCGCTGAACGCGCTCGCCGCGGAACATCCAACCCGGCTGCAGATCATCCACTGGCTGGATTCGGTGCAGGGCGTGCCGTCCGTCGTCCAGCTCGCCGAACTGGCAAGGCCGTGGTCGGCCGCACAGGCGTTCATCTGCGGACCGGGTCCATTCATGGATGCGATGGTCTCGGCGCTGGCCCGCATCGGCATGGATGGCGAGCAGGTGCACGTCGAGCGCTTCGCGTCCCTGCCTGACGAGGAAGACGTCGCGGCCATCAATGCCGCCGCGCCCCCGCCCGACGCAGCGATAGACCGCGCCACCGTCGAGATCGAACTCGACGGCGAGGTACACACCCTGACCGTAGCCGGCACGGAAACCCTGCTCGACGCCGCGCTGAAGGCAGGCATCAACGCGCCGCATTCCTGCCAGGCGGGGATGTGTGCGTCCTGCATGTGCCAGGTCGTCGAAGGCGAGGTGCACTTGCGGCACAACGAGGTGCTGGACGCCAAGGATCTGGCCAAGCGCTGGACGCTGAGCTGCCAGGCGCTGCCGACGAGCGAGCGGGTGCGGGTGCGTTTCCCCGGTTAGGGTGCGACCGCGCCGGCATCGATTGGGGGCGATCTTCGGGTCGCCCCCTTTTGTTTTCAACGGGTTTGTGCAGCCAGGCGCCTTCGCGCGCTAGTCCCATTGGACGATGGCGCGCAGTGCGCGCGCTCCTAAGCTGGCGCCGTGCAGATGAAGAGGCCGGATTCTCCGGCCACCAGGACGAGGAGAGGCTTCATGACGGGGCGTATGCAGGGCAAGGTTGCCTTCGTGACGGGCGGCGGCAGCGGAATCGGTGCGGCGACGGCGATGCGGTTCGCCCAGGAAGGGGCGACGGTCGTGATCTGCGGCCGACGGCGCGAACCGCTCGAAGAGCTCGCCGCACGCATCGGCGCGGCGGGAGGAAAGGCCGATGCGGTGGTAGCCGATGTCAGCGACGAGGCAGGTTTCGTCGCGGCGATCGAGTCGGCTGCGCAGCGCCACGGCAGCCTCGACGTGCTGGTGAACAATGCCATGGCCTACACCTGGGGCAGCATCGAGGAGACGAGCACCGCCGACTGGCATGCGAACTTCTCGACGTCGGTCGACGGGACGTTCTGGGGCACGCGCACGGCGATGCGGCTGATGAAGGGGAAGGGCGGGGCGATCGTCAATGTGTCGTCGATCTGCGGTTCGCTCGGTACGCCGTGGATGGCGGGCTATTCGGCAGCCAAGGCGGCAATCGACAATTTTTCGCGCGCGGCCGCGGCGGAAGGCGCGCCGCAGGGCATCCGCGTGAATGTGGTGATTCCGGCGGTCGTCGAGACTCCGGCCACGGCCGGCATGCTCGCCGATGCGGCTTCGCGCAGGAACACCGAGAAGCTGATTCCCATGGGGCGGGTAGGTCGCCCGGAAGAGCTCGCCAACGCGATCCTGTTCCTTGCCAGCGACGAGGCGTCCTACATCACCGGCGCCAGCCTGCCGGTGGATGGCGGCCGCTCCTCGGTGCTCGTGACCGCACTGTGAGACCCGGTATGACCGCCTTTCCACATCTCTTCAGTCCTCTCAAGCTCGGCGAGATCGAACTGGCGAATCGGGTCGTCATGGCGCCGATGACGCGCAATCGCGCCGATGCACAGGGCGTACCCGGCGAACTGATGGTCGAGCACTATGCGCAGCGTGGCGATGCCGGCCTGATCGTGGCCGAGGGCACGTGGCCCAGCGCGGCCGGGCAGGCATACTGCCGACAGCCCGGTATCGCGACCGCAGCGCAGGTCGCCGGCTGGCGCAAGCTGACCGATGCGGTGCATGCGCGCGGTGCCAGCATCGTGCTGCAGATCATGCACGCCGGCCGCATCGGCAGCCATCACATCAAGGGCGAGGGCGTCGACACCGTCGCGCCGTCGGCGATCCGCGCAGCGGGCGAGGTGTTCACCGACGCCGCGGGCATGCAGCCCTACGACATGCCGCGCGCCTTGAGCACGGAGGAGGTGCGTGCGGTCGTGGCCGAGCATCGCCGGGCGGCGATCAATGCGCGCGAAGCAGGTTTCGACGGCGTCGAGCTGCACTGCACCAGCGGCTACCTGCCGATGCAGTTCATGTGCTCCGGCACCAACCAGCGCAGTGACGAATACGGGGGCAGCGCCGCGAACCGCGTGCGCTTTGCGGTGGAGTGCCTGGCGTCGATGGCGGATGCGATCGGCGCCGGCCGGGTCGGTCTGCGTTTCCGCGTCGGCAACACCTACAACGACATTCGCGACGACGACACGGTCGCCACCCATGCCGAATTGCTGCGGCAGGCCTCGGGTCTGCGCCTCGCCTACGCGCATGTGATGCGTGCCGCCGAGCCCGAGATCGACGCCTTCACGCTGGCCCGCAAGGGCTTCGGCGAAGGGTTGATCCTGAACGACAGCTTCGACGCCGCCACGGCCGAAGCCGCGATCGTGGCAGGGCAGGGGGAGGCGATCTCCTTCGCCCGCCATTTCATCGCCAACCCCGACCTCGTCCGTCGCCTGCGTGATGAGTTGCCGCTGGCGAGCCTCGACCGCAATACCTTGTACACCCCCGGCGCGCGAGGTTATACCGACTACCCGGTCGCGGCGGCGCTGCGTGCGTGATCCCCAGGACGGCCGGCGCGTCGCCAGTTGCAATCCAGATGCCGTGGTGCAGCGTCGCAAGACGCCGCGCGCGTGAGCATCGTTTCCGTTTTCCAAGACCATCAGGGAGAAAACCTTGAAGATCCTTGTACCCGTGAAGCGGGTCGTCGACTACAACGTGAAGGTGCGGGTCAAGTCGGACCAGAGTGGTGTCGAACTGGCCGGCGTGAAGATGTCCATCAATCCTTTCGACGAGATTGCGGTGGAAGAGGCCGTTCGCATGCGCGAGGCCGGCGTGGCGACCGAAGTCGTGGTCGTCAGTTGCGGGGCTTCCGCCAGCCAGGAAACGCTGCGCAGTGCGCTGGCGATGGGCGCGGACCGCGCGATCCTGGCCGAAACCGATGTCGAGCTTCAACCGCTCGCCGTCGCCAAGCTGCTGAAGGCGGTGGCCGAGCGGGAACAGCCGCAGATGGTGATCTGCGGCAAGCAGGCGATCGATGACGACGCGAATCAGACCGGGCAGATGCTGGCGGCGCTGCTGGGGTGGGCACAGGCGACGTTTGCGTCGCGGGTAGTCGTGGCGGGCGACAAGGTGAACGTCACCCGCGAAGTCGACGGCGGCCTCGAAACGCTCGAACTGAAACTGCCTGCGCTGGTCACCGCAGACCTGCGCCTGAACGAGCCGCGCTACGCCACCCTGCCCAACATCATGAAGGCGAAGAAGAAGCCGCTGGACGTGGTGTCGGCAACCGAACTGGGCGTCGACATCGCGCCGCGCCTGCGCCACGTGCACCATGCCGAACCGGCTGCGCGCAAGGGCGGCGTGAAGGTGGCCGACGTGGCCGAACTGATGAGCAAGCTTCGCGACGAAGCGAAGGTGATCTGAGGCGGATGATGAAGATCCTGGTGATTGCAGAACACGATAACGGCCGTCTGGCGACGGCGACGCTCAATGCCGTGACGGCCGCAGCCAGTTTCGGCGGTGAGGTCGAGGTGCTGGTTGCCGGCCATGCCTGTGACGCGGCGGTGACGCAGGCGCAGAGCGTCGCGGGTGTTGCGCGCATCCTCAAGGTGGATGCGGCGCACTACGCCGAACCGCTGGCCGAGAACCTGGCTGCGCTGGTAGTGCGCATCGTCGCCGAGCGCGGCTACCGTGCCGTGCTTGCTGGCGCGTCGAGTTTCGGCAAGAATCTGGCGCCCCGCATCGGGGCGCTGCTCGACGTGGCTGCGGTATCGGACGTGGTGGCGATCAGGGCGCCCGGGCGCTACGAGCGTCCGATCTACGCCGGCAACGTTGTCGTGGCAGTGGAATCGGACCAGGCGATCGACGTGCTGACGGTGCGGACCACGGCATTCGATGCGGCGGGCGCCGGTGGCTGCGCCGAGGTCGAAACCCCTTCCGCGGGGCCGGATCTTGCGCTGTCGCGCGTCCTTGGCCGCGAACTCAGCAAGTCCGAACGTCCGGAGCTCGGTGCGGCTTCCATCGTCGTCTCGGGAGGACGCGGATTGGGCAACGGTGAAAACTACCACCGCGTGCTCGACCCGCTTGCGGACAAGCTCGGTGCGGCGCTCGGCGCATCGCGCGCGGCGGTCGATGCGGGCTTCGTGCCCAACGACTATCAGGTGGGGCAGACGGGCAAGATCGTCGCCCCTGGGCTCTACGTCGCGGTAGGCATCTCCGGTGCCATCCAGCACCTGGCGGGCATGAAGGATTCGAAGGTGATCGTCGCCATCAACAAGGATCCGGATGCGCCGATCTTCCAGGTCGCCGACTACGGGCTGGTGGCCGACTTGTTCGAGGCCGTGCCGGCGTTCACGTCACAACTGCCGGCGGTCTGAGGCAGTTCGAGCGAGGCGGGCCGCTGTGCCCGCCAAGCGGAATCCTGAGGGGAAGGGTCTTGATCAAGCTTGAAATGGAACTCGGCGCATACGACCGCATGGTGTCGGCGCTGTATGACGCGTCGCTGGACAGTCGTCGTTGGGGCGCGGCGCTGGAAATGTTTCGCGAGCTGTTCCAGGCCAACTACGTGACCCTGATCCTGCGCAGCCCGGACGAAAGCAACCTGGGCCTGATGATCGCCGTGGGCGTGGAGGGGGGCGACAAGGTCACCTATCTCCCCTACGGCCATTCGATGACGCCCTTCGTCAACCAGCCAATCGACAAGGTGTTCACCGTCGAGGACCTGATGACGGAAGCCGAGTGGCGGCGCACGCCGTATTACGTGCATTGGTGTGCGCCGGTGGACGTGTTTCACGTGATGGGTGCAGACATCTCGACGCCCGATGCGGGCAAGTTGCGCTTTCGCATCACGCGCGGCGAGACGGCGCCCAAGTTCAGTGCGCTGGATCGCGCACGTTGCGAAGCCTTGTTGCCGCATTTGCGGCGCGCACTGCACATCCATAACCTGCTCGATCGCAGCGAATCGATGGGGACGCTGTATTCGCAGGCGATCGGCAGGCTGTCGGTCGGCACCATCGTGCTCGACGAGAGCGGCAAGGTGCTCGAACAGAATCTCATTGCGCGGGAGTTGCTCGCGGCCAACGACGGGCTGAAGCTCGTCGGCGGTCGGCTGGAAGCGTCCTATCCAAGCGACAACCGCGAACTTCAGCAGTTGATTCGCAATGCCTTTGCCCGCCATGGCGGCGATCCGCTCGCGGTGGCATCGGCGATGTCGGTGTCGCGACCGTCGGGGCAGGTCAGCCTCGGCGTGGTCGTCGAACCGGTGCCGTCCCAGGAGTGGGCGGAGGGCAAGGGGCAGCCGTCGGTCGTGGTATATATCCGCGATGCGACAGGCAAGTCACTGGCGAGCACGGCCACCGCGAAACAGCTCTTCAATCTGACGCCGGCCGAAACCGCACTGGCCATGGAACTCGCCAACGGCTTGTCGCTTGAGGAGGCCGCCGAGGCGCTCAACATCCGGCGCAACACGGCGCGCGCGCATCTTCGTTCCATCTTTTCGAAGACCGGCGTGCGGCGCCAGACCGAACTGGTGCGCATCATGCTCAACAGCGTTGCGGCCCTGAGTCGCCATAGCTGAGCGCACAACGCCGCCACGGTGCCCAAGGTGTGCGGCTGCAGGGCGGGGCCGCATCATCGATGCGCCCGCGGAGGACGCCTATTGCGCTGTGCTGAGGTAGGCGCCCGAGCCAACCAGGTATTTGCCGACTCGCACGATGTAGGCCCGCTTGCTCTCGTGACGCTGGGTGACCGGATTGCGGAAGGTGTAGCGGATTTCTCCCTCGCCCTTGTCCTTCGCAACAGCAATCATTTCACTCGCGAAGTGTTTGCCGTTGATGTCGACGAGTTCGCTCGCCTTGCGGCCAATCACGCGCGGCTGGCCACCGTTGGCATGGATGAGCCCATCCTCGACGCCGATCACGAAGACGTAGAGGTCGTCCTGCACGAACCCGCCATTCACACTGTTGAAGTGGCTGAAAGCACCTTCGCCATTGACCTTGAGGTCGTGCACCGCGCGCCAGACGAGGGACTTCGCCATCTCGAAACTGGCGTTCGGTGCGTAATACCCCACCACCAGCACGTGGTCGCGCACACGGCGATAGGTGGCGATCTTCGGCTCGTTTGTGCCGCGCAGCGGATTGCTCCAGCGGTATTCGACCTGCCCGCTGGTCCGTGTCCTTGCGCCGTCGAGAATCTCCCGCATGAACGGACGCCCGCCGGAATCGGTGAGATCCATCACATTGCGTCCAATCAGTGTGGTGGAACTGCCGCCACTCGCCAGGAAATTGCCCTGCATGTCGAGCACATAGACATAGAGGTCGCCATCGGCGAATTCACCCGCGCGGCTGAAGCTGGCCATGGCCTGATCGCCGGCGTCGCGCAGATGGTTCTCGGCGCGATCGAGGAGCGCCTGGACCCTGACGGCTTCGCTCACGGCCTTGGTTGGCGCAGTGGCAACCGGTGCCTTGTCCGCGGCCATGGGCGCACTCGTCGGCAGGGTCGCGCCCAGCATCACGGCGACGATGAGGGGCTTCGATGGTGTCATTGCGCGCAATTCCCAAATAAGGTGTCGGGTCGCAATTTTAGGGTGAATGCGGCGGGCTCCGATTAGTCCGCCCGGACGATGCGGGCGGAGATGGGGCGCCCGGATACTGTGCAACCTTCGTTTTGGCCCGATCCGGGCGTCCAGGAGTCTTTCATGGCCGTTACCGTCGTCACCGGCTCTGCCTCCGGCATTGGCGCAGCCGTTTGCGAACAGCTCGAGCGCGCGGGACATCGCGTCATCAGCATCGACCGGCAGAACGCCGATATCGTCGCCGATCTATCCTCCGCGACAGGCCGCAGGGCAGCCGTCGAAGCGGCCCTGGCTGCTTGCGGCGGCACCCTCGACGGCCTCGTGTGTTGCGCCGGGCTGGGGCCGACCGCGCCATCGAGCAGTGTGATCGTCGGGGTGAACTTCTTCGGCATGACCGACCTCGTCGATGGGCTGCAGGGCGCGCTGACACGTGGCATCAAGCCGGCAATCACGCTGATCGGATCGGTGGCCTCGGTCCACCCTGGCATGGACCGGCTGCCGATGGTGGCGGCGATGCTGGCGAACGACGAGCCGGCTGCGCTGGCCCAGGCGGATGCCATGGCGATGCCGCAGGCTGCCTACGCCGGTTCCAAGTACGCCGTTACGGTGTTTGCGCGCCGGAAGGCGGTGGAACTCGGACCGCAAGGCATCCGCATCAACGTCGTCGCGCCGGGCGCGGTCGAGACGCCGCTGCTGGATGCGTCGCGCGCCGACGCACGCTTCGGCGAGGCGATCCGCAATTTCGTCGCGCCGATCGGCCGCAACAGCGTGCCGGCCGAGATTGCCAATGTCGTGCTTTTCCTGCAGTCCGAGCAGGCGAGCTTCGTGCATGGAACGGTCATTTTCGTCGATGGCGGCATGGACGCGATGAGTCGTACCGATCGTTACTGACGATCGGCCGTCTGGGGCGCGCACGGGAACTTCGAACCGGCCGCAAGCGGCCGGTTTTTCTTTCCATGGTCCAAACCGACGATGGAGCCCATCCATCCTGCGCCTAGACTGGATGCAGGATCCGAGATCAGGGAATCGCAATGAACAAGGTGGCTTTCATTACCGGCGCCAGCCGGGGAATCGGTCGCGAAACGGCGCTGGCCTTCGCGCGTGCAGGATTTGATGTGGCGTTGAGTGCGCGGACGGTAGAAGAAGGCGAAACCCACGCACATGCGCTCACTCACGCCGATGGGCGACCGCTGGCGGGGAGCCTTGCGACAACGGCTGATGCGGTGCGGGCGCTCGGACGTGAGGCGTTTGCCGTGCGCATGGATCTGCTCGACGAGCAGTCGGTGTGCGCAGCCGCCGCCGCGGTGCTGGAGCACTTTGGCCGGGTCGATGTCCTCGTCAATAACGCGATCTACCAGGGCAGCGATCTCAATCTGCCTTTCATGTCCCTGGGCCGCGATACGCTGCAACGCGTCTTTCAGGGCTACGTAATGGCGCCGGTCGCGCTGACACAAACCTTGCTGCCGAGGATGGTGGAGCAGGGCGGGGCGACGATCATCAACGTGACTTCTGGCGCCGGTGAAAGCGACCCGCCGGTGGCGGCGGGCAAGGGCGGATGGGGTTATGCCTACGGTGCCGGCAAGGCCGCGGTGTCTCGGCTGTCGGGTGTGCTGGTGGCCGAGTTCGGCGATCGCGGCATTCGTGCATTCACGATCAATCCAGGCGTCGTGACCACCGAGGCGCTCCGCGCCACCATCGGCGAGAAAGGCGTCATCGCGCTGCGCAACGGTTCGGCTCCGCCCGAAATCCCGGCCGCGGTAATCCGTTGGCTGGCAACCGCGCCAGAGGCAGGGCGTTTCCAGCGGCGGACCATCCAGGCGCAAGCCTTTGCGCTCGAACAGGGCATCGTCTCCGACTGGCGTGTCGCGGCAGCCGGGTGAGCGCGATCCGCATGCATTCGAGCAAGTGAGGGAACGAAGATGAGCGTGGAACGCGAATCGATGGAATTTGACGTGCTGATCGTCGGCGGCGGCCCCGCGGGGCTGGCCGCGGCGATCAAGCTCAAGCAACTGGCCGCGGCCAAGGGCCAGGACGTGTCGGTGTGCCTGATCGAGAAGGCCGCCGAGATCGGCGCCCACATCCTGTCGGGCGCGGTGATGGACCCGCGTGCGCTCACCGAGCTGATCCCCGACTGGAAGGAAAAGGGCGCCCCGCTCAGGACCGCCGTCACCGAGGACAAGGTGCTGATGCTGACCGAGACCGGTGCGCGCGCGGTGCCGCACGGCCTCACGCC